>DCHK01000003.1 GCA_002315615.1 Bacteroidales bacterium UBA1754 | reverse complement strand
GATCACCCAATGGGTGGTGGTGAAGGACGTGCATCTGGAGGTCACCCAAGATCAAGAAAAGGCTTGTTGGCTAAAGGTTACAAGACACGCACACCTAAGAAAGCTTCTAATAGATACATTATTGAAAGAAAAAAATAATTTAAATTAAGAATATCAATATGAGTCGTTCGTTAAAAAAAGGACCATACATCAATCTAAAATTGGAAAAGAAGGTTTTAGAAATGAATGAATCTGGAAAGAAATCGGTTGTTAAAACTTGGGCTCGCGCCTCAATGATTTCTCCTGATTTTGTTGGTCACACTATAGCAGTTCATAACGGAAACAAATTTATTCCTGTCTATGTAACCGAAAATATGGTAGGACATAAACTTGGTGAATTTTCTATGACACGTACCTTTAGAGGTCATGGTGGAAAGAAAAAATAATCCGTATTAATAAAGAAAAAATAAATTAATATAAAAATGGGTTCAAGAAAACATATTAAAGCTCAAGAAAGAAAAGAAGCGAACAAATCTCTTTATTTCGCAAAGCTAAACAATGTTCCAACATCTCCTCGAAAAATGCGCTTAGTTGTAGATATGATTCGAGGAATGGAGGCGTTCAAAGCTCTTGGCGTTTTGAAATTCTCTACTAAAGAAGCTTCAGGACGTGTAGAAAAATTGTTGCTTTCTGCCATCAATAACTGGGAACAGAAAAATGACAAAAAAGCAGAAGCAGGTGAATTGTATGTAAGTGAAGTTTATGTGGATTCAGCAAGAATGTTAAAACGTTTACGTCCAGCTCCTCAAGGTAGAGGTCATAGAATTAGAAAACGTTCTAACCATGTTACTTTGTTTGTTGATACCAAAAAAAGTGAAAATCAGGAATAATTATGGGACAGAAGATAAATCCAATAAGCAATAGATTAGGTATCATCAAAGGATGGGATTCTAATTGGTTTGGTGGCAAGAATTTTGGTGATACTTTATTAGAAGACACTAAAATCAGAAAGTATTTAAATACTCGTCTTGCAAAAGCAAGTGTTTCTAAAATTGTCATTGAGAGAACACTTAAGTTAGTTACTATTACAGTTTGCACTGCACGTCCAGGTATTATCATTGGTAAAGCTGGTTCTGAAGTTGATAAACTAAAAGAGGAACTAAAGAAGATAACAGACAAAGATGTTCAGATAAATATTTTTGAAGTTAAAAGACCAGAGTTGGATGCTGTAATAGTTGCTAATACTATAGCAAATCAGATCGAAGGAAAAATGGCTTACCGTCGTGCTGTAAAAACTGCTATTGCTTCAACAATGAGAATGGGAGCCGAAGGAATCAAAGTTCAAGTGTCAGGACGTTTGAATGGAGCAGAAATGGCCCGCTCGGAAATGTATAAAGAAGGAAGAACTCCACTTCATACTTTCAGAGCAGATATAGACTACTGTCAAGCTGAAGCGTTGACTAAAGTTGGGCTTATCGGTATTAAAGTCTGGATTTGCCGCGGCGAAGTTTATGGAAAGAAAGACTTAGCTCCTCAATTTGCGACTTCTAAAGAAACTTCTCGAAACTTTTCTTCTGAAAAGAAAGGTGACGCTAAAGGTTTCAAAAAGAGAAAAAAACAATCTGTTTAACGAATTTGAAATTAGTAAATCATGTTACAACCGAAAAGAGTAAAATTTAGAAGACCGCAAAAAGGACGTTTGAAAGGAAACGCTCAAAGAGGTAATCAATTGGCATTCGGATCATTCGGTATCAAAGCAATGGATACTAAATGGTTGACAGGAAGACAAATTGAAGCTGCCCGTGTTGCAGTAACTAGATATATGCAACGTCAAGGTCAAATTTGGATTCGCATATTCCCTGATAAACCAATTACTAAAAAACCAGCGGATGTACGTATGGGTAAAGGTAAAGGTTCTCCAGAAGGATTCGTAGCTCCTGTAACTCCAGGTCGTATGCTTATCGAAGTAGAAGGTGTATCTTTCGAAATTGCAAAAGAAGCATTGCGCTTAGCAGCACAAAAGTTGCCTATCACAACTAAATTTGTGATTCGTCGCGATTTCGATTCTAAATCTTTAAATGCTTAATCTTATGAAAGTAAAAGAAATAAAAGAATTGAACGATAAGGAACTTCAAGAAAGAATTGATGCTGGCAAAGACGAATTGCTTCGTATGAAACTAAGTCATAGCATCTCTCCACTTGATAACCCATCGCAAATTAACAAATTGCGCAAGGATATTGCTAAATTCAATACAGAATTGCGTCAAAGAGAACTTAATATTAAATAATTCGGTTCAATGGATAGAAATTTAAGAAAGGAAAGACAGGGCGTTGTTTCTAGTAACAAAATGGATAAAACTATTACGGTTACTGTTAAATGGAAAGAAAAACACCCTATTTATGGTAAGTTTGTTAATAAAACAAAGAAATACCATGCTCATGATGAGAAAAATGAGTGCAATATCGGTGATGTTGTAAGAATTATGGAAACTCGTCCTTTGAGCAAAACTAAGAGATGGAGATTAATTCAAATTGTAGAAAGAGCTAAGTAATTATGATACAACAAGAATCAAGATTGACTGTAGCGGATAATAGTGGAGCAAAAGAAGCTCTTTGTATCCGAGTTCTCGGAGGAACCGGGAAACGTTATGCTACGCTGGGAGATATAATCGTAGTTGCAGTAAAAGGTGTTGTTCCTTCTAGCGATATGAAAAAAGGAACTGTATCAAAAGCTGTTGTAGTTCGTACTAAGAAAGAAGTTCGTCGTGCCGACGGTTCTTATATTCGTTTCGACGATAATGCTTGTGTTCTTTTGAACAATGCAGGTGAAATTCGTGGAAGTCGTATATTCGGTCCTATTGCAAGAGAACTTCGTGCAACTAATATGAAGATTATTTCATTAGCACCAGAAGTACTTTAATTCAAAAAAAATTAAGTGATGAGTAAATTACATATTAAAAAAGGTGACATGGTCTACGTTAACGCAGGCAACGACAAAGCAAAAACTGGTCGTGTGCTTGAGGTTTTGGTAGACGAAAAACGAGCTGTTGTTGAAGGTGTAAATATGGTTTCAAGACATACTAAACCTAACGCAAAAAATCCACAAGGTGGAATCGTGAAAAAAGAAGCTCCTATTCACATCTCTAATTTGAATGTTGTTGATGCAAAAACTGGAAAACCTACACGTGTAGGTCGCAAGTTGAATGCAGAAAACAAATTAGTTCGTTATTCTAAAAAATCTGGGGAGGAAATTAAATAATGGCGACCACATTGAGTAAAGATTATAAAGAACGTATAGTTCCAATTCTTATGAAAGAATTCGGATACACTTCAGTTATGCAAGTTCCCGTTCTTCAAAAAATAGTTTTGAACCAAGGTTTGGGTCAAGCTGTTGCTGACAAAAAAGTAATTGAAACCGCAATTAATGAAATGACTTTGATTGCTGGTCAGAAAGCTGTTCAAACAATGTCTAAAAAAGATATTGCAAACTTCAAGTTAAGAAAGAAAATGCCTATCGGAGTTCGTGTTACATTGCGTCACGACAAAATGTACGAATTCCTTGAAAGATTGGTTCGTGTGTCTTTGCCACGTATCCGCGACTTCAAAGGTATCGAGAAAAAACTTGACGGAAGAGGCAATTATACATTAGGTATTGAAGAACAAATCATTTTTCCTGAAATAAATATCGATAATATTACTAAAATCTTAGGAATGAATATTACCTTTGTAACCTCTGCGAAAACAGACGAAGAAGGTTTTGCTCTTCTTAGAGAATTTGGATTACCGTTTAAAAAGTAAAAGTATATGGCAAAAGAATCAATGAAAGCTCGCGAAGTTAAAAGAGCTAAACTTTGTGCTAAATACGCTGAAAAACGTGCTAAACTTATTGCTGATGGTGATTATGAAGGCTTGCAAGCTCTTCCAAAAAATTCATCACCAGTGCGTTTGCACAATCGTTGCAAATTGACAGGAAGACCTAAAGGTTACATCCGTCAGTTTGGAATTTCTCGTATTCAGTTCAGAGAAATGGCTTCTGCAGGATTAATTCCTGGCGTAAAAAAAGCAAGCTGGTAAAATAGAATTATAGAGAGTTTTTAAATATTGTCCCGATAGTCGGGATCAATTTAATTATTTTAATTATGACAGATCCAATAGCAGATTTTTTGACAAGAATGCGCAATGCAATCAAGGCTCAACACCGCGTTGTGGAAGTTCCTGCATCAAATCTAAAAAAAGAAATCACAAAGGTATTGCTCGATAAGGGTTATATCTTGAACTACAAGTTCGAAGATGATGGTTGTCAAGGAACCATCAAAATTGCGTTGAAGTATGATGCTTCAAACAAAGTAAACGCAATTAAGTGTTTAAAAAGAGTTTCAACTCCAGGTTTACGTCAATATGTAGGATACAAAGATATCCCTCGCGTGTTGAACGGACTTGGAATTGCTATTTTATCTACCTCCAAAGGTGTGATGACAGACAAAGAAGCTCGAGACCTTAAAGTAGGTGGTGAGGTATTATGTTTCGTTTATTAATGTTAGGAGGAGTATAAAATGTCAAGAATTGGAAAATTACCTATCAATATTCCAGCAGGTGTTACTGTTGACGTTAAAGATAATGTAATTACAGTAAAAGGTCCTAAAGGAACTTTGACTCAAACTATATCACCAGAAATCTCAGTTTCTGTTGATGCAGGTGTTTGCCATGTTTCTCGTCCAAACGATGAAAAACAGACACGTGCAAACCATGGTCTTTATCGTGCTTTGATTAATAGCATGATTATTGGTGTTTCAACTGGTTATAAAAAAGCGATGGAATTGATCGGTGTTGGTTACCGTGTTTCTAACAATGGTCAAATCTTGGAATTTGCATTAGGATTCACTCACAATATCTTTATGCAATTACCTTCTGAAATCAAGATTGAAACAAAGAGTGAACGTAATCAAAATCCTATCCTTATTTTGGAAAGCTGTGATAAACAGTTGCTCGGTCAAGTTTGTGCAAAGATTCGTTCTTTCCGCAAACCAGAACCTTACAAAGGAAAAGGTATTCGATTTATTGGTGAAGTTGTTCGTAAGAAAGCTGGTAAGTCAGCTAGTGCTAAATAATAGTAAAAGAACGTAATCATGGTAAATAAAATAGAAAAGAGATTGAAAATCAAAAAACGCATCCGTGCTAAAATTAGCGGTACAAGCGAAAAGCCACGTATGAGCGTTTTTAGAAGTAATAAACAAATTTATGTGCAAATCATAGACGATTTGTCAGGTAAGACTTTGGTTGCAGCATCTTCATTAGGAATGAATGAAAAAGTTACTAAAAAAGAAGAAGCAGCAAAAGTTGGCGAATTAGTTGCACAAAAAGCCAAAGAAGCAGGTATTAGTACTGTCGTTTTCGACCGTAATGGATATTTGTATCATGGTAGAGTTAAGGAATTAGCTGACGCAGCACGTAAAGGAGGTTTAAATTTTTAAGTTATGGCTAATATTGTAAAATCAACTAATGATTTAGAATTAAAAGATAGACTAGTAGCTATTAATCGTGTAACTAAAGTTACAAAAGGTGGTAGAGCCTTCAGCTTTTCTGCTATTGTGGTTGTAGGAAACGAGGAAGGCATAGTCGGCTGGGGATTAGGAAAAGCAGGTGAAGTTACCGCTGCTATCGCAAAAGGTGTTGAAGCTGCTAAGAAAAATTTGATTCGCGTTCCTTTGTTGAACGGATCAATTCCTCACGAACAAATTGCACGTTATGATGGCGCAGAAGTTTATTTGCAACCTGCATCTCATGGTACTGGAGTTAAAGCTGGTGGTGCTATGCGTGCTGTATTAGAGAGTGTTGGAGTAACTGACGTTTTGGCAAAATCTAAAGGTTCGTCAAACCCTCACAACTTGGTAAAAGCAACTATGGCTGCTTTGTCAGAAATGAGAGATGCTGCTACTGTTGCTCAAAATAGAGGTGTATCATTGGACAAAGTTTTTAAAGGATAATAATTATGGCAACGATAAAAATTAAACAAATTAAAAGTCGAATCGGTGCTCCTAAAGATCAAAAAAGAACTTTGGATGCTCTTGGATTGAAAAAAATCAATTCGACAGTAGAACATGAAGCTAATTCTCAAATTTTGGGAATGGTAGAGAAAGTAAAACATCTTGTTGAAGTAGTAAAATAATATTAATTATGGATTTAAGTAATTTAAAACCAGCAGAAGCATCTGTAAAAACAAGAAAAAGAATTGGTCGTGGAAGCGGCTCTGGATTAGGAGGTACTTCAACTCGTGGTCATAAAGGTGCAAAATCTCGCTCTGGTTATTCTCAAAAAATCGGTTTTGAAGGTGGTCAAATGCCTTTGCAACGCCGTGTTCCTAAATCAGGTTTCAAAAATATCAATAGAGTAGAATACAAAGCTATCAATTTGGAAACAATCCAAGCTTTGGCAGAAGCTAAAAATCTTACTAAAGTAGGTGTAGAAGATCTCGTTCAAGCAGGATTTTTGGCAGAAGGTCAATTGGTTAAAGTTTTAGCAAAAGGTAGTGTTAAAAGTGGCTTGCAAATTTCAGCAAATGCATTTTCAAAAACTGCAGAAGAAGCAATTACAGCTGCTGGTGGAACTATAGAAAAGATTTAAAATAATGAGTTTTTCTGAAAAAATAAAGAATTGGCGATTCATCCAAACGATTAAAAACATTTGGGCAATAGAGGATTTGAGATTTAAACTTCTCACAACTATTTTGTTCGTGTTAGTTTATCGTTTTGGATCTTTCGTTATTCTGCCAGGTATTGACCCTGATTCATTGACAAAAATGCACGAGCAGACTAGTGAAGGTTTGTTAGCATTGTTGGATATGTTTTCTGGTGGTGCATTTTCTAATGCCTCTATTTTTGCATTGGGAATTATGCCATACATCTCGGCTTCGATTGTTGTTCAATTGTTGACGATTGTTGTGCCTTATTTCCAAAAAATGTCGCGTGAAGGTGAAAGCGGTCGTAAAAGAATTACGCAAATAACACGTTATTTGACTGTATTCATTCTTTTATTGCAAGGTCCTTCTTATTTGATAAACTTGAATGTTCAATTGGCGCAAGCTGGTAGTGCTATGCCAAGTGGTTTTTGGTTTGTTTTCTCGTCAGTAATCATATTGTGTGCAGGAAGTATGTTTGTAATGTGGTTAGGTGAGAGAATAACAGACAAAGGTATCGGAAATGGTATTTCATTCATTATTTTGATTGGTATCATTGCTCGCTTGCCAAAAGCACTTTCGCAAGAGTTTGTTTCACGTTTGACTGATGCTCAAGGAGGTTTGGTAATGTTCCTTGTTGAAATTATCATTCTTTTGGCGGTTATTTGTTTCGCTATTCTTTTGGTACAAGGTACTCGTAAAGTTCCTGTACAATATGCTAAAAGAATTGTTGGAAACAAACAATATGGAGGCGTACGCCAATATATTCCACTGAAAGTTAATGCGGCAAATGTGATGCCTATCATCTTTGCGCAAGCTATTATGTTTATTCCTATCACTATTGTTGGTTTCTCAAATTCAGAGTCTGCAAGTAATTTCATCCGTGCTTTTATGGATAATACTGGATTTTGGTATAATTTCACATTTGTGGTTTTGATTATTGTTTTCACATATCTTTATACTGCGATGACAATCAATCCTACGCAAATGGCTGAAGAAATGAAACGCAACAATGGTTTTATTCCAGGTATTAAACCGGGTAAAAAAACTGCTGAGTATATTGATGACATAATGTCTAAAATTACTTTACCGGGTTCAATTTTCTTGGCATTAGTGGCTATTATGCCTGCTTTTGCTGGAATGATGGGAATTAGCGGACAGTTTGCTCAATTTTATGGAGGAACATCTTTGTTGATTATGGTTGGTGTTATATTGGATACACTTCAACAAATAGAAACACACCTTCAAATGCGTCATTATGATGGTTTGTTGAAATCTGGTAAGATAAAAGGTCGTTCGGGTTCTATTGCAGCTTATTAAGAGAGATGATATATTTAAAGACTGACGAAGAAATTGAATTGTTGCGCATTAGCAATCAAATTGTTGCTAAAACACTTGGTGAGTTAGCCAAGCATGTAAGAGAAGGTATTTCTACCTTTGAACTTGACAAAATTGCTGAGGAGTTTATTCGCGATAATGGTGCAATTCCGTCTTTCTTGAATTATGAAGGTTATCCTAATTCTATTTGCACATCTGTTAACGAACAGATTGTTCACGGAATACCATCGAAAAAAGCAAATTTGAAGAATGGTGATATTATTTCAATTGATTGTGGTGCTTACAAAAATGGTTACCACGGAGATTCTGCCTATACTTTTTGTGTAGGTGAAGTTGATCCTAAAATAGTTCAACTTTTGAGAGATACAAAAGCATCTCTGTATAAAGGAATTGAAATGGCTGTTGAAGGAAATCGCTTGGAAGATATTGGTTATGCAATTCAAACTTATTGCGAATCGAAAGGTTATTCTGTTGTGAGAGAATTGGTAGGTCATGGTGTTGGTCGTAATATGCACGAAGAACCTGAAGTGCCAAACTATGGTAGAAGGGGCAGAGGTAAGAAATTGGTTTCTGGTATGGTTATTGCCATTGAACCGATGATAAATATGGGTCGTAAAGAAGTTTACTTTGAAGACGATGGTTGGACAGTAAGAACCTACGATCGTAAACCTGCTGCTCATTTTGAACATACACTTGCAATTAGAAAGGGTAAAGCAGACATTCTTTCTGGATTCAATTTTATAGAATCAGTATTAGGAGAAAAAGAATTTTAATTTTTTATATATGGCTAAACAAGCTGCTATAGAACAAGACGGAACAATTGTTGAGGCATTGTCTAATGCGATGTTTCGAGTTGAGCTTGGAAATGGACATGAGATTACAGCTCACATTTCTGGTAAGATGAGAATGCATTATATAAAGATACTGCCAGGAGACAAAGTGAGAGTAGAGATGTCTCCATACGACTTAACAAAAGGTCGAATTTCTTTTAGATATAAATAATCAATAAGATATTAAAAAATGAAAGTAAGAGCTTCAATTAAAAAACGTACCGAAGATTGTAAAATCGTTAAGAGAAAAGGTCGTTTGTATGTTATTAACAAAAAAAATCCTAAGTATAAACAACGTCAAGGATAAGTAATTAAGTTTGCAAAAAAAATAAATTATGGCAATAAGAATCGCAGGAGTAGATTTACCTCAAGAAAAAAGAGGCGAAATAGGTTTGACTTATATCTACGGAGTAGGTCGCAGTAGTGCAAGAAGAATACTTGCTGAAGCAGGTGTTGATTTTGATGTAAAAATCAAAGATTGGACTGACGATCAAACAACCAAAATCAGAGAGATTATTGGTGCAACAATGAAAGTTGAAGGAGATCTTCGTTCTGAAGTACAATTGAACATTAAACGATTGATGGATATCGGTTGCTACCGTGGAATCCGCCATCGTATTGGTTTGCCTTTGCGTGGTCAGAGCACTAAGAACAATGCACGTACAAGAAAAGGTAAGAAAAAGACAGTTGCTAACAAGAAAAAAGCGACTAAATAATAATTGTTAACAATTACACACTTTAGGTTGTAAATAAAAAGAACGAATAAAATGGCAAAAAAAGTAGTAGGAGCAAAAAAACGTGTTGTAAAAGTTGATGCAAATGGTCAATTGCATGTGCATTCTTCTTTCAACAATATCATCGTTACTATAGCAAATAGTGAAGGACAAGTTATCTCTTGGTCTTCTGCTGGTAAAATGGGATTTAGAGGTTCTAAAAAGAACACTCCTTATGCAGCTCAAATGGCAGCACAAGATTGCGCAAAAGTTGCATACGATTTAGGATTGAGAAAAGTGAAAGCATACGTTAAAGGTCCAGGTAATGGTCGCGAGTCTGCTATTCGTACTGTACACGGAGCAGGTATAGAAGTAACAGAAATTATAGATGTTACTCCACTTCCACATAACGGATGTCGTCCTCCTAAAAGAAGAAGAGTTTAATTAATTTATTAAGGTTGTTTTCAGATTCTGAAAATGTGGGAAAGATTAGAAAAAACCTCTCATAATCGCGGCTGCATGTTTGCGAATCTGAATTAAAAATTAGAAAAAATGGCTAAATATACAGGTCCAAAATCAAAAATTGCTAGAAAGTTTGGTGAAGCTATCTTTGGTCCAGACAATGTTCTTTCAAAAAAGAATTTCCCTCCTGGACAACACGGCAAAACAAGAAAGAGAAAATCTTCAGAGTATGGTATGCAATTGCGTGAAAAACAAAAAGCAAAATATACTTATGGAGTGTTAGAAAAACAATTCCGTAATTTGTTTGAGAAAGCATCTCGCACTAAAGGTATCAAAGGTCAAGTGCTTTTGCAATTCTTGGAATCAAGACTTGACAATGTAGTATATCGTTTGGGTATGGCTCCAACTCGTGCTGCTGCTCGTCAGTTGGTTAACCACAAACACATTACATTGGATGGTGTTGTTACAAATATTCCTTCTTGCTTGGTTAAAGCAGGTCAAGTTGTAGCTGTTCGTGAAAGAGATAAATCTATGGAAGTGATTGCTAATGCATTGTCGAGATTCAATCACTCAAAATATCCATGGTTGGAATGGGATCAAAACACAATGTCTGGTAAATTCTTACATATGCCAGATCGTGCAGATATTCCTGAAAATATAAAAGAACAGTTGATTGTCGAATTGTACTCTAAACAATAATTTTAGATATGGCTATATTAGCATTCCAAAAACCCAACGATGTAATTATGCTCGAAGCGACTGATTCGTTTGGAAAATTCGAATTTCGTCCGTTGGAGCGTGGTTATGGTATAACAGTTGGAAATGCCTTGCGTCGAATTTTGCTTTCGTCGTTGGAAGGCTTTGCAATTACATCCATCAAAATTGAGGGTGTAGATCATGAGTTTGCAACTATTCCAGGTGTTGTTGAAGATGTTACGGGCATTATTCTTAATTTGAAGAAAGTTCGTTTCAAACAAGTTGTCGATGGCACAGAGAGTGAAAAAGTTTCAATAAACGTTTCTGGTAAAGAAGTATTTACGGCTGGTAATATTGGTGAAGCTTTGACTGGTTTCAAAGTGCTTAATCCTGATTTGGTTATATGCAGAATTGACTCTGCATATAGTTTCAAGATTGAGTTGACTATTAACAAAGGTCGTGGTTTCATCCCTGCAAACGAAAATATTCTTCCTAACCAAGAAGTTGGTGTTATTGCTATTGACTCAATTTACACTCCAATTCGTAATGTGAAATATAGTGTAGAAGATTATCGTGTTGAGCAAAAAACAGACTACGAAAAACTTACACTTGAAATTTCTACCGATGGTTCTATCCATCCAAAAGAAGCATTGAAAGAAGCTGCAAAAATTCTTATTTATCACTTTATGTTGTTCTCTGATGAAAAGATTACATTGGAATCTAACGAAGGCGATGGAAATGAAGAATTTGATGAAGAAGTTCTTCGTATGCGTCAATTGTTGAAGACAAAATTGGTAGATTTAGAGTTGTCTGTTCGTGCATTGAATTGCTTGAAATCTGCAGAGGTTGAAACTCTTGGTCAACTTTGCGAATTCAATAGAAATGATTTGTTGAAATTTAGAAATTTCGGTAAAAAATCGTTGACTGAATTGGATGAGAAGTTGGAAAGTTTGAATCTCTCGTTTGGAATGGATATTTCGAAGTATAAATTAGATAAAGAATAAATAAATGAGACACAATAGAAAATTTAACCATTTAGGTCGTACAAGCGCACATAGAAAGTCTATGTTGTCGAATATGGCTTGCTCTTTGATTAAACATAAAAGAATTACGACTACTACAGCAAAAGCAAAAGCTTTGAAAGTGTATATTGAACCACTTTTGACTAAATCAAAAGAAGATACTACAAATTCTCGTCGTTTGGTTTTTTCAACTTTGCAAGATAAAGCTGCTGTTACAGAATTGTTCAGAGATATAGCACAAAAGATTGCAAATCGTCAAGGTGGTTATACTCGTATTCTTCGTACAGGTTTTCGTTTGGGTGATAGCGCAGAAATGTGTATCATTGAGTTGGTTGACTACAACGAAAATATGTTGAAAGAAAAAGAAGTTAAAAAAGCTACAAGAACAAGACGTTCTTCAAAAGCTAAAAAAGAAGCTGTTGACGCTACGGTTGTTGAAGAAAAACCAGCTGAAGCATAATTGCAGTTTTGATAAAGAAAAAAACGGGGAAATAAAATTATTTCTCCGTTTTTTTTGTGCCATTGTAAGTGTTAACCTAAAGGAGCGTGAAACGCATTTTCTATATGATTGATTTCGAATTTTCCGTTTTGCTTCACTATTGTAATAACGTCAAATCTTATATCTTTCGTTATATTGTGTTGCTTGATATAACTTTGTGTGGCAAAAACGATATTTCTGATTTTTGTATTATTTATGCTTTCTTCTGGTTTACCGAAAAATGTTGAATTGCGTGATTTTACTTCTACAACGACTAAAAAATCTTTTGTTTCGGCAACAATATCTAATTCGTGTTTGAAACTGCGCCAATTTGTGTGTCTAATTGTATAACCTTTTTCTGTGAGAAATTTTTGTGCAAGGGTTTCTCCTTCTTTTCCGAAATCATTGTGTTCTGCCATAAAGTAGATTTTTGTGCGAAGTTATGATTTTTTTTCGATAGCATTAGCAAATAATAAAAGTCTTGATGTGTAATTTGTTAAAAAAGTGAATTTTGTATAATGGTATTTGTTTCATTGTGCTATTTTTTGTATTTTTGTCAAGATTTTTTAGGAAAATTTTTAATACAATAAATTATGCAAACAATTGACAAATTCAATTTTGCTGGTAAAAAAGCAATTGTTCGTGTGGACTTCAATGTTCCATTGGACGAAAATGGTAAAATTACAGATGACACTCGTATTCGTGGTGCACTTCCTACATTGAAAAAAATCCTTGCAGATGGTGGTTCTCTTATCATTATGTCTCACATGGGTAAACCAAAAGGAAAGGTAAATGCTAAATATTCTTTGAATCAAATCGTTGACGAAGTTTCAAAACAACTTGGTGTTAAAGTTGCTTTCGCTCCAGATTGTGCTAAAGCTGCTGATGCTGCAAAAGCATTGAAAGCTGGCGATGCATTGTTGCTTGAAAATCTTCGTTTCTATGCAGAAGAAGAAGGTAAACCTGTAGGCATTGAAAAAGAAGATCCTGCTTACGAAGCAGCAAAAAAAGAAATGAAAGCAAAACAAAAAGATTTTGCTAAAACATTGGCTTCTTACGCTGATTGCTATGTAAACGATGCTTTTGGTACTGCACACCGTAAACACGCTTCTACTGCAGTTATTGCTGATTATTTTGATGTAGAAAACAAAATGTTAGGATACTTGATGGAAAAAGAAGTACAAGCTGTTGATAACGTACTTTCTAACATCAAACGTCCATTTGTGGCTATTATGGGTGGTTCTAAAGTGTCTTCAAAAATTGGCATTATAGAAAACTTGCTTGGCAAAGTTGACCGTTTGGTTCTTTGTGGTGGTATGACATATACTTTTGCAAAAGCTCACGGAGGTGAAATTGGAAATTCTATTGTTGAATTGGATAAACTTGATGTTGCTCTTGGAGTAGAAGAATTAGCGAAAAAGAATGGTGTAGAACTTGTGCTTGGTACTGATTCTGTATGCTGTACCGACTATGATTTCGCTACTTTCTCTGTAAAACCAGGTGCAAAAGTTGAAGTGTTCAATTCTAACAGTATTCCAACTGAATACGAGGGTCTTGATGCGGGTCCATTAAGTCGCGAAAAATTTGCTAAAGCAATTGAAGGCGCAAAAACTATTCTTTGGAATGGTCCTGCAGGTTGCTTCGAATGCGATGAGTTTACAGCTGGTTCTCGTGCTATTGGCGATGCTATTGCTAAAGCTACCGCAGAAGGTGCTTTCTCTCTTATCGGAGGTGGTGATTCTGTAGCTTGTGTAAATAAATTTGGATTGGCAGACAAAGTTTCTTACATCTCTACTGGTGGTGGTGCTTTGTTGGAAGCTATCGAAGGAAAAGTTCTTCCAGGTGTAGCTGCGATTAAAGGAGAATAACTCTTAAATCAATATACTATATTTTATTTTATTAACTAAATAAACTTTTTTATTATGCTTAACGCAAAATTTGGTGAAGATGCAGGTAAAGTTTGGTCTGCATTGTGTGAAGGAGAATTGTCAGTTAAAGCTTTGAAGAAAGCAACAAAATTGACAGACAAAGATTTATATGCTGCAATGGGCTGGTTGGCTCGCGAAGCAAAAATCTCTTTCCGTGAAGAAAACGGTGATGTTTTTGTAAATCTTATCTAATAAGATAAACATTAAAAAAAGAGAAGATGTCCTTATAAAGGGGCGTCTTCTTTTTTTTTGTGCTATTTTTGGTTACAAAAAAAGACCTTTGAATAGTTTCAAAAGCCTTTTGAAAGGGTGACTGATGGGTGTCGAACCCACGACCTTCGGGACCACAATCCGACGCTCTAACCAACTGAGCTACAGTCACCATTTTTTCGTGATGCAAAGGTAATGCCTAAAAATAATTTTTGCAAGAGAAAAAGAATATTTTTTTGCTATTAAATAATGTCTTTTATGCTATATTTGCAAGTGTAAAAATCTATAAAGAAATGAAAAAATCGAAAGTTTTATTATTGTTGATTGCTGCGTCTTTCTTGTTTGCAGCGTGTGCTTCTCATCATTGTCATAATCGTTATGGAAGATATAAACATTCCGAAGTGATAGAGAAAACTGTACTAAATGATTCATCATTTAGAGCTTAAAACAAAAAAGGGACAACAAACGTTGTTCCTTTTCTTGTCTTATTGATGTATTTGTGAATTTATTCTGCGCATTCTTTACACCAGCGAACGGCATCTTCATTATCAGCGTCGGTCATTTCTGCTGGCAATTTAGGGATGCGAAGTTTTTGTCCTTTTTCTAAATCGTTTGGAGAAGACATTCTATCTCGATTTGCGGCATAGATGTAAGGCCAAAAATCTCTGTTTCCGTAATATTTGGTTGAATACCAAGCAAGTCTGGCGCCTTCGGCAACTTCAATTTCTGCTAATATTTCGCAATTTTCAAAGTCAAAATAATCTTTACAAAAATCAGTTTCTGTTACTGTTTCTGGTGTGTATTCGTCGGTAGTTTCACTTTCGTCGTAAAATTCGTCGTATTCTGCAGTTGTATCGACGTCAATTGCTTGAATGCTATCTTCTAGTATAACGAAAGAGTCAGTTTGTGTGCTGTCTTTTGCTGTTGTTTCTTGCTTTTCGCAAGGTGTTTGCCATTTGAAGAAATAGAAATATGCGCCAATACCTATTGCAATGAGCAGAAGAAGCAAAATCCATAACCATTTATTGCTTGATCTTTTTTGGGATGATTTGTCTTCTTTAATATTTTCATTTTCGTTTGCACTTTCGGTAATTTCCTCTTCTGATTCTTTTGTCTCTTCGTTTGAAGAACTTAAAGTAGTGTTATCGACTGGCGAAGAAACAATTTCTTGAGTGGTTGTGGTATCTTCGGAAGTGTCTTCTGCCGAAGATTCTTGCTCTTGTTCGTTGCTTGACGAGGTTTCGGTAATGCTGTTTATATCGCTTAAAATCGACTTAATTTCTAATGCTTGAGTCGATAATAACTTTATTTGTTCTTCGGTGTTGTCTGTGAGGTCTTTTTGTTGAGATTCGTCAATGTCCAACAATGTATTTTCCAAGTGAGCGAAAGGTTGATTGGCGAAATCTTTTAACGAATTTTCGGGTGCGAAATCAATTTTGTAATGCCCTGCAATTTCAATTTCTTCGCCAGTTTGTATATTGACGCTTTTACGACTTTTGTTCCATTGTAGTTTTAACGTACCAAGTCCTTTGATTTTTACAATTCCGTCTTTCAAAAGTGCATCGTGCATCAGTCCGACAAATTCTTTTAGTTGAAATTCGGAGTCTTTTTTCGTATTTCCTGTTTTTGTAGCAACAGAATCAATTAAATCTTGTATGTTTAATTTTTCGTTATTCACTTGCAGGTATGTCTTTTAATTGTTCTTTTAACATAACGCTTGGCTTAAATTCTACCACTTGTTTTGGTGGAATAAGCATACGTTGTTGAGTTTGTGGATTTTTCACAATTCTTTCTTCTTTTCTTTTCAGTTCAAACATTCCGAAACCTTGAAAAGAAACGCAATTGGAAGAATTGAAAGCATCTTTCATCGAGTCTATTATGGCTTCGACAATTGAGTCTGCTTCCTTTTGTGTTTTCTCTATTTTTGAGGAATAATCCGATATAAATTCTTTGTAGTTCACTGTTGAAACAATTTGCTTGCAAGTTATGATTTTTTCGGTAATTTTTCAAATAATTTCTCCGAACAAATCGAAATCTTCAATTCTATTGATTTTTACTTGATAAAATTCGCCGATTTTTAAGTTTGGATTCTTTATCAATACCTCTTGGTCAACTTCGGGTGAGTCAAATTCCGTTCGGCCAACGAATACATCGTCTTCATTTCTGTCGATTATTACATTAAAAGTTTTTCCAATTTTTTGCTCATTTATCTCGTGCGAAATATTTTGCTGAATCGACATAAGTTCGTCGAGTCGCGCTTGTTTTGTCTCTTGCGGAATATCGTCTTTGTAATGCTTGTTCGAGTAAGTGCCATCTTCGTCGGAATAGGTGAAAGCGCCCATACGCTCGAATCGTGCTTTTTGTACAAACTCTTTCAACTCTTCAAAATCTTGTTGCGTTTCGCCAGGATGTCCCACCATCAGAGTAGTTCGCAAGTGAATGCCTGGCACTTCTGCTCTGATTTTTTCTATCAAATCGAAAGTTTGTTGTTTGGTAACTTTTCGGCGCATCAAATTCAATATATTATCGCTAATGTGCTGAAAAGCAATGTCGAGGTACTTACAAATATTTTGTCGCTCTCGCATTACGGGCAGAATATCGAAAGGAAATCCAGCAGGGTAGGCATAATGCAGTCGAATCCATTCTACGCCTTTTATATCAGCCATACGGTTGAGTAACTCCGCTAATTTTGATTCTTTATAAAGGTCAATTCCGTAGTACGAAAGGTCTTGTGCGATGATTTGAAATTCTTTTGTGCCGTTATTGACAAGAATTTTCACTTCTTCCAAAATGTCATCTATCGGTCTAGAAACGTGTTTGCCTGTAATAATAGGAATTGCACAATACGAGCACATTCTGTTGCAACCTTCAGAAATTTTCACGTAAGCATAATGTTTTGGTGTAGTGAGTGTTCGGTGCAGTCGCAAATCTTCGTTAAATTCCTTAGAAAGGTCGATGACTAATTGTTTGTATTCAAACTTTCCGTAGTATTTATCAACTTCAGGAATCTCTTTTTCGAGTTCTGCTTTGTAGCGCTCTGAAAGACATCCCATTACGAAAAGTTTCGACAATTTTCCTTCTTTTTTTCTTTGTACGAATTGCAAAATGGTATCAATGCTTTCTTCTTTTGCATCGCCAATGAACCCACAAGTGTTGATGATTGCGATGGAAGATTGTGGCTTTTCGGGGTCGTGGTGAGCCTCGTAACCGAGCGATTCAAATTGTTTAATAACGAACTCTGAATCAACAAGGTTTTTTGAGCAACCAAGAGTGATAATGTCTATGGATTTTTTTTTCATTCTTCAAAAAGAGAAGCGACAAAGGCTTGTTTGTCAAATATTTGCAAATCTTCTATTCCTTCGCCAAGTCCAATGTATTTTACAGGAATTTTGAATTGGTCGGAAATACCGATAACCACGCCACCTTTGGCTGTACCATCGAGTTTTGTTACTGCTAAAGAGGTAATTTCCGTTGCGTTTGAAAATTGTTTTGCTTGTTCGAAAGCATTTTGACCTGTAGAGCCATCAAGTACAAGAAGAATTTCGTGAGGCGCATCTGGCACTACTTTTTTCATTACATTCTTGATTTTTGTCAACTCGTTCATAAGGTTGATTTTGTTGTGCAAACGGCCTGCGGTGTCAATAATGACTACATCTGCATTATTTGATTTTGCCGATGATAGTGTGTCGAAGGCTACGGAAGCGGGGTCGGCGCCCATTTGTTGCTTCACGATGGGAACACCCACGCGCTCCGACCAAATTTCGAGTTGCTCGACAGCGGCAGCCCTGAAAGTGTCGGCAGCACCGAGATAAACATTGTTTCCTGCTTTCTTGTATTGATAGGCAAGTTTGCCGATGGTAGTGGTTTTGCCAACTCCATTTACGCCAATCACCATTATGATATATGGTTTTTTGTCGGCAGGAATTTCAAAATTAGATATTTCTTCCGAATTATTTTCTGCAAGCAATGCGGAAATTTCTTCTCGTAAAATCTTTTGAAGTTCGCTCGTGCCGAGATATTTGTCGTTTGCCACGCGCTTTTCTATTCTTTCAATAATTTTCAGTGTGGTTTCTACTCCAACGTCTGATGTAATAAGAATTTCTTCAAGTTCGTCAAGCACGTCTGCATCGACAGTAGATTTTCCAACAATGGCACGCGATATTTTAGAGAATACGCTTTCCTTTGTTTTAGAAAGTCCTTTGTCTAAAGTTTCTTTTTTCTCCTTCGAGAAGAAATCAAAAAATCCCATATATTCTTATTTTGAAAAACGATTCAAATATAGCAAAAAAAATCCTTTTGTCTCAGACGAAACAAAAGGATTTTTCTAAACTAACTAATTATTATTTAGCGAAAAAATCTTTCACTTTTTCGTTGTGAACTATTTCTTCTTGAAAGACATAAGCACCAGTTTTAGGTGATTTCACCATTTTGATAACTTTTGCGAAAGCACGTCCTTCTCCTTTTTGGATGGTTGCGACTGTTTTTTTTGCCATGGCTTATTCTTATTTAATTTCTTTATGAACTGTTACTCTTTTAAGGATAGGGTTGTATTTTTTCAACTCCAAACGCTCTGGCGAATTCTTACGGTTTTTAGTCGTAATGTAGCGAGAAGTGCCAGGCATACCGCTGTCTTTGTGTTCAGTACATTCCAATATTACTTGAACTCTGTTTCCTTTACTTTTCTTTGCCATTTCTTAATCTCCCTTTAATTAAGCATTTAAATAACCTTTTTCTGCGGCGTTTTTCAATGCGGCATCTAAACCGATTTTGTTAATAACGCGCAATCCTGCTGCTGAAATGTTCAACGAAATCCAGCAATCTTGTTCTGCCCAGTAAAATTTGCGAGTAAACAAATTTACATCAAATTTTCTTTTAGTTCTTCTCTTTGAGTGAGATACGTTGTTTCCACTCAACGCTGTTTTACCGGTAATTTGACAAACTTTTGACATTTCTATATACCTTTTATTGTTATTGTTTCTATTTTTGAGTTTGCAAAGTAATAACAAAATTACGGAAAAACCAAATTTTTTAATGAAAGATTTTTTGTATTTTTGTGAATGCTAAAATAATAAAGGTATGAGCGAAGAATTTTTTCCCGTTGTAGATGAGTGTGGAAACGTAATTGGCAAAGAAAGTCGTGCGGTTTGTCATAGCAAAACTTTTATTTTGCATCCGGTAGTTCATTTGCACGTATTCAATAAAAAAGGTGATTTGTATTTACAAAAACGCTCCGAGCAAAAAGATATTCAACCAGGGAAATGGGATACGGCTGTAGGTGGACACGTGCGATATGGTGAGACTATTGAACAAGCCTTGGTTCGCGAAGCAGGAGAAGAACTTTCGATGAAAGATTTTGACGCTCGTTTGCTAATGTCGTATGTGTATCAGTCGAAAATAGAACGTGAAGTAGTGAATGTTTTTGTAACCGAATTTGAGGGTTCTATAATTCCCGACAATGATGAGGTGTGCGATGGTAAATTTTGGACCATCGAGGAAATAGAATCGTCGCTAAACAAAGGAATTTTTACTCCAAATTTTGAAAGCGAATTTCAAAAGCTTAAAAATGCGTTGAATATTTGATACCTATTCGGGATAAATCAAATTTCTCTCGCTGATATTTTTCAAGACTTCGTTGAGAAAACGCATTGATTGCCAACGTGCCATAGGTAAATTCATATCTAAATAATTTCCGCAGTCGTGAGGTGTGGCACCAGGAACTTCGCCCGTGAAATTTGCCATAAATTCGTACATTTCTGTCAGTAGTGGAACGATTTCGCGTGAGGTATAGTCGCCCGAAAGCAGAAGGTAGAAACCCGTTCGGCAACCCATTGGTCCGAAATAAATTACTTTTTCTTTGTAGGTGGGATGATTTCTTAAAAATGTTGCTCCTAAATGTTCTATGGTGTGAATTTCGGCGGTGTTCATTACGGGTTCGTCGTTTGGCGAAGTCATTCTAATATCGAAAGTAGTAACGATTGACTCGCCAACCTTATCTTTTCTTGAAACATAGACTCCACGCTCTAATTTTATATGGTCGATGGTGAAACTTGCAATTTTTTCCATAGCAATAGCAAATATGAATTTTGTTTCAAAACTACGCTAAAATTGTCGGAATGCAAAAATATCGCTTGGAAATAAATGTTTTTACGTAAAAAATGTGATTTGTGCAGTAAAATATGTACCTTTGTTAGTTAAAATTTAATAACTTACTAATGAAAGTATTGAAATTTGGCGGAACATCCGTAGGTTCCGTAGAAAATCTGCAAAAAGTAAAAAGTATAGTAAATAATCTTTCTGAACCAGCCATAGTAGTAGTGTCGGCTGTGGGAGGAATAACAGATAAACTTCTAAATACGGCTCGAACAGCCACACGTGGCACCGAGGATTACTTGTCGGAATACAACGAAATTGTAGCACGTCATCAAACCATTATCAAGCAATTACTTTCGGGCGAAAAACAAACAGAAATTTTGGCAAAAGTAGAACTTTTGCACGGCGAATTGGCTAATTTGTACAAAGGTGTTTCGCTTATAAAAGACCTTTCGGCAAAAACGGAAAATACCATTGTTTGTTATGGCGAGCGTATTTCTTCGCTTTTTATTAGCGAATATTTGGGCGCAGAATTGTTTGATTCTCGCGACTTTATCAAAACTGAAGTTGTGGGTGGTAAAAATGTGCTTAATGCCGAATTGACAAAAAAACTTATAAAAGAACGTTTCAGCGAAGAGAAAAAACTTCGTTTGATACCTGGATTTATTGCTACTGATGCAAAATCGGGTGAAATAACAAACCTTGGTCGTGGTGGTTCGGATTATACCGCAGCAATTTTGGCTGCCAATTTGAATGCTTCTGCTTTGGAAATTTGGACAGACGTAGATGGTTTTATGACAGCCGACCCACGTGTGATAAGCAAAGCGTACACGATTGAAAAGTTGAGTTATGTGGAGGCAATGGAGTTGTCGAATTTTGGTGCGAAAGTGCTTTATCCTCCAACAATTTATCCTGCGTATAAGAAGAATATTCCTATACATATTAAGAATACTCAAAATCCATCTCATCCGGGTTCTTGTATTTCGAATGAGCCTGATGAGTCTAATAAGTTTATTAAAGGAATTTCGTCGATTGCTGATACGTGTTTGATTACCATTCAGGGTATGGGATTGGTAGGAATAGAAGCAGCAAATGGACGAATGTTTTCGATACTTTCGCGCAACGGGATAAATGTATTTTTCATTTCGCAGGCTTCGTCGGGAAGTTCCATTTCGTTTGGTGTGCACGAAAGCAATGCCGAGCGTGCAACATCACTTTTGAGAAAAGAATTTCAAAAGGAAATAGAGATGGACGAAATCAATTCCATTGTGGTGGAAAAAGATTTGGCAACCATTGCTATTGTGGGCGAAAAAATGCGTCAAACAACGGGTACTGCGGGAAAACTTTTCAATGCGCTTGGTCGAAACAATATAAACATTATCGCTTTGGCTCAAGGTTCTTCTGAAACAAACATTTCGTTTGTGGTGAAAGCAGCCAATTTGCGTAAAGCACTGAATGCTATTCACGAGTCGTTCTTCCTTTCGGAATACCAAGAATTGAATCTTTTTGTAGTTGGAACAGGAACGGTTGGTGGAAGTTTGCTCAACCAATTTCACGCACAAAAGGAATTGCTGATGAAGCAGAACTCACTGAAAGTGAAAGTAATAGGTATTGCAGGTTCGAAGAAATTTATCATTGACAGAGAGGGAATTGACCTTTCTTCGTTTAGAAATAGACTTCACGAAGAAGGACTTGCATCAAGTCCAGATGCAATCAAAAAAGCATTGCTCGATTTGAATATATTCAACTGCGTGTTTGTAGATTGTACGGCGAGTGCTGATATTGCGGGACTTTACAAAGAAATGTTGCAAAATAACATTTCTGTAGTTGCAGCGAATAAAATTGCCGCTTCGTCGGAATACGCAAACTATTTGGAATTGAAAAATATTGCTCGTAAACGTGGCGTTAAGTTCTTGTTCGAGACAAATGTGGGTGCAGGTTTGCCAATTATCAACACAATCAACGATTTGATTTATAGTGGCGATAGAATTTTGAAATTGGAGGCAGTTCTTTCGGGAACTTTGAACTTTATATTTAATACAATAAGTAGCGAAATTCCATTGAGCAAAACCATAGAAATGGCGATGGAAGCAGGATTTGCAGAACCAGACCCAAGAATAGATTTGAGTGGCAAAGATGTGATTCGCAAACTTGTTATTTTGGCGCGTGAGTCGGGTTACGTAGTGGAAGAAAGCGATGTAGAGAAAAACCTTTTCATTCCAAAAGACTGTTTCGATGGTACGCTTGATGATTTTTGGACGAAAGTGCAGAAATTAGATGCTGATTTCGAAGAAAAACGAAAAGTGCTTGAAGCAAGCAAGATGCGTTGGCGTTTTATTGCCAAAATGGAAGAAGGCAAAACTTCTGTTGGATTGAGTGCAGTTGACGAACATCACCCATTTTACGACCTTGAAGGTAGCAACAATATTATTTTGCTCACTACCGAGCGTTACAAGCAATATCCAATGATGATTCGTGGATATGGTGCTGGTGCTGATGTTACAGCGGCTGGTGTTTTTGCCGATATTATCAGTATTGCAAACATTAGATAATTAGGAGTTAGAAATTAGGGATTAGAAATTTTCGTATGTTCAAATTCATAATTCATAATTCAAAATTTATAATTTTATTTTTGTTAGTGTCGTGTGGTGCAAAGGAACCACAGTTGCCAGCAAACAAACTTCCGAAGGATTACACAAAAGAGAATCTTTTGGAAATGAATGTCGCCTTAGCACAAAAGGAAGAAGCAGATATAAAAGCATATCTTGATTCTGTTGGCGAAAATATGCAAAAGTCTGAAGGTGGATTTTGGTATGAAATAAAATCTCACGGATACGGCGACAGTATTCGTCGTGGCGATAAAGTGGAGGTGATGTACCAATTGAGTTTGCTCGACGGAACTATTTGTTACACGCCACAAAGTGGAGGCAAAAAAAATATTGTGGTGGGTCGTGCCGACGAGACGAAAGGACTTGATGAGGCGCTACTGATGCTGAAAGAAGGCGGAAAAGGGAAATTTATGATTCCTGCCAATTTGGCATACGGTATGGTGGGCGATCAAAAGAAAATTGGGTCAAAAAAAACTATTATATACGAAATTACATCAATAGAAAAAGTTAGATGAAAAAAGCAATATATATCATATCGTTGATAGTTCCGCTGATTTTCTGTTTTTCGTGTAAAAAAACAAAATCACTCTCAGAATTGCGTCGTGAAGAACGTGAATCTATCGAAAATTTTATAAGAGATAACAATATTGAGGTGCTACATACTTTGCCTGCCGATACAGTTTTTGCAAGCAATCAATATTTTCTTGACGAAACAGGTTTGTATATTCAAGTTGTAGATAAAGGAGTGGGAGATAGTGCAAAAAAAGGAGATATAATAGTGGTAGATTATTATGAAATTTCGATGAGTGGCGATACCGTATATCCCGAAGAAACTTTCGATGCGCCCACGTTCAAATATGATGCAGATTATACGGTAGAGGCGTTTAATACAACGGCTAAATACATTAAACATAATGGCGAGGCAAATTTAATTGTACCATCAAGTTTGGGTTTCGAAAGTGCTAAAATGTCATTTACAGCCTATCGCTACCACGTGAAGTACAAAATAAAGGGATAATAGTCCAACCCTCTAAAGTGGGAGTATTCCATACATATAATCATCAAATCAACAAATAAGCAAATAAACACTCTTAACTATTCACTTTTAACTGTAAACTATATGGCTTTAATTAAATCAATTTCAGGAATTAGAGGAACGATTGGAGGAAAAGCAGGCGATGGACTTTCTCCTCTTGATATTGTAAAATTCACTACTGCATACGCATTGTGGATTAAGAAAAACAATAAGACAAATTCAAATACCATTGTTGTAGGTCGCGATGCACGTCTTTCTGGCAAAATGGTAGAAAATATTGTATGTGGTACGCTCATTGGTGTTGGTTTCGATGTGTTGAACATTGGTTTCGCTTCTACGCCAACTACCGAAATGGCTGTAATAATGGAGAAAGCGGCAGGTGGTGTAATTCTTACAGCAAGCCACAATCCTAAACAATGGAACGCATTAAAGTTGCTCAACGAGAAAGGCGAATTCCTCACTGCAAAAGATGGTGCCGAAGTACTTGATATGGCAGCAAAAGAAGATTTCGACTATGCCGAAGTTGACAAATTAGGCAAAATTACAAACGACGACACTTTCACACAAAAGCATATCGACAAAGTGTTGGCTTTGCCATTGGTTGATGTTGAAGCAATTAAAAAAGCAAATTTTAAAGTTTCGGTTGACTGCGTAAATTCTGTAGGTGGAATTTGCATTCCGCAATTGCTCGAAGCACTTGGTGTGAAACAAATAGAAAAACTCAACTGCGACCCAACTGGTAATTTTGCTCATAATCCAGAACCTCTACCCGAAAATTTGACGGATATTTCAAAACTTACACGAGAAAAAGGCGTAGATGTAGGTTTTGTGGTTGACCCTGATGTTGACCGATTGGCTATCGTTTGCGAAAATGGCGAAATGTTTGGCGAAGAATATACGCTCGTTTCGGTGGCAGATTATGTATTGAATCACACCAAAGGCAATACCGTTTCAAACCTTAGTTCTACACGTGCTTTGCGCGATGTTACCGAGCAACACGGTGGTAATTACTATGCTTCGGCAGTGGGCGAAGTAAATGTTGTGGCACAAATGAAGGCACAAAATGCCGTTATTGGTGGCGAAGGAAACGGTGGCGTTATTTATCCTGAAATTCACTATGGTCGCGATGCTTTGGTAGGTATTGCTTTGTTTTTGACACATTTGGCAAAATCGGGCAAAAAAACATCAGAATTGCGTGCTACTTATCCAAATTATTACATCTCGAAAAACAAAATTCAACTTACGCCACAAATAGACGTAGAAGGTGTACTTTGCGTGATTAAAGGTTGCTACAAACAGTTCAAAGTGAACGATATAGACGGCGTGAAAATTGATTTCCCACAAGGTTGGGTGCATTTGCGTAAATCGAATACCGAACCGATTATTCGTATCTACAGCGAAGCACCTACTAAAGAGCAAGCAGATTCTTTTGCAAATTCCATTATTGCCGAGATAAAGAGAATTGCGAAATTAGACTAAAATAGGGATAGTCGCGAAATAGATTAA
>DCHK01000052.1 GCA_002315615.1 Bacteroidales bacterium UBA1754 | reverse complement strand
TAAAGTAAGGGTAAAGTATATGTAGTTCAAGGGTAGAGTAGGGGTAGAGTAGGTCGCTGTTTTTTAAGGGCAGAAACGCCGATGTTTTCGCACATAAAATGCACTCCATCTATCAATTACAAATATACGAAAAAAAATATGGTTTTTGCAATTGTCATAGAGAAGATTTTACTCGTAAATTTTCTTGCTGAAATTGCTGTATTTTGAATAGTTTTTGTGGATTCTTGAGTTGGAGATGCTCGAATTGTATCATAATTTTATTCTCAATGCATTTTTCACAAGAGTTACGGAAACGTATTTGTTTTATTTTCTCTCTTTGATTGCCGTCAGAGGGGTGTCTGAAAAATGGATTTATCCATATTCCATCGCAAACGGAAGGTAGAAATAGTCGGTATGTATATACATTGTTGTCTTTTGTCAAATAGTCAATGTAGTAGATTTCGTCTTTGTATAAGGCTTTCTTGATACTTCCTATTATCGTTGTTTTTGTAAAAAGTTTTACTCTTAGTACTTCATCATCAAAATAGGGGACATCTATCCATTCGTTATATCTTGCAGTAAATTCTTTGTCAACATACTTCTTTGAAAAAGATGAATTGTCTGATTTTTTTAACAGTAAAAAAGATTCGTTTTGCTCAATAATTTTGTAGTTGTTGAGAATATTGAAAACGGCACAAGGCTCGTCGCTTAGAAAGTAACGATTGTCATAGGTTACATCATTCTGCAATTTCCAGAAAACAAAATTGACAGAAGATTTGTCTGCGAAATAATTTCTCGTGGCTTCATTCTTCAAACTTGGTGACATTGCAGCTCCTAAAGTTGTTCTTGGTTGCCAATTTAATTTGTTTTGTGCGGCAAATACATAGTCGCATGGGAAAAAATCAATGCTTGAATTGCCTATTTCTCCTAATGTTTCATTAGGTAGTGTACACGCCAAAATGGCGCTTGTGGTAAGAGAATCTGCAGTAGCCATGGTGGAGTTGTAGCTTATTACCATACTATAGAAGTTTCTTGTTCCGCAATTCGCCAAATTGGGTCTTTCCGTTTTCAAAAAATAGGAATAGTTTAGTGTTATCATACACAAACTGATAAGTGCCAATGCAACGGATGTGTATCTTCGTACATTTTTGGATACTGATAATAGGAGAACTGCCCAAAAAACATAGCAGAATACTACGAATGTTTTGTAGTGATATATGTCTTCTCTTATGATTCCGTGTTTCCAATTAGCAAACAAAGGGAATAGCGCAAGCAAGAAGACAAACCTTGGGTATTTTTCTTTTACAACAAAAGGGAATGATATTATTGATATAAAAAAGACGGACAAATACCACCAATTGTTGTCAGGGTGTAAGGACATAGCTCCTCCGTATCCCATTACAAGTTTTATAGTCCCTAAAAATGAGACTAAAAATAGGTGTAAGTCGTTGTAAATGATTAAACTCACAGACAGAAACGTAGCAAAAAACAAGGATAGGGTAGCAAAGAAAAATTTCAGAGAACGATATTCATAAATAGAAAGTGCCAAAGTGACTGCGATTACAGAGAAACAAGCTACACCTATCGATGACTTGATGTACCAACCTATACTTGCAATGCAACAGGCTATGATGTAATATGGTAAGTTCTTTTTTTCTTTTAGAAATATGGTGCATAATATGATGCATAGAAAAGAGATTAAAATATCCGTTGTGGCATAACACGATGCAAAAAATATTGCACAAAGGGGAATGAATGTGCTTTTGTAGAAAAGTTTGCTTAAATGGAATGCGAAAAAAACAAAGAAGAATTTAATACTTATTGTGAAGATGTTGTAAATAAGGAAATTATATCCTTCAATAGTCGGCATTTTTAAGAATCCAAGTGGCCCAATGGGGTAGATGAGTCGTAAAAGAGTTTGATAGTCATTGCAAAATAACCAATTTAATCCCCAAACATAAGAATCGTCCAATCCTATACCGAAATCGGGAGTGTATAAAGGATAAGTGATAAATACAATAACGAAAAAGAAGATGTATTTAAGTGCTGTTTTCATCTTTATATAAAAAAGTCCGAAACGATTGCAAAGATACAATTATTTCGGACTTGTGTGGGGTTGTATGGTTGGATTATTCCAAAACTACCATTTCGGTACGGCGGTTTTGTGCGCGTCCCTCTTCCGTTTCGTTGTCGGCAACGGGGCGGTCAGGACCGAAACCTTTTGCTTCAATGCGTGAAGCGTCTATGCCTTGACTCACAACGTATTTCTTAACAGATTGTGCACGGTTGTCAGAAAGTTTTGTGTTCAAAGCACGTGAGCCTTGTGAGTCGGTGTGTCCTTCAAATCGTATGCGAATGTCTGGATTTGCTTGCATAAATTTCACAATTTGGTTCAACTCAAATTTCGATTCTTCTTTCAAATCGTATGAGTTTGTATCGAAAAATACATTGTTCAATACAATGTTAGCACCAGCACCTGCTTTTTTTAGTCTTATTTGGTGAATTTCGCCCGTATTTGTGTCGCTTTCGTCAATTTTTTCGTTGAGTGGCATATATCCTTGTGCCGAAGCAGTGTAGGCATATTCATCGCCAGTGGCAGGCACACGTAAGATACATTTTCCTGTATATCTGTTTGATTTTGATTGACTTATAACTTTTTCATTTTTCGTATTGCAAAGTTTAATGTCGGCTTCGAGTGGAGCATCTGTTTCGTCATCAACTACTTTACCGATAAAGAAATCTACTTTTTGTGGACGAAGGCGTTCGTCGAGGTCGGCTTCATAAATGTCCATTCCTCGTCCGTTTTGGTCTAATCCGTTTGACGAAAAATAAACTTTATCACCTACAGAATTTACTACAAATCCAATTTCGCTACGGTGTGTGTTGAGTGGGTATCCCATATTTTCGGCAAGCGACCATTTGCCGTATGCGTCTTTTCTCGAGAAAAACACATCGAATTTTCCCATACCAGGCCAACCTTCTGACGAGAAATAAAGCGTTTGGTTGTCGGGGTGAATAAATGGTGAACGCTCGTCTTTCATCGTGTTGATGTTCTCGCCCAAGTTTGTTGGATTTGAGAATACCAATGTACCATCTGCATTTTGAGAAACATCGCATTTCCAAATATCTTGTCCACCAATACCACCTTTTCGGTTGCTTGAAAAGAAAATTTCATTTCCTTCTGAAGAAAAACTTGGCGTTGATTCCCAGTTTTTCGAGTTAAGAGGTTCGCCGGGATTGATTGGCTCTGTCCAACCAGCACCGTCGTTAATAGAGTAGTAAATGTCGCATCCTCCCAAACTATTTTTGCGGTCGCAAGCCACGAAGAACATATATCGTCCGTCGAGCGAATAACTTTGCGAACCTTCATTTTTAGTGGTTTTGATAGGCGAGCCGACTTCTTCTGTTTTTTTCCATTTGCCGTCCAATCCTTTTTCGCTTCGGTAGATGTCTTCTTGGTCTGTATAACTTTGTCGTTGTCCTTGTAGTTTTCCTACCAATACGGTAGTAGAAAATGTTTGTCCGTCTGCCGATATGTTTGGCCAATAGTCGTCATATTCGGTATTGATGTTTTCGCCCATATTTTGTGGGTCGAAAGGTATTGGATTGGCTTTTAGTTTCAGTGCAATGTCGCAACGGCGTACTGCTGCTGCAGTTTTTTGTGGAAAAAGGTTGTAGTATTCTTTTGCTTTTTCGTATTGACCAGTTTCGTAATATGCTTTAGCCAAATAAGATACACTTTGTTGGTATTTTGGGTGTTTGGTATTTTGTACTGTTGGTAGCAATACGGCAATTTGGTTTTCGGCGTCGGTTAGTTCGGCATATACGTCAGAAAGTTTCCAAGCGGCTTCTACAAATTTACTGTCTTTTTCTATTGCTTTTTGGAATAATTCTACGGCATTTTTCGGACTTTTTCGTGCCATTGCTACGCCTTGATTGTAATATTCAATGGCTTTTTTGTTTTTTGTAGAGTATTGAGCGTGCAAACCTACTGTAAAAAGTAGAAAGGTAAAAATAAGTAATCCTTTAATTTTCATTTTATTATGTATTAGTTTACGCAAAGTTAAGATTATTTTTCCAAATTATTTTTATTCGGTATCAGCAGAATTGAAGAAGTTGTCGATAATTTGTTTTGCTTCTTCTGCAAAATTATCGGGAACTTCTACTGATGTGGCACCTGTACCGCCTGGCGTAATGTAGAATGGAGCGATATTTCCCATAAATTCATTTTTCAAAAATGCGGGAATACCATTTTCTTGCAAAAGATTGACAATCATTTGCATTTTCATACTTTCGCCAGAATATATTTCTACCAATTCCATAATGGTGTAAATAAAAAAGGCGATGTTTGAAATCGCCTTTCAATTGTATTGTTAGAATTCTGCGTTGTTTGGAGTACGTGGGAAAGGAATTACATCGCGAATGTTCTGCATACCCGTAACGAACAACATCAAGCGCTCGAAACCAAGTCCAAAACCTGCGTGCGGACAACTTCCAAAACGGCGAGTGTCCAAATACCACCACATATCTTTCATTGGTATGTTGCGAACTTCAATTTCATTCATCAGTTTCTCGTAATTTTCCTCACGCACCGAACCTCCAATAATTTCACCAATTTGTGGGAAAAGAACGTCTGTGCCTTGAACGGTTTTCTTGTCCTCGTTAATTTTCATATAGAATGCTTTTATTTCGCGAGGGTAGTCGGTCATAATCACTGGACGTTTGAAATGTTCTTCTACCAAATATCTTTCGTGTTCAGACGAAAGGTCGTCGCCCCAATTGCAAGGGAATTCAAATTTCTTGCCGTTTTTAATGGCTTCTTGCAGAATGTTGATACCTTCGGTATAAGGCAAACGTACAAACTCTGTGTTAACAACGGATTTAAGTCGTTCGATGAGTCCTTTGTCAATCATATTGTTGAGGAACTCAAGGTCATCGGCACAATGTTCGAGCGCCCATCTTACGCAGTATTTCACAAAATCTTCTTCCAAATCCATCAATTCGGCTTTGTCCATAAAGGCAATTTCTGGTTCTATCATCCAAAACTCTGCCAAGTGGCGTGGAGTATTTGAATTTTCGGCACGGAAAGTTGGACCAAAAGTGTAAATAGCACCAAGTGCAGTTGCACCGAGTTCGCCCTCGAGTTGACCAGAAACGGTAAGACTTGCTTGTTTGCCAAAGAAATCATCACGATAGTCGATAGAACCATTTTCATCTTTCTTCAAATCGTAAAGATTTTTTGTGGTAACCTGAAACATTTGTCCTGCGCCTTCGCAGTCAGATGCTGTGATGATAGGCGTATGGAAATAAAAATATCCGTGTTCGTGAAAATAGGTGTGAATGGCGTATGCCATATTGTGGCGAATACGAAGAACTGCGCTGAATGTGTTTGTTCGTGGACGAAGGTGTGCTATGCCACGCAAATATTCCATTGTGTGTCCTTTTTTCTGCAAAGGATAAGTTTCGGGGTCGGCAGTTCCGTAAAGTTCTATCTTTTCTGCCTGAATTTCTACCGATTGTCCTTGACCTTGCGATTCTACCAAAAGACCTTCTGCTGCAATGCAAGCGCCTGTTGTAATGCCTTTAAGAGAGTCTTCGGCAATTTTTTCAAAATCGACAACTATCTGAATGTTTTTGATGGTCGAACCGTCGTTCAAAGCGATGAAACCTACACTTTTGTTGCCTCGGCGGGTGCGAACCCAACCTTTTACTAATATTTTCTGACCCGCTTTTGCTGATAGTGCGTCTATTACTTTTGTTCTTTTTAATGAGTCCATAAAGTACTTGTTTTGAAATTTCGAATGCAAAGATATAAATTTTAATTGTATTGTAGCCCCGCCGAGAATCGAACTCGGATTTAAAGTTTAGGAAACTTTCGTTCTATCCATTGAACTACAAGGCCTTTCAATTTTCAACGCAAAAGTAACGATTTTTCATCGTTTGCACAAATTATCTGAAAAGCATTTCGAGAATTGGTAAAGTGCGAAATTCTCCAACATCGGGCAAGTGTATTTGGTAGTATCGCAACAAACTCTGTAACATAGCCTTGCGTTCGGCATTGCTCATTTTCAAAAGGTACATCTCGGTGTAATTTGTTTGCGAAAGTTTGTATAGCAAATCGCATTCTTCGCGTTGCAGAAAATCGGTGTGCGGAGGAATGTTTTTTACAAATTCACCAGCGTGCAAGTCAAAGTATTTTGCATTTTCGTATTCCGTAAGGTTTGGTGCAAAACCAAGGTGTATGCTCAGTTCGAGGAGAAAAATTAAATGAAAATTAGCACAATTTTCGTTGGTAGAATCGAGGAAAAATAATGATTTTTCGATAAATAAAAACAATGAATAATTTTCTTCGTCAATGCGCAAAGTTTTTTGCAGAACTTCTACCACGAAATATGCAATACTATTTTTTATGGCGTCAAATGGAATTTTGTGGTATGGTGCACTGAGTTTGCAGTCTTTTATGTATTGCACGCTTTGTTTTGGACGATAGTCGAACTCGATGTCCAAAATTGTAAGGGGCAAAAAATAGGCCGATGTTAGACTGCGTTTTTTTGAGTGTGAAATTTTTACGGCGAACGACATCCTTCCCTTTTTTTCGGTATAAGTGTTCACCATTTGGGCACTATCGCCGTACTTGCTCACACTCAAAACTATTGCTTTGGTTTGGATGTACATTCTTTTCTCAATAAAAAAGCAGGACAAATAGAATTCATCCTGCATAATGATTATTAGAGGTAATAAAAATTATCAATCGGTGTATCCACGTAGAATGCCTCGTTGTGAGTTTTTCACAAAACCAACAATCAAATCACGAAATTTTGATTCTTTCACTTCTTCCAAAATGCGTTCTACGGCTGTAGAAACATTCATTCCCGAAAGATATAAATATCTGTAAATATCTTGAATATCACGAATTTCTTCGTTAGAATATCCTCGACGTTTCAAACCTACCGAGTTGATTCCGCAGTATGCTATTGGTTCGCGTCCAGCAGTTACAAATGGTGGTATGTCTTTGTTAATTTTCGAACCACCTTGTATCATTACGTGTGCACCGATTTTCGAGAATTGGTGTACAAGTGTACCACCACTTACGATAGCCCAATCGTCAATTTCTACTTCGCCTGCTATTTGGGTAGCGTTACCTATTATAATATGGTTGTTCAATACGCAGTCGTGTGCCACGTGGCAGTACGCCATCAGCAAGCAGTCGCTACCTACAATGGTTGTTCCACGTGATTTTGTACCACGGTTCACTGTTACGCACTCACGCACCGAAGTGTTGTCGCCAATGACGGCAGTTGTAATTTCTCCCACAAACTTCAAGTCTTGTGGTACGCAAGATATTACAGCATTCGGATAGATGTTGCAATTTTTTCCTATTCGTGCACCATCCATAATGGTGGCGTGCGAATGTATATGTGTTCCGTCACCAATTTCTACATCACCCGCAACCGACACAAATGGGTCGATAATTACGCCTTCGCCAAGTTTAGCGTCGGGATGAACAAATGCTAAAGGACTGATAGTATTCATTGTTTATATTGTTTAATGTTTAACCGTTTAATTGTTGATTTGCTTATTTGTTGATTCGTTCTCGTTTCTTGTTTCTTGCTTCTCTCGTCTCTCATCTCTCATCTCTCAACTATATGCTTTTCACTTTTCACTCTTCACTATACGCTCTTCACTTACTTATTTCTCACTATTTGTGCCATAAGTTCTGCTTCGGCTACAATTTGGTCGCCTACAAATGCGTAACCTTTCAGACAAGCACGTCCGTGGCGAATTTCTGTAATCAATTCCATACGGAAAATGATGGTGTCGCCAGGAATAACTTTCTTGCGAAATTTCACCTTGTCGATAGTAAGAAAATATGTCGAATAGTGTTTTGCTTCTTCAGGGTCGTTCAGTACAAGTATTCCACTTGTCTGCGCCATTGCTTCTATCAATAGTACGCCAGGAAAAACGGGTTCTTCGGGGAAATGTCCCTGAAAGAAAGGCTCGTTGACTGTTACGTTTTTTACGCCCACGACCATTCTGTCTGTCAACTCAATTATCTTGTCAATCAGCAAGAAAGGGTAGCGATGTGGCAAAAATTGACGTATTTGGTTAATATTGAAAACAGGTTCTTTTGTTGGGTCGTATGCTGGTACTTGCACATCTTGCAAACGGATTTGTTTGCGTATTTTTTTCGCTAATTCAGTGTTTGCAAAATGTCCAGGACGCGTAGCAATTACCTTTCCTTTTATAGGATGTCCGATAAGCGACAAGTCGCCAATAATGTCGAGCAGTTTGTGTCGAGCAGGTTCGTTTACAAAACGCAAAGGTTCGTTGTTGATATAACCAATTTTCGTAGCATCTTTTTGTGAAAGATTCAATGTCTTTGCCAAATTGTCGAAATCGCATTGAGACATTTCTTGGTCGTAGATGACAATGGCATTGTCCAAGTCGCCACCTTTTATCAAGCCCATTTGCAAAAGTTGTGCTACTTCGCGCACAAATACGAATGTACGACACGAAGCAATTTCGGTTGCAAA
>DCHK01000006.1 GCA_002315615.1 Bacteroidales bacterium UBA1754 | reverse complement strand
CAGCTTGTGGTGAAAGAGCATTTAGGCGCCACGAAACAGCACTATTTTCTTCTTCTCTTGTCGGTTTTAATGGTTTTGCGAACAGGAGTTGGGGTGCGTCTGTAAATGTCTTCTTTTGAGGTAGGTCGAACACCCTCGTGCCAAACAAATTGAGGGAAAAACATATCTTCGTGAACCAATCCATCGAGTGGCGATAAAGTGCCATTTGGCGTTGGAAAAATCAGCACACGGTCAATTTTGTTTTCCTTCATATAAATGGTGAGATTTTCGCTTGTTGTAGTATTCATTCCCACGAATAGACTATCCTTGTCGCGAGGGAAAAACTTGCTCTCGGCATTGCCGGTAACTTCAATCTTTTGAAGTTTGTTTTCGTTTATGAATCCCACAATTTTTCTTCCAAGCAATTGGTTGTAATGTGCAGTATCTTCTTGCATAACAGCAATTGCACTTTCGGTAATTATTATTTTGTCTATAGAATTGCTATCGACGTGCATTTGAATGAGGTTGCCAGTAAGTTGGTTGTTTTCATTCCAAATTACTGGTTCAAAATACATTGTGATGAGCGAATCTCTTTGCGTGTAGGCAAGAGAATCGCATTTTCCTTGTAAGTCTTTGCGATAGAAACGAACATTGTGAAAAGCGTGTGCCGTATTGTAAATAGAATCTTTCCAACACGTAATTGTGTCGGCGTGCAAGAAAAGCGAGTCGCCTTCAGAGTAATTGATAACAGTTGCAGAGTCGGTAAACAAAGCGGTATTGTTATTTATGTTTGCATCGCCGTAGTTACCCGTTAAGATTAGTTTTTGAACGGAATCGACTAATAACGCATTTTTGCGTACTTTGCAATCGCCAGTCAATTGGTCATAAAATATCGTGTCAGCCACAACAGAACGACCTTCTTTTTGTGTAACGACAGAACGATTATAAAGTGTGCTATATTTCTTTGTGGTGTTGTACCAACCATTTTCTGAATAAATATGTGCTTCGTCTTTATAAAACACGTCGGACGGACCAACGATGTTGGCTTCTTTACTTTGTACATTGTAGCGCAATGTATCTGAAATAATATGAAAATCAGGATTTGTAAGTTTTACCGAATCTTTGAATTCAGATTGTTTTTGGTTGGCGAAATAATATCCTTTTTCTGATGTAAGCGTATTTGAATCATCGTAGAGTTTACCGCCATTGAAATAATAGGCAACATTTGTCGCTCTATTGTAGTCGAGGAAATTTGTTTCGAGTGTTGTGTTTCTGTTGATGAGTATTACATCACCTCGCAATGTGGCTAATTGCGTGTTGCCGTTATATTTAAGCGTATTTCCATAAACAAAAAGCGTGTCGCCTTGTTCCATCCTAATGTGTCCAAACGCGTCGAAAGAGTTTTCGTTTGAGTAGAAATAGGCACTATCGCAATGAAGCAAAGCGCCTTCGTGGCGAAAACGTACGTTGCCACGAAGCACTTGACATTCGGCATTTTGTTTTTTGTCGAAACTTAAACTTTCTGCGTGTTCCAATAAGACGTTTGTCTTGGCAAAAACAAACATCGGCAGAACTGCCAAAATAGAGAACGATATTTTAGAAAACAGTTTCAATTATTTTTTCAAACGAGAATTAAGTAAATCGAGAATATCGTTGGTGATATCGGTAGATTCGTCAGCCCAAAGAATTGTAGGGTCGGCAATTATATTTCCGAAAATCATTTTATATCTGCCATCTGCATTGTAAATTTTTAGAGCCACGTTAAGAGAATCGCGCAATTGGTGGTTGATTTTATCGTTTTCTGCTAACAAGTCTTTTGTGAGTTTTGCCTCAAGATTTTCTAAATCTTGTTGTTGTTTCAAAATGCGATTTTGTTCTTGTTCGGCACGTTGTTGAGTTGCGTAGATGCCATTTTGCATTTTTTTCATTACATCTTCGTAGTCTTTTTGCAATTTTTGGCTCTTTTTAGCCAACTCGAGTTGAGAATCTTCTTGTTTTTTCTGTAATTCTTCGTTTTTTTGAATAGCAAATTCGTATTTGGCGAGCAAAGTGTCGGTATTTACGTATGCAACGGGGAAAATCACATTAGTGGAATCTGTGCTAATTGTGCAAACATTGGCAATGGGAGTTTGTTGTTCGTTTTTTTTGCAAGCAGTCATTGCCACGAACAAAGTAACTGCGACTAAAAGAGTTTTTTTCATAGTTGTAGTGTTATTAAAATTTTTTCAATAATTGTTTTTGTGCATCAGCATCTTGTGCTTGTACGCATTTTATACCACGTTTTCTCATTTCTTTGCTTCCGCCAACGTGCGTATTTGGGAAACGACCATTGGGCAATAATAGAATTTTGATGCAAAGCAAAGCAATGCAAATTGCTAAAATGGCGAAAGTTATGAGAAAAAGTTTGAGCATAAGTCTTTGTAAAACCAACGGCAAAGATAACGAAAAAGAAGCAAAAATTAAGAAGTTTTGTATCTTTGTATAATCAAAAGGTAAAACTATGGATTTAAAAGAAAAAATATTTAACGATACGCTTCAATATTTTCGTGCGTTGAGTGCTATACCACGTCCTTCGGGAAAAGAAGAACGAGTAACAGAATATTTGAAGAATTTTGCAAAAGAGCATTCGCTCGAAATAAAAACTGACGATGCGCGAAATGTAGTATTGCGAAAATCTGCGTCGGTGGGTTATGAGAATCATAAAACGGTGGCACTGCAAGCACATACAGATATGGTGTGCGAGAAAAATGCAGACGTTCAGCACGATTTTTTAAGCGACCCCATTGAAATAGTGGAAGATGGCGATTGGTGGCGTGCAAAAGGCACTACACTTGGTGGCGACGATGGTATTGGAGTGGCTGCAATGTTGGCAGTTCTTGCTGACGAAAATGTAAAACACGGTCCACTTGAATGCCTTTTTACTGTAGAAGAAGAAACAGGTTTGAGTGGCGCTCTTGGCGTGTCGCCTGATATGCTTTCGGCAGATGTTCTTTTGAATCTCGATAGCGAAGACGAACACGAATTTATTATTGGTTGCGCTGGCGGAATGGATACAGTTGCAAGTTTTGATATTCAGCAAGAAAAATTGCCGAAAAATTATTTTTGTTTTTCGGTGAAAGTTGGTGGGTTGCAAGGTGGACATTCTGGCGAAGATATTGACAAACGTCGTGCGAATGCCAATAAAGTTTTGACTCAATTTTTGTGGCAATTTGCAAAGAAAACTGATTTGCGACTTTGCAGTATTCAAGGTGGAAATTTACGAAATGCCATTGCACGCGAGGCATCGGCATTGGTAGCGATTCCTTTTGCAGATAAAGAATTGGCACGCGTAGAGTTTAATCATTTTGTGGCACAATTTGAAGAAGATTGGCTTGCATACGAACCGAAATTCTTTATGGAAATGGAAAGCGAAAACCTTCCAAACGAGTGTTATACAAAAGAATTGACCGACAAGTTGTTAAATTCGCTCTATGCTTGTCCGCACGGTGTACTTGCGATGAGCGCCGACATAAAAGGATTGGTTGAGACTTCTACAAATTTGGCTTCAATCAAATTGATAGAAAATAAAATTGTAGTCAGTACAAGTCAGCGCAGTTCGATAGAATCGCAAAAACAAAATGCTTATCAAATGGTAGAAAGTGTGTTTGCACTTGCGGGTGCAGAAGTTACGCACGGAGATGGTTATCCAGGTTGGAAACCAAATATGCAATCGGCTATCGTAGATTTGATGAGCAAAAATTACGAAAAACTTTTTGGCGAAAGTCCTAAAATAAAAGTAATTCACGCAGGTTTGGAATGTGGTTTGTTTTTGAAGAAATTCCCAAAATTAGATATGGTTTCTTTTGGACCAACAATTTTGGATATTCATTCTCCTGCCGAGCGTATGAATATTCCGTCTGTAAGAAAATTTACAGCACTTTTAGTTGAAACATTAGAAAGTTTATAACAGTCAGATGAAAGAGAGAAATCCTTGGGCGTGGGTGCCCACATTATATTTTACCGAAGGTTTGCCATACGTATTGGTAATGACGGTTTCGGTAATAATGTACAAAAACTTAGGCATTAGCAATGCCGAAATTGCATTTTATACAAGTTGGTTGTATTTGCCTTGGGTGATAAAACCATTTTGGAGTCCGTTTGTAGATTTGATGAAAACAAAACGCTGGTGGGTGGTAACGATGCAATTTTTATTGGCAGTTGGTTTGGCAGGAGTAGCATTTTTGATTCCGACCACGTTTTTCTTTCAGTCAACATTGGCGGTGTTTTGGTTGTTGGCTTTTGCTTCTGCTACGCACGACATTGCTGCCGATGGTTTTTATATGCTTTCGCTAACAGAAGAAAAACAATCGCTTTTTGTGGGCATACGCAATATTTTTTACCGTGTGGCAATGATTTCTGGTCAAGGACTTTTTGTGATGTGCGCTGGGGTATTAAGTAAGCAATATGGTTTTTCGATGGCGTGGAGTATAGTTTTCTTTGCAGTAGCCGCATTGCTTTTGGCGTTGGCGTTGTATCATCGTTTCGTATTGCCCGTACCAACAGAAGATTCCGAACAATCAATTGACAAAATAGGTCATCTTTTTGTAAGTTTTTTCACAAAGAAAAATATTGTTGTGGCAATGCTTTTTATTTTGCTCTATCGTTTGGGCGAGGCGCAGTTGGCAAAAATAGCATCGCCGTTTTTGCTCGATGATGTAGCAAAAGGTGGACTTGGACTTTCTACCGAAAACGTAGGTTTTATATATGGCACGATAGGTGTTTTGTTCTTGCTTTTAGGTGGAATTTTAGGTGGGGTAGTTGCTTCTGTTGGCGGACTGAAAAAATGGATTTGGCCGATGGTTTTGGCAATGAACGTGCCCAATTTGGTGTATGTGTATTTTGCCTTTGCCCAACCGACCGATTTTTTGATTGTTTGTTCGGGCGTAGCGTTAGAGCAATTTGGTTATGGTTTTGGATTTACGGCTTTTACGCTTTATTTGATTTATTTCTCGCAAGGAAATTACAAAACTGCGCATTATGCTATTTGTACAGGTTTTATGGCACTTGGTATGATGTTGCCAGGAATGATTTCTGGTTGGATACAAGAAACTGTTGGTTATCAAAATTTCTTCATTTGGGTTTGCCTTTGCACCATTCCAGGATTTTTACTAATTAAGTTTTTGAACATTCCCGCAGATTTTGGAAAGAAAATATAAAAGGAGATTTTGTATTTTTGAAATATGATTTTATATATTTGTAGTGAGGTAGGAATGTATGGATTATAAAGTTGACTACATAGTGCTTACGATAAGAAAGTTTGCTGAGCGATATGCTTTGACAAATAAGCAATCGTATGCCTATTTGAAACGATATGCGGGGATTGCATTTTTGGATGAATGCTACGACGCAGAACATACATTGTCGTTTGATACAGCAGTGGATGATTTAACCCAAGTATGTAAACTTCATGGTGGAAAATTAGAATAACAATGATTTTATATCATGGCTCAAATGTCAAAATAGAGAAAGTTGATCTTTTGTTAGGACATCTTAACAAAGATTTTGGTCAAGGATTTTATTTGACAGATATCCGAGAACAAGCGGAGGCAATGGCAAAACGAAAAGCTTTGTTGTATAAAAATGCTGTGCCACAAATAACAGAATTTATTTTTGATGAAGAGTCTGCAAAAAGAGAATTGAAAATTAAAATTTTTGATATAGTTTCTGAAGAATGGGCAGAATTCATTTACAAAAACAGAAATGCATCTGTTAACGGATTTAAGCACGATTATGATATAGTTTATGGACCAATTGCCGATGACGGTGTAGTGTTGCAACTGAATCTATATGAGCAAAAGTATATTACTATTGCAGAGTTGGTGAAAAGGTTAGAATATAAGAAGTTGAATAATCAGTATTATTTTGGAACAGAGAAATCGTTATCTTATTTGAAAGTAAAATGACCAAAGACCAAGAAAATATAATAGATTATTTGTTGTCTGGCTTGTTGAAAAGAATAATGTCTGAACAAAACATTTCGCTTCAATCAGCGTTAGATTTGCTGTATAATTCGCAATTGTATGAAAATATAATGAATGTGAATACGGGTTTATACATACAAAGTTCGTGCTACAATTATGAATTGCTGCAACATGAAATGCAGTATGGAAAATGATTTGCTGTAATTTTTTCTAAAAATATTGGTTGCAAAGAAAAAATGTTTACATTTGCTACAATTAACAACAACACTATAAATTTATTGCCTATGGTATAAAAAAGCGTATTTAGTACGCACATCTTGAAAATATTGGAAAAAGCGTTTTTGCTTTGTTTTCTTCTTATTACAAAATTTGGCGATTTTAGAACTATGAAGAAACAAGTTATAAATGCTCACATTGCGTGGGCGTTTACTTGGTTTCGTATAGTTCAGGTTACGCCAAATACCCGTAGTAAGCGAGATACAGTAAATGTACCGCGCTTTTTTTATGTATGCGTAAATTGAGGTACTGAATTTTATTTTGAAAATTTTGAAATTTTAAACGGAATTTATATGAAAAAGAATTTATTGAAATTTTTCTGCGTTGCCTTGATGTTTAGTATGGCATTTGTTGCGTGCAAGGATGAGGATAAGGATGAATACATTATAAATAATTATATTGTAGTACCACAGGATTCAAGTGTCGTTAGTATAGATAGCATTTATTTGAATAAAACGAAATTGGAAATGTATGTTGGTGAAAAAGACTCTTTGCTATTATCAGTTGTTCCTGATTCTATAAAAGCAAATACTATATGGACATCGTCAAATGAAAAAATTGTAAAAGTTAATTCGAATGGAGGTGTCCTTGCTGTAGATAATGGAAGTGCAACTATTACGGTTATCTCTGATAATTTAAAAGTTGCAAAATGTAATGTGATAGTAAAAAATAGACACACATCGGAAGGATTGTTGCAAGGCGTTTTTTCAGTAAGTCCGACTAAAAAAATACAATTCTCACAGGGAAATTTACAATATTTGGCATCAGAGAACATTTGGCGTTTTGCTGAAGAACAATATGCTATTTGCGCAGAAGATAATGTGGGTGCAACATCTATTCATAAATCTTGGATAGATTTATTTGCTTGGGCTACTAGTGGTTATCATAATTCATTAGATTATTACAATATCTATTATAATCCTTGGGAAAGGGGAGATAAAGATAACGCATATAGCGAGATGAATTATTCAGGATTTGGACCTTCTTTAAATATGGAAGACCTAAATTTAACTTTATCAAGTGCAAATTATGATTGGGGAGTGTATAATGCTATAACCAATGGAGGAAATAAAAAAGGAGTGTGGCGTACAATGACTGCTGAAGAATGGAATTATTTGTTAAATGTTCGCGAAAATTCTAAGCAAAAAATAGGTTTGGCAGTCATTCACAATAGACATGGTCTATTGTTGTTGCCAGACGAGGTAAATATAGGTGGTCTTTCGTTCGTTCCTTTGGCTGATGAAATTACGATTAACAAATACACTGATGAAGAATGGAAAAATTTAGAAAAAAAAGGAGTTGTCTTTTTGCCCAATGCAGGTACATTGGATGGGACATATAATTATAACTCACTTGATGTGCCTCAGTTAAATCCAGGTAACTATCTACAGCATTATGCCAATTATTGGACTTCGTCTGTTGCATTAGGAAATTCAGGTGTGAAACATTTTGTGGATAATGTCTCAACAAATAATTCTTATGTGTTATTAGCGAATGCGATTGGCGTTACTATTAGTACTCCTAAGATGAATAATATTACATATTGTGAAATGACAGTTTCGTTGTCTTCGAGATATAGCTGTAAGTCGGTTCGGTTAATACAAGAATTGGATTAGAATTACTTAAAATAGAATATTACTCTTTTCTTGGTAGAGAACTTTTTTCTTCTAATCCCCAAAAGTTGCAACTTTTCGGGATTTAATTCCTCAAAAGTTATGACTTTTGGGGAATTTGTTTTATTTTTGCCAAAAAAAGAGGAATATGATACATAGAACATTGGAAGATATTCTGCTTGAAAAGCTATCAATGAAGAAAGTGCTTGTAGTGTATGGCGCAAGACAAGTGGGTAAAACTTCGTTGATAAACTCAATTTTTGGAGGCAAAGAAAATATTCTGTGGCTAAATGGAGAAGATGCCAGTACCCGAAATATGTTCGAGACAATTTCTTCGAGAAATTTAGATGCACTTTTCGGTGGAGTGCAAACGCTGGTGATAGATGAGGCGCAAAATATTTTGAATACAGGACTTCAACTGAAAATTATTCACGATAATATGCCAAATTTGAATATCGTGGCTACTGGCAGTTCTTCGTTCGATCTTGCTAATAAAATAAACGAACCACTTACTGGACGGAAATTGGAATACAAGATGTTCCCGCTTTCGTTTGGCGAAATGGTGAACGAACACGGACTTTTCGCCGAGAAAATGCAACTAAATCATAGATTGGTTTTTGGTTATTATCCAGATGTGGTTTGTAATCCATCTTCCGAGAAAGAATTGCTTAACAATTTGGCTTCAAGTTATTTGTACAAGGATATTCTGCTATGGGAAAACCTTAAAAAATCGGATAAGATTTATAAATTGTTGCAGTCCATCGCTTTGCAAATTGGTTCTATGGTGTCGTATTCGGAATTGGGCAATTTGTGCGGTCTCGACAACAAAACGATAGAAAAATACATCGCTTTGCTTGAGCAGGCGTTTATTATATTCCGTTTGCCTTCGTTTGCACGCAATCTTCGCAACGAGTTGAAATTCAGCAAGAAGATATACTTTTATGACAACGGAATACGAAATGCTTTGATAGGTAATTTTTCCGATGCAAACCTCAGAAATGATATTGGAGCATTGTGGGAGAATTTTGTTATAGCCGAGCGAATTAAACGCAATCATTACCAACAGGTGTATTGTAACCAATATTTTTGGCGAACAAAAACACAAACCGAAATTGATTACATTGAAGAGAGTGATGGTATCTTGAATGCGTATGAAATAAAATGGAATCCAAATCGTAAAGCTTCGATGCCAAATTTGTTTAAAGAGATTTATCCAGAATCAAGATTTTCGGTGATTACTCCTGAAAATATAGAAGAGTTTATATTGTAATTCCTCAAAAGTAGCCAACTTTCGGGATTTAATTCCTTAAAAGTTATGACTTTTGGGGAATTGAAGGAAAAATTGCAACAATAAAATGTATTTTCTCTTTGCGTAAAAAAGACTTATCTTTACAAAAACATTTTTGTTATGAAAAAAATAATCTCGACACAAAACGCACCTGCTGCTATTGGACCTTATAGTCAAGCGGTGGAGGTAAACGGAACTTTATATATTTCTGGTCAAATTCCTTTGGTGTCTGCTACTGGAAAACTTGCAGATGGCGACATAAAAGCACAAACTCATCAAGTTTTTGCCAACATCAAGGCGATTCTTACAGAAGCAGGTTATTCGCTCGACGATGTGGTGAAAACTACTGTTTTTATGGCAGATATGAATGATTTTGTGGCGATGAACGAAGTGTATGGAAGTTATTTCAGCGAAAATTGCCCTGCACGTTCGGCAGTAGCAGTAAAGGCTTTACCCAAAGGCGCTTTGCTCGAAATTGAAACCATAGCAGTGAAGAAGGACTAATAAACTCTTAACTCTTAACTTTTCACTCTTCACTCTATGATTGATACTCATTCCCATATATTTCTCGAGGAGTTTGATGGCGACAGAAGTGATGTGATTGCTCGTGCAAAAATGGCTGGAGTGCAGCACATTATTTTGCCGAATGTAGATGTAACTACAATTGATAGTTTGCACGAAACGCCTTCGCTTTATCCTGCGTTTTGTTCTATGGCAATGGGCTTGCATCCCACAAGTGTGACGGAGAATTATAGTGAGGATTTGGCAATTATTCGTGAGCAATTTTCGCAACACAAATACGTGGCGATAGGTGAAGTGGGAATGGATTTGTATTGGGACAAAACTTTTGTGGAGCAACAAAAAGAAGTCTTGCGCGAACAAGTGCGTTGGTCGCTCGAAATGAATTTGCCGCTTATTTTGCACGTGCGCGATGCGTTTGATGAAACAATAGAAGTGTTGCGTGAATTTCAGTGCGAAAAATTGCGTGGCGTTTTTCATAGTTTTACGGGAACTGCCGAAGAGGCACGTACAATTTTTTCGTTAGGCGATTTTAAGTTGGGAATAAATGGCGTTGTTACGTTCAAAAAATCTGATTGGCGAGATGCGTTGCCCGAAATTGGTCTCGAAAATTTGTTGCTCGAAACCGATTGCCCTTATCTCACGCCCGTGCCGTATCGTGGAAAGCGTAACGAATCGGCTTATGTGTTGTATGTGTGCGAGAAATTGGCGGAGGTTTTTGGCATTTCTGCCGATGTAGTAGATGAAGTTACAACAAACAATGCGAAAAGACTTTTCGGTATTCAGTAAAATAATTTATTGAAGTTTTCTTTGTTTTTTACCAAATTCAAATCTGTTCTTCCTGAAATTCCTTCCATTTTTCCGTAGTCGGAAAACTGCCAAGCGATGTAGTTCACCGATGGTTCATTTTTGCTATATCTCGCTATCCAAAAGTCGTATTTTTTGAAATCTTCTTTTTGGTAAAAAAAAGTTTTGTACGTGTTTTGTCCCATATACAAAATGGGTTTGCATCCGTATTTTTTCTCGATTAAATTCAACCAAATCAGCACTTTACTTCTTAATACACTGCCTTTTGTATTTTGTACAATTTCATCTTCAATGTCGAGCACTGGACGCAAATCGCCTTTTTGCACTTTTACGGTTTTGATGAATGTATCGGCTTGTTTTTCGGGCGTAGAAGTCAGACAGAAAACGTGGTACGAACCAGTCGGTATATTTGCATTTTCGGCTTCTTTTCGGTGTTTGTTGTATTTCTTGTCGGTTATGGTAACGCCTTCGGTTGCTTTGATGTAAGCAAAAGAAACAGGTAGCGTTTTGTCTGGACTTACTTTTATGCGTACATTTTCCCAATTTACATTTGATTGATAATGAGATACATCAATGCCGTAATAGTAATTGGAACCTTGCGGAATGTATGGGTATTTCTTGTGAGAAGACAATCGCCATTCTATTTCGTAGAATAATTTTTTTGGATTTTTTTTAAGGTAATAATATCCCGTGCAGATGGAACTTCTTGTGCTTGGAATAATCAAACAAATTGCAAAAAAAGTCAAGAAAGCACCACCGATTATCATCAGTGCGTACAAGCAACCTTTTTTTGATTTCCCCTTTTTCTTGCCTTTTTTTTGTCTCATTTTTCTTAAGTGTAAAAATTTTTTACGGAAGAACTACGCCTCTTGCAGCAATCAGTATTCTTGCCCATTGCTCTATGCTCATATCGATATCGAGTGCAGCGATGGCGCTTTTCATACGTTCTAATTTTCCTGTACCGTTTATAGGAATTATTCCTACTGGATGTTTGAACAACCACGCGTAAATTACCTTATCGATGCTGTCAACATTCAGTTCTTCTGCTATTTCGTGCAACATTTTCGACGCACGTTCTGCTTTTGCATCGGTTGGGTTTTCAAATCGTCCTCCAGCCATTGGGCAATATGCCATTGGGTGTACACGTCGTTCTTGTAGAAAGTCAAGATTCATATTCTCCAAATGGTCGATGCAATAAGGCGAAATTTCAATTTGGTTGGTTACCAATTTTTCGTCGGTGTACGACTGCAGCATCGAAAATTGTTCTTTCAAAAAATTTGAAACGCCAAAATATCTCACTTTTCCACTACGTTTCAGTTCGCCGAATGCTTTTGCAACTTCTTCTGGATTCAAAATATCGGAAGGACGATGAAGCAAAAGTACATCAATATGGTCGGTACGGAAATTGCGCAACGAGTTTTCTACTTCTTGCATAATGTACTCGTAGCGATAGTCGTAATATTGCACTTTTCGTTCGGGAAATTTGTCAGATTTTATTTTGATGCCACATTTGGTAATAATGGTCATTTTGTTTCTTACGCTTGGATTTAATGCCAATGCGTCGCCGACCAACTTTTCGCAAGTGTAGTTTCCGTAAATATCGGCATTATCGAAAGTATCAATACCGAGTTCTATCAGTTGTTCGATGTATTTTAGCAACTGTTCGCTGTTCATTCCCCACGATGGGATACGCATTTGTCCACTGACGATTCTCGAGAAAGTCAATCCTTCGGCAAGTTGTATTCTTTGCATAGTATTTTGTAAGATTTAGTTGTTTTCCATTTCGTCTTCTTCGTTCTCTACAATGTCGAGGTCGTGAAGCGGGATTTGTCTTTTGAATGCTTCGCAGAAAGAAATAAGCGTTTCGGTGCTTGCTATTCCGTTGATTCTTTGGAATTTATTATGAATAATGCTCAAAAGATGTGTGTTGTTTTTTGCATAAATTTTCAAAAACATCGCATATTTTCCTGTGGTGTAATGACATTCCACCACTTCTGGAATTTCTGCAAGCGAATTGACTACATTTTCAAACTCGTTGGCGTCTTTCAGCAGCACACCAATGTAGGCACAAGTTTGATAACCCATTTTATCAGGGTCGAGAATAAATTCCGAACCTTTTATTATACCAAGATTTTGCAGTTTTTGTATGCGTTGATGAATGGCTGCGCCAGAAACATTGCACTCGCGCGCCACTTCGAGAAAAGCAATTCTCGCATTGTTGGCGATTAGTTGAAGGATTTTCTCGTCGAGTTTGTCTAATTGATGTTGTTTCATAATTGTTTTTTAACTTTCAAAAATAAAAATAAAAAATCGAAAAAATGATTGAATTATGAAAAATCGGTATAAAAAATTTACTTTTGTAAGTCAAAATAAAAATTTATGAAGAATCTTATAAAAATACTTATAACTATGTCAATAATGTCGTTCGTTTCGTGTGAGAAAAGTAATACATCTTCAGATTTCAATTATAAAGTTGACGCATTTGCCGATTTGGAGATTCTGCGTTATAAAGTTCCTGATTTTGAGAATCTTACATTGCAACAAAAAGAATACATTTATTACTTATCTCAAGCGGCTTTGTGCGGATGCGATATTCTTTTCGACCAAAATAATGTGCACAATTTGCGTATTCGCCGAACACTCGAAGCAATTTACGAACATTACGAAGGTAATCGCAATGACGACGATTTTCGTTCGTTCGTGGTGTATTTGAAACGAGTTTGGTTTTCAAACGGCATTCACCATCATTATTCGATGGATAAATTTCAGCCAAATTTTACGAAAGAATATTTTGTTGAATTGTTAAAAAATGTCAATGATGAATATTTGCCACTTGCCGATGGCGAAACAAAAGAATCGCTCTTGGTAGAAATTCTTCCTGTGATGTTTGATAAAGAAATTGACAGTTGTCGTGTGAATTTGAATTCTGCTCACGATGTAATTGCAACTTCGGCAAACAATTATTATCAAGGCGTTTCGCAAACCGAAGTGGAGCAGTTTTATGGTGCGCTGAAAGCCGAAGGTGGCGACAAACCTGTTTCTTTTGGCCTGAATAGCACACTCGTAAAAAAAGACGGCAAACTCGTAGAAGATATATGGCGAATTGGTGGAAAATATTCAAAAGCAATAGAAAAAATTGTTTATTGGCTCGAGAAAGCAAAATCTGTTGCCGAAAACGACCAACAAAAAGATGTTATTGCTAAATTGGTTGCTTATTACAAGACGGGTGACCTTAAAACCTTCGACGATTACAGCATTGCTTGGGTAAAAGATTCGCTTTCGCGCATTGATTTTGTGAATGGATTTATCGAAACGTATGGCGACCCACTTGGACTGAAAGCAAGTTGGGAGTCTATTGTAAATTTCAAAAATCTGCAAGCGACAAAACGTACGCAAATTATCAGCGAAAATGCACAATGGTTCGAAAATAATTCGCCTATTGATGACCGTTTTCGTAAAGAAAAAGTGAAGGGTGTTTCTGCCAAAGTTATCACGGTGGCAATTTTGGGTGGCGATTGTTATCCTGCTACGCCTATCGGAATCAATTTGCCAAATTCCAATTGGATTCGTGCCGAGCACGGTTCTAAATCTGTAACAATAGAAAATATTACCGATGCCTACGACAAGGCTGCGCAAGGAAATGGTTTCCTTGACGAATTTGTTGATAGCAAAGAAGACCTTGATTTGATAGAACGCTTTGGCGCTATTACCGACAATTTGCATACCGATTTGCACGAATGTCTTGGACACGGTTCGGGTAAGTTGTTGCCTGGTGTTGACCCCGATGCGCTGAAGTCGTATGGTGCGACTATTGAAGAAACACGTGCCGATTTGTTTGGACTGTATTATATGGCGGACAAAAAAATGTTGGAACTTGGATTGTTGCCAGATAAAGATGCCTACAAAGCGCAATATTATAAGTATATGATGAATGGTTTGATGACGCAACTTGTGCGCATCAACATTGGCGACGACATACAAGAATCGCATATGCGCAACCGCCAACTTATTGCTAAATGGGTTTTTGAAAAAGGAAGTGCCGAGAAGGTGGTGGAATTGCAGAAACGCGATGAGAAAACATATCTTGTAGTAAATGATTACGAAAAATTGCACAACCTTTTTGGGCAACTTTTAGCAGAAATTCAACGTGTGAAATCGGAAGGCGATTTCGAGGGTGCAAAATTCCTTGTAGAGAACTATGCTGTAAAAATTGACATCGATTTGCACAAAGAAATTAAAGCACGCTACGAAAAACTTCATATTGCGCCATACAAAGGTTTTGTAAATCCTCGTTATGAACTTGAGCTAAATAAAAATGGTGAAATTCAAGATGTTAAGGTGCGTTATGATGAAACTTTTGAGCAACAAATGATGCGATATTCTAAAGAATATTCATTCTTGTAAAAAAATAATTCAAAAAAAATACAAAAATATTTTGTAGATTAAAATAAAGCATATACCTTTGCATTGTTTTTGAAAGGGAACAAGGGCGTTTAGCTCAGCTGGTTTAGAGCATCTGCCTTACAAGCAGAGGGTCGGCGGTTCGAATCCGTCAACGCCCCCAAAAGAGACTCGTAAGAGCCTCTTTTTTTGTGCGTTGTAATACGG
>DCHK01000004.1 GCA_002315615.1 Bacteroidales bacterium UBA1754 | reverse complement strand
AATTTTTAGTGGACACTAGTGTTATCAACAATATTGTTAATAACCGTGTAAAACCTAAAAAATAAATGCTTTATGTCCGACGAATTTTATATGAGAAAAGCGCTTGAAGAGGCGAAAATTGCTTACGATGAAGATGAAGTGCCTATAGGTGCCGTAGTGGTGTGTAAAGAGCAAATAATAGCAAAGGCGCATAATTTTACCGAGCATTTGCACGACGTAACTGCGCACGCCGAAATGCAAGCCATTACTGCTGCAACGGAATTTTTAGGTGGGAAATATCTTACAGATTGTACGCTGTATGTTACGCTCGAGCCGTGTGTAATGTGTGCTGGAGCACTTTCGTGGGCGCAAGTGGGTAGAGTAGTGTTTGGTGCAAATGATGAAAAACGTGGTTATTCAAAATATTCTACAAATATATTTCACCCAAAAACTTCGGTGAATTATGGCATTTTGGAAGATGAGTGTGCCGAATTGTTGAAAAAATTCTTTCAAAAGAAAAGGTAACCTATTTCTCGTATTTTTTGAAGAAATAACCTAAAGTGAAAGTTGGAATAAAATCGGTAAAAGGAAGAATTTCTTCGGTGAATTGCACCAAACTACCAATTTTTCCTGTTTTTCCACCGAACATTTTGTAAAAAATAAAAGCAGAAATTGGTGCCCAAACTGCATCAGAAAATTCTGCAATGCTTGGAAAAATGTATGAAGCGCAACCTATAATATCCAATATAATACACAATATAAGCGAAGGATTTTTCATTTTAATAAACTGAAAATTAAGCAATTGTATTATTGTTCTATTATTTTTCCGTCTTCCATTTCTATCACTCTGTCGGAAATGCTTGCCAAATGTTTGTCGTGCGTGACGATGACAAAAGTTTGATGAAATTTTTCTCGTAAGTTGAAAAACAGTTGGTGGAGTTCTTCTTTATTTTTTGTGTCGAGACTGCCACTTGGCTCGTCGGCAAAAATAACCGATGGATTGTTGATAAGTGCCCGAGCCACCGCTACACGTTGTTTTTCTCCGCCCGAAAGTTCCGAAGGTTTGTGATTAAGTCGGTCGGCAAGGTTTAGAAATTCAAGCAATTCGGTGGCACGTTTTTTTGTTTCGTTATAATTTTTTTTCGCTATCAAAGCAGGCATCATAGCATTTTCGAGTGCCGTAAACTCTGGTAGAAGTTGATGAAACTGAAAAATAAAACCAATATTTTGATTGCGAAAATTAGACAATTCTTTTTCGTTAAGTTTAGCAATATTTGTTCCGTCAATAATTATTTCGCCACTATCGGCTTTGTCGAGCGAACCCATAATTTGCAGAAGTGTGGTTTTTCCTGCGCCACTTTGTCCTACAATAGAAACTATTTCGCTTGTGTTAATTTTCAGACTCACGTCTTTGAGCACTTGTAGTCTGCCGAAACTTTTGTTTATATTCTTAACTTCTATCATTGCCGAATTTTTTATCTATGCAAATGTACTTTTTTGGCGTTATTTTTACAAAAAAAGAAGCGAAAAGAAAATCCTTTCGCCTCTTGATGAAATTATTTCAAAATTTTGAAATCGTTATTTTACGTTTCCAACTTTGATAAGGTATTCTGCTATTTGAACAGCATTCAAAGCGGCACCTTTTTTAATTTGGTCGCCTGTGAGCCAGAAAGTAAGTCCGTTTTCGTTGGCAAGGTCTTTGCGTACGCGACCTACATAAACGTTGTCTTTTCCGGCAGCGAAAAGTGGCATAGGATAAGGAAGTCCAGCCATTGTTTCGGCATCGGCATCGCTATTTGCTTTTGTGCCAACTTTAGTAACATCGTCAATAAGCGTTACGCCTTCGGCAGCAGCGATTGCTTTTTTGGCTGCTTCCACGTCAATTGCTTTGTCGGTTTCTACCCAAACGGCTTCAGAGTGAGCGCGAAGCGAAGGAACACGAACACACATTGCAGAACATTTTGCGTTGCTATGCATAATTTTTTGTGTTTCGTTGAACATTTTCATTTCCTCTTTTGTGTAGCCATTGTCGGTGAAAACATCAATTTGTGGAATAACATTGTAAGCCAATTGGTAAGCGAATTTATTAACAGTGGCAGGTTTGCCATCGAGTACTTCGCGATATTGTTGCTCAAGTTCAGCCATTGCTACAGCACCTGCACCACTTGCAGCTTGGTAACTTGCAATGTGAATGCGGTTGATGTGGCTCAATTTTTCGATTGGTTGAAGTACAACAACCATCATAATTGTTGTGCAGTTTGGGTTTGCGATAATGCCTTTTGGGCGAACCAAAGCATCGGCAGCATTACATTCTGGCACTACCAAAGGAACTTTTTCGTCCATACGGAATGCGCTTGAGTTGTCAATCATCACTGCACCGTATTTTGTAATGTCCTCGGCATATTCTTTAGAAACGCCTGCACCAGCCGAAGTGAAAGCAATGTCGATTCCTTTGAAATCGTCGCCGTGTTTCAATAGTTGAACGGTGTATTCTTTACCTTTGAAGGTATATTTTTTGCCAGCGCTGCGTTCAGAGCCGAACAATACCAATTCATCCATAGGAAAATTTCTTTCCTCTAAAACGCGCAAGAACTCTTGTCCTACTGCGCCACTTGCACCTACAATTGCAACTTTCATATTGTACTAAATTTTTATAAATTTGCGTAATTTTTTTAACGACCACAAAGTTAGAAATAATTTCTAATAATTCAATAAAGTAATTTTCAATAGAATATTATTAAACCAAGTGATTATGCGTAAACATATTTTAGTTACATTTTTGTTTGTTTCGTCAGTAATTTTTGCTCAATATAGCAATGATTTTTCTTCATCTTCGCTCAAAGATTTTTTCGGCACAACTACAAAATTTGAAATTAGGGATAGTTTGTTGTATTTGAATGACCTTTCGGCAACAAGTGCAAATCAGGCGTATCTTGCAGTTGCGAGCGAAAGCATTGTTGATGCCACTTGGGAAATAAAAGTGCATTTAGATTTTAATCCTTCATCTTCAAATTATGCCCGATTTTATTTGATTTCCGACAAAGCAGATTTTACTGCCGATTTGAATGGATATTTTGTGATGATTGGCAACACAGCCGATGAGGTGAGTTTGTATTGCCAAACGGGAAGTACCAAAACGAAAATTATTGACGGAACTGACAAACGTCTCGATGCCTCGAGTGTGGAAGTGAGTGTGAAAGTAACGCGTAGCGAAAAAGGCGAGTGGAAGTTGTATTCTAAACTCTCGACAGAAGAAGCATTTGTGAGCGAAGGCACTTGCACCGACCTAACCTACGAAACTGCAAAATATAGTGGCGTTTTGGTAAATTACACATCGAGCAACGGCAAAAAGGTGTGGTTTGACGATTATAACATTTCGGGCGAAAAACTTGCTCCAAAATACGAAGCAAAATTTGCAGATATTGCTTTCAGCGAATTGATGGTAAAACCTTCGCCACGTGTTTCGTTGCCCGAAGAGGAGTACATTGAAATTCAAAATCTTACAAACGAAAAAATTGACTTGAAAGGTTTTTTGCTTTGCGACGCATCAAAAAAATACGCTTTCCCTTCGGTTACATTTTTGCCGAATCAGATATTATTATTGTGTAGCGAAAAGAATTTGTCGCAGTTCGAGCAATATGGTTCGTGCATAGGATTTTCATCATTTCCGTCGCTTACCGATAGTGGCAAATTGCTTTGGATAGAAGACAAAAACGGACAAACAATATGTTTTGTAGAATACAGCGAAACTTGGAATAAAAACGCATTCAAAAGCAATGGCGGTTGGGCTTTGGAGTGTAAAGATTTAACAAATTTTAGCAATAATGCCAATAATTGGGATTTCTCTGCCGACAAACGTGGTGGTACGCCAGCAACTATCAATTCAGTTGCAAAACGAAATGCGGATTCGATTTCTCCGGATGTTGAAAAATTTTCGGTAGTTTCAAACAAAAGCATTAAAATTTCTTTCAGCGAACCAATGAATGTCCAATCGCTATCAAACAAATCAAATTATGAATTTTCAAACAATCTAAAACTTGATACTATAATAATTGATTTTCCTATAACAAGTGGTGTAACGTTAGTTTTTACCGAAAATTTGCCAACAGAAATTTTTGAGGTTTCAATGAAAAATATCACCGACTTGGCAGGAAATTTGCTTGTAAATCAACAATTTAAAATTTCGGCAATTTCAGAAATGTCAGCAAGTGACATAGTAGTAAACGAATTTCTTTTTGGACAGAGTAGTGCAAATTTTGTTGAAATTTACAATTTGTCGAACAAAACGCTCGATTTGTCGGAGTTATACATTTGTGGTAGAACCAATGACGAACTTACCTCAGGAGAGTTGCTTGCCACACAACAGACTTTGATGTTTCCTTCGGAATATGCGGTAGTTACGACCAATGCCGAAAAACTTTGTGCTACATTTTCGTGTGCCGAAAGCACCAAAATAATTGAAATAAAATCGTTTGCGAATTTCGATACAAAAGGCGGAAACATTGTATTGGTAAAAAGAAATTCTGAAGTGGTTTCGGAAGTTGCTTATACAGCCGAAATGTGCGAAAAAATGACGTCAAAAACAGATTTTGCCTCTGCCGAGCGAACGGAATTTACTGCCGACGATTGGCACACATCGAGCGAGGTGGCAACGCCAGGACGGGCAAATTCTGCATTCGTGCCCGACGAAAAAGAAAATGAGCAAGACGAAACTGATGAGGAAAACGCCGATAATTTGCCCGAAATGCCGATGGGAATTTCATTGCAAGAAAAATCGTTTTCTCCTAATGGCGATGGTTATCGAGACGAACTGAAAATAAATTGCCGTTTAGACGAATCGCTCGGCTATGTAAAAATTGACATTTATACTGCCGAGGGCAAAAAAGTGAAAACATTGGTAGGCAAAACCGAAATCTCGTCGCCTACAACTTTTACGTGGGACGGCACCGACGACGACAATTCGTTGAGCAACATTGGAATGTACTTGGTTTATGTTGAGGTGCAAACTGCCAAACGAGGCATCAAACATTACAAATTACCTTTCGCCATCACGAAAGACTAAAAATGTCCTACGAGCCACTTTTGGTGTTTTACAATTTTTCTACAATTGCTTTCAACTCAAAAAATGAACAATCTATAGGACGAGGAGCATTTAGCAAAACAATTTCGTGCTTTTTGTTGAACAAAACGAAATGCGGTATTGACATAATTTTAAAGTAATTGCGCAAAGGAGATGAATTAACATCCAATAGACAATATTGGTTTTCTACTACCTCATCTTCTTTTGCTGCCTTTTTCCACATTTCAGTATTCTCGTCCATTGAAATATAAGCAACAACTATTCCTTTGTCTTTCAACTCGTGCTTATTATCTTTTGATTGTGAATTTGTCATTCGGCACGGACCGCACCAACTTGCCCAAAAGTCGAGGTAGATTGCAGAATTTTCGTATGTTTTTAACAACTGACGGAGTGTAATTTCCTTGTTATCTTGATAGCAAATCAATCGAGTATTATTCAAAACGCTATCTGGCAAAGCAGTTCCCGTAAGCGAATAAAACGATTTGTATTCTTTTACATTAGCCAACAACATAGAGTCTTTCGATGTTGTTTCTATTTGATTTATCACATTCAATAACGCCGATTTATACGAAGTGTCACCTTTTTTAGCAAACCAAATTACCAAATTGGCAGTAAGAGTTGGACGAAATTGAGGAATTACTTCCGTTTGTATCGCATTGAAATTCTTTTCAATATCACTATTTGAAGCGCACATTACATATTTGTAAAGCAATGCATCAATTGCACTGTGCGACAATGCGTTTTGCACAATATCAGTTCCTTCCAAAAATTTTTCCACATCAACTTTACATTTATTTGAATACACGTAGTCGTATAAACTCAAAACATATTTGTTGTTTATTTCGGCTGACGCATAATCGACAAATTCAGAAGTAACTTTGTTTTGCTTTTTGTATTTCTCTAAAAATTTTTCTTCTTCGGCACGATATGCTTGCAGTTGCTTTTTGTACTCATATTGGTCAATATTAGGAGTTGGATGAGGTTCTTCCAATTGAATGGCATTCCTCTTTTCTAACTCGTAATTATAATGTGCCGCATTTTTACCTTCGAAAATCACATCGAAATAATCGCCTTTATTCACTGTTTTGAAAGAAACAGAATCGCCTGGTGTAACAAAAATGGATGTCCAAAAGTAAGCATCGCTGTGGCAGAAAATAGTTCGGCACTCCACAGTGTCGATTTTCCAAGAAAATGTAGAATCGCCGGAAAAAATGAAACCTTCGTCGAAAGATTGAGCAAAATAGTTCGCCATACTGCAATACGGCGCAAGATGTATTTCTTTGAAAATACTATCGTCTGCCTCGCTGCGAATAATGGCAATGTTTTTGTTCTCGTGTGTACACGATGCGAAAAGCAACGATGCAAATGTTGCAATAAGGATTCGATTTTTCATTTTTTTAAGGTTATATGCAAATAAAACGGGGGAAGACAAATTTTATTATAACCAAACAAAAAAAGGTTACCATTTTTGAATAGTAACCTTTTTTTGATATCTATTTGATTTTCAAATTATTTACAAGAATTCTTGTATGTTTCGAATGCTTCGACTTCTTGTGCTTTGTATGCACCAAGACGCATCAACATTTCGTTGAAATCCACTTGATGAGCATCAAATTCAGGACCATCCACACAAACGAATTTTGTTTTGCCATCTACTGTGATACGGCAAGCGCCACACATACCTGTTCCGTCAACCATAATAGTATTGAGAGATGCCAACGTAGGAACTTCGTATTTTTTTGTGAGCAACGAAACAAATTTCATCATAATGGCAGGACCAATGGTGATACATTTGTCAACTTTCTCGCGAAGAATAACGCTTTCTACACCATTTGTAACCAAACCTTGTGTTCCGTACGAACCATCGTCGGTCATAATGATAACCTCGTCAGAGAACTTGCGAATTTGCTCTTCGAGAATAATCAAACTCTTTGTTCGTGCAGCCAAAACGGTGATTACTTTGTTACCTGCTTTTTTCAATGCCTCAACTATTGGAAGCATTGGGGCAGTACCTACACCACCACAAGCACAAACTACGGTACCGAATTTTTCGATATGAGTTGCTTTACCAAGTGGACCTACAACGTCGAGCAATTCGTCGCCAACATTCAAACTGCAAACTTTGGTTGACGAAACGCCAATTTTTTGAATCACCAAAGTAATAGTGCCTTTTTCGACATCAGCACCTGCTATAGTCAACGGAATTCTTTCACCTTTTTCATCAACACGAACAATGACAAAATGTCCTGCTTTACGCGATTTTGCAATAAGAGGCGCTTCAACCTCGAGGCGAACTACATTCTCCGAAAAGTATTCTTTACCAACGATTTTATTATTCATAACAAACAGATAATAATTATAAATTCTTGCAAAAGTAAGAAAATAATCATAGAAAATGTGTTACTCGTTCAAAAAAACTCAACTTTTTTTTCTCGTATTCACCCAAAATTTGCTTACTTTGCAAAATTGTATAAATTAGGGGGTAATATTGGCTATGGCTAAACAGAAAAAAATAAAAGTTAATCGTCTTTTTAATTCACATTTTACTTCTATCATAAGCATCTCATTGGTTTTGTTCCTTGTTGGGTTGGGCTCGTTGCTCATATTGCTTTCCAACGATTTGTCGGTTTACGTGAAAGAAAACATCCGTTTTTCTATTGTGCTGAATCAAGATGTGAAAGATGTAGAAATCAAGCGTTTGCAAAAAAATCTCGATGTTGCGCCTTACGTAAAATCTACCGAATACATTACCAAAGAACAAGCCATTCAGGAACTGAGCGAAGAATTGGGCGAAGACCCAACAGAATTTCTTGGCTTCAATCCGCTTTTGGCATCGCTCGAAGTGAAACTGAAATACGACTATGCCAATGCCGACAGCATTGCAAAAATAGAAAAGGAATTGAGTCATTTCCCACAAATAAAAGAAGTGATTTACCAGAAAAACTTAATTGAAATGGTGAACCAAAATGTGCAACGCATCACTACGATTTTGCTCGTTCTCATTGTGGCACTGCTTTTCATCTCTTTTGCATTGATAAACAATACTATACGACTGACGGTTTACTCAAAACGTTTCCTTATCAGCACGATGAAATTAGTCGGTGCAAATTGGAGTTTTATTCGCCGTCCGTTTGTAGTGCGTAACATTATAAACGGCATTATTGCTTCCATTTTGGCAATGATTTTGCTCACGGCATTGTTGTATTACGCACAAGGCGAATGGCGCGATATTATCAATATTGATAATTTACATTACTTGCCAATTATTTACGGAGTGATTTTAGTTTTTGGAATTATTATTACTTCTATTTCGGCTTATTTCTCTGTAAATCATTATTTAAGACTGAAATCGGACGACCTGTATTACATATAGAGAAGCGAGAGAATGAGAAGCAAGAAACAAGAAAAATTTTAACATTTTATTAAACATACAAAAACATTAGTGTCCACTAAAAAATAA
>DCHK01000031.1:37192-38423 GCA_002315615.1 Bacteroidales bacterium UBA1754 | reverse complement strand
TTTTTAGTGGACACTAGTGAGAAAATTAAAGAAATTAGACAGATAAGCAGATAAACGATTAAACACTAAACATTTACCCCTAACCCCTAAAGGGGAACTACTCGCAAAACAGATAAACAGATAAGCAAATCAACAAATAAGCAATTAAACATTAAACAATGATAGAACAGGCACTTGCAAAAATAGATTGGACAAAAGAACCGAAAAATCTTTATGCACCGATAGGTTACACACTTTCGTCGGGTGGAAAGCGCGTTCGTCCCGCATTGTTACTTATGGCGTGCGATATGTTTGGCGGCGATAAAAATAGTGCTTTGCCTGCTGCTTTGGCAATAGAGATTTTCCATAATTTCACATTGCTTCACGACGATGTGATGGATAAAGCAGATGTTCGTCGTGGAAACCCTACCGTACATCGCAAGTGGAACGAAAACATCGCTATACTTTCGGGCGACGCAATGCAGATAAAAGCATACGAAATGTTGGGAAAAGTGCCAGAAAAGTATTTGAAAACTTGTTTGTGTTTATTCAATAAAATGGCGCTTGAAATTTGCGAAGGTCAGCAATATGATATGGATTTCGAGACGCGCGATGAGGTTACGGCTGACGATTATTTGGAAATGATTCGACTGAAAACAGCAGTTCTGCTCGGCACATCGCTAAAACTTGGTGCTACGCTTTCGGGTGCTTCGGCAAGTGATGCCGATTTGATTTACGAATTTGGCATCAACATTGGTATGGCGTTTCAGTTGAAAGACGATTTGCTCGATGTGTACGGAAATCCAGCAACATTTGGTAAAAAAATTGGTGGCGATATACTCTGCAACAAGAAAACTTTTATGCTCATCTCGGCACAAAAAAAAGCCGAAGGTTCAATAAAAGACGAATTGCAACAATGGATTTCTGCAAAAAAATACGATGAGGCAGAAAAGATTTCTGCGGTAACCGAGATTTATAATAAATTGGGTATCAAAGAGATTTGCGAAGCAAAAATGGACGAATATTTTACGAAAGCAAAAGAAAATATCGCACAAATTTCGGTAGAAGAAAACAAAAAAACCGACCTTCGTCAGTTAGCGGAAAAACTGATGAGCAGAGAAAAATAGTTAAAAGTTAAGAGTTAAGAGCATATAGCATATAGCATATAGTTGAGAGATTAGAGAAACAAGATACAAGAAGCGAGATTTTTGACCAATTAACAATCACTGACCGAAGGGAAGTAATTAAACAA
>DCHK01000031.1:19833-37023 GCA_002315615.1 Bacteroidales bacterium UBA1754 | reverse complement strand
AGCAAATAAGCAGATCAACAATTAAACAGTTAAACGCTGAACAATTAAACATAAAAGCATGCCTTACAGAAGATTACCAAAAACAGATTCTGCACGTCTAAAGGCTTTGAACACGGTGCTCGACCGTTCGAAGATGGACGGCATATATTCTACGATAGTTTCGCAGAAATCGCAACACGATGCCGAGACAATATTGCGAAAATATGAGCAAGTGCTTTATGAGTACAAGCAAGCGAATGATAGGTTTGCTACGAGCAACAAAAAAACGCAACAACTCTCGCAAAAGGCACGTCTTTATGTTTCTCATTTCATTCAAGTGCTGAATATGTGCGTCATTCGTGGCGAATTTCAGGCACAATGTAAGGAATTGTATTCTTTGGAACCAAATTCGAGCAAAGTTCCAGACCTTTCGTCAGACATTAAATTGGTAGAATGGGGCAATAAAATAATAAAGGGCGAAATGCAACGTCAGCAACACGGTGGAGTGCCAATTTACAACCCAAATATAGCAAAAGTGAGGGTGTTTTTCGACCCATTCGCATCGCAAGTAGAAGAGCAAAAAATTCAAAGAAATTCGGTGATTCGTTATCAAACCGATGTAACAAAAACCAGAGAAGCGGTCGATGAAATTTTGTGCGATATTTGGAACCAAGTAGAACAAGCGTTTTCGGATTTGGAACCCGAAGAATCTCTCGAAAAATGTAAGGAATACGGATTAGTTTATTATTATCGTCGCGAAGAGAAGAAAAAACTTTTTGGTGAAGATTATGTTGACGATGGCGAAGAGTTTGACGACGAAGAAGAGGACGAAACATTAGTAGAAATAGACAAAAAGCCAACCTACGAAATGGGTACGCTCGACCTAAAATTCTAACCATTTCTTATGTCTTTTGACAATCGTGACCGTATTGATTTCGCCAATACGGACATTCCAAAATTATTTGCTAACATATTCATTCCTACATTGTTAGGAATGGTGTTTAATGTGGTATTTACGCTCACCGATGGCATTTTTGTCGGTCACGGCGTAGGTGCCGAAGGATTGGCGTGTGTCAATTTGGCTTGTCCTATTATGCTTGTCATCACGGGCATAGGTATGATGTTTGGCGTGGGCGGAAGTGTGGTTTGTGCCATTCACTTATCTCAAAATCGCGAAAAAGTTGCTCGCATAAATGCTACGCAGGCTTTCAGTGTGTCGTCGGTTGTGGCAATTATCTTTTGCATAATATTTTACGCCTTCCCCAATGCGATATTTTCGATGTTGGGAGTTTCGGAGAATTTGGTGAATTTGGAACGCAATTACTACTTGTGGTTTATTCCTACTTGCTTGTTTTTGATGTTTCAGATAGTTGGCGAATTTTTGATTCGTTTAGATGGTTCGCCAAAGTTTGCGATGTACGCCAATATTATTCCCGCTGTGGTAAATATTATTTTTGATTATATTTTCATTTTTCCTTGCGGAATGGGTTTGAAAGGTGCTGCGTTAGCCACCGATATTGGCACAGGAATAGGAATGGCGATGACGTTGTATTATATGGCTTTCCGAGCCGAAAAACTTCGTTTTTGCCGTTTGAAAAATACCATTACAAGTATTCGTTTGTCCTTACGAAATGTGGGGTATATGTCGAAATTGGGTTTCTCTGCATTTGTTGGCGAGATGGCAATTTCTGTGATGATTCTCACAGGAAACAATATGTTCGGCAGAATTTTGGGCGACGATGGTGTGGCTGCGTTTAGCGTAGTATGTTATTTATTCCCTGTGGTGTATATGATTTATAGTGCTGTAGCACAATCGGCACAACCGATTATCAGTTACAATTATGGAGCAAAATTGGATAAAAGAGTCAGAAAATCGTTCTTGTATAGTACATTTTTGGGCGTTTCTTTCGGATTGCTCATAACATTGGTATTTTGTTTATTTTCCAACGCTATCATATCAATTTTTCTTGATTCGGGCACCGATTCTTTTGTCTTTGCGTCAAAAGGTTTACCACTATATTCCTTGGGATTTGTGTTTGTAGCATTCAACATTTCTGCCATTGGCTATTTTCAAAGTACAGAAAAATCATATTTATCGACGATTCTTATGTCGTTGCGTGGCATAGTTTTCTTGGTTGCCGCATTTGTTTTTCTTCCGAAGTTTATAGGGACAATTGGACTTTGGTTGGCTGTTCCGATGGCAGAGTTTTTGACGTTTGTCGTGGAATTATATTTCTTGAAAAAAGATTAGAATTTTAACCCTAATATTTTACCAATGCGTGCGCCGTTGTGCGTGCGCTTTTCTTTTTGTGAATGATTTTACTTTATTTGTCGGCAAAATGATAAATTTATGCTATATTTGTATTTTGTAGATAACTAAAACAAAATCATATATTATGAGCGACCAACGATATAATTTGCGTGGTGTTTCGGCATCAAAAGAAGATGTGCATAATGCCATAAAAAACATCGACAAAGGACTTTATCCAAAAGCATTTTGTAAAATCATTCCTGATATTCTTGGCGGAGACCCAGCGTATTGTAACATTATGCACGCCGATGGTGCAGGTACAAAATCATCACTTGCGTACTTGTATTGGAAAGAGACTGGCGACTTAAGTGTGTGGAAAGGCATTGCACAAGATGCACTTATAATGAATATCGACGACCTTATTTGTGTGGGTGCAGTCGATAACATTTTGGTTTCTTCTACCATAGGTCGAAATAAGTTACTCGTTCCTGGCGAAGTGATTTCTGCCATTATTAACGGAACCGACGAATTACTTGCCGAACTTCGAGAAATGGGCATTGGTGTATATGCTACAGGTGGCGAAACTGCCGATGTGGGCGACCTTGTACGCACTATTATTGTGGATAGCACTGTTACTTGTCGTATGAAACGTGCCGATGTAATAAACAATGCAAATATTCGTCCAGGCGATGTAATTGTTGGGTTGGCATCGTACGGTAAAGCAACGTACGAAAAAGAATATAATGGCGGTATGGGTAGCAATGGCTTGACCTCTGCTCGTCACGATGTATTTGCGAAATATTTAGCAGAAAAATATCCCGAAAGTTACGATGCTGCTGTGCCTGAAGATTTAGTTTATTCCGGTAAACTAAAATTGACCGACGAGGTGAAAGATTCTCCAATAAATGCAGGAAAACTTGTGCTTTCGCCTACACGTACTTACGCTCCTGTAGTGAAAAAATTGCTCGATGCACTTCGTCCTCAAATTCACGGAATGGTACATTGCTCGGGTGGTGCACAGACAAAAGTATTGCACTTTGTAGAAAACGTGCGTGTGGTGAAAGATAATCTTTTCCCTGTTCCTCCACTGTTTCGCACCATCAAAGAACAAAGTGGCACCGATTGGGCTGAAATGTACAAAGTATTCAATATGGGACATCGTTTGGAAGTATATCTTTCGCCAGAAAATGCCGAAAAAGTTATCGAAATTTCAAAATCATTCAATATTGATGCACAAATTGTTGGTCGCGTAGAAGCATCAGAAAAAACAGAATTGATTATCAAGAGCGAATTTGGAGAATTTAAGTATTAAAAAATAATTTTAATATTCTTATGAAACGTTTACTGACATTATTAACTTTTTGCGTATTAACGCTTTCTGCTATGGCAACAACAAAAATCTATCGTGGCAATAGTACCTACACGAGTGATATACTCTACACTTGGGATGGTAAATATCTGTACAAAGGCAACAGCACTTATACGAGTGATATTATTTTAACTTGGGACGGAAAACACGCTTACAAGGGAAAATCGACTTACACTTCGGATATCATTTGCACTTGGGATGGCAAATATCTTTATCGTGGCAATAGTACCTATACCAGTGATGTGCTAAATACGTGGGACGGCAAGAAGTTTTACAACGGCAAAAGTACCTATACGAGCGATATTCTGTACATTTACGATATGAAACACGTCTATCGTGGTAACAGCACTTACACAAGCGACATTTTGCTAACGGTTGACGGCGTATGCCCAATGGCAATTTTGGCAATGATACTTTAAAATTTATGGCAGAAAACAATATATTACAAAAATTAGATGGACTCGTGGCGCGATACGAGGAGGTTTCTACTTTGATAACCGACCCAAACGTGATTGCCGATCAAAAACGCTACGTAAAACTCACAAAAGAGTACAAAGAACTTGGTGCTTTGATGAAGGCACGCAAGGAATATATGCAGTGTTTGGGAGGTTTGGACGAAGCGCGACAATTGTTTGCTTCGGAAAGCGATGCGGAAATGAAAGAAATGGCACGAGAAGAAATTGTGTCGTGCGAAGAACGTATTCCACAACTTGAGGAGGAGATAAAACTTTTGCTTGTGCCAGCCGACCCCGAAGATGGCAAAAATGTGGTGATGGAAATTCGTGGAGGTACAGGTGGCGACGAGGCTGCAATTTTTGCAGGAGACCTTTTTCGTATGTACACAAAGTATTGCGAAATAAAAGGTTGGAAAATTGCCATTTCGAGTTTTACAGAAGGTACAGCAGGTGGATACAAAGAAATTATTTTCAATGTGTCGGGCGAGAATGTATATGGAACACTAAAATACGAAAGTGGCGTTCATCGCGTGCAACGCGTGCCAGTAACCGAAACGCAAGGTCGTGTGCATACTTCTGCCGCTACGGTGGCGGTGTTGCCCGAAGCCGACGAGTTTGATGTACAGATAAACGAAGGCGAAATAAAATGGGATACTTTCCGAAGTAGTGGAGCGGGTGGTCAGAATGTGAACAAAGTAGAGTCTGGTGTGCGTTTGCGTTATATGTGGAAAAATCCTATTACGGGTGTAACCGAAGAAATTTTAATAGAATGTACCGAAACGCGCGACCAACCAAAAAACCGTGAACGTGCGCTTTCTCGCTTGCGTACAATGATTTACGACCGCGAGCACCAAAAATATATTGATGACATTGCTGCACGTCGAAAGACAATGGTTTCTACTGGCGACCGTTCTGCAAAAATACGCACCTATAACTATCCACAAGGTAGAATTACCGACCACAGAATTGGTTATACAATTTATAACTTGGCAGCCTATATGGATGGCGACATTCAAGATTGCATCGACCATTTGATTGTGGCAGAAAATGCCGAGCGACTAAAAGAAAGTGAATTGTAATACAAACAAAAATTAAGAAAATATCCGTTATGACGAGAGAAGAACTTTTTCAAAACATCCAAAAGAAACGCAGTTTTTTGTGCGTTGGGTTGGATACTGATGTAAACAAAATTCCAGAACATCTTTTTGATGAGAGTGATGACGCAATTTTTGAGTTTAATAAAGCAATAATTGATGCTACTGCAGATTTGTGCGTGGCATACAAACCAAATCTTGCATTCTACGAAAGTATAGGAATGGCAGGAATGGAAATCCTCGATCGCACTATTGCGTATATTCGCGAAAAATACCCCGACCAATTTATTATAGCCGATGCAAAACGAGGTGATATTGGAAACACATCTACAATGTATGCGCGTGCGTTTTTCGGCGATATGAATGTCGATAGCGTTACGGTGGCTCCATATATGGGCGAAGATAGTGTGAAGCCATTTCTTGGATATGAAGGCAAATGGGTTACTCTTTTAGCACTTACGTCAAACAAAGGTGCGTTCGATTTTCAATTTATGGAAGATGCCAATGGTGAGCGACTTTTCGAAAAAGTTTTGAAAAAATCGAAAGAATGGGGCGACGCAGATAATATGATGTATGTGGTGGGCGCAACAAAAGCCGAAATGTTGGCAGATATTCGTAAAATTGTGCCTGATAACTTTTTGCTTGTTCCTGGCGTAGGAGCACAAGGTGGAAGTTTGAGCGAAGTTGCACATAACGGAATGAACAATCAATGCGGTTTGCTTGTCAATTCTTCTCGTGCCATCATTTACGCCGACAATACCGAAAATTTTGCGAAAGTAGCACGAGAATCTGCACAAAAAGTGCAACAAGAAATGGATGAACTTTTGAAAGAAAAAGGTTTGTAAAAAGGTTGATAATGGACGAAGAGATTAAAAAAGTTGTTGAAATTCTGAAAAATGGTGGCATAATTTTATATCCTACCGATACGGTTTGGGGTATAGGTTGTGATGCTACAAATGCCGAAGCCGTAAAGAAAATTTATGAGATAAAACATCGTGCCGATGAAAAGTCGATGCTTGTCCTTGTGGATAGTGTCGACCGACTTGGCGCTTATGTAAAAGACATTCCATCGTTGGCGTATGATTTGGTGGAGATGAGCGAAAAACCACTTACAATCATCTATCCAGAAGCAAGAAATTTAGCAGAGAATCTTGTTGCAAAAGATGGAAGCATAGGCATACGCGTTACAAACGAAGAATTTTCAAAAAAACTATGTTACCGTTTTCAAAAACCGATAGTTTCTACTTCTGCCAATATTAGTGGAGAACCTACCGCAGCAATTTTTTCAGAAATTTCTGATGAGATAAAAAACGCAGTTGATTACATTGTAAAATATCGTCAAAACGACAAAAAGAAAGCCTCACCTTCTGGCATTATTAAATTGGGAGTTGGCAATGTTGTAGAAGTTATAAGGAAATAAAAACATTTTAATGCAACGCATTCAACTTATAAAATATCTTGTGGCTGATTTGTTATCAATGATTTTGTCATTGATAATATGTGGTTTTGATGTTTATGTCGGAATAACATTATGCGTTTTTTGGTTTGTTGTTTATTGGATTTCAGGATATTATAATGAAAATGTACGCCGTTCTCGTTTGACGGAATTTTTCACCACATTGATAAGTGTTTTCGTTGGTGTAGTTTGTATTGCTATTGTTTCAAAAACTTTTACAATAATTTCATTGTCGTATCATCAATGCTTGTACTATTTCGGTCTGCAATTTTTATTAACGTACTTTTGTCGTTTATTTGTTACACAAAGCTTCATATTAGGTCTAAAAAGTGGTAGATATTCGTTTCCAACATTGGTGATTGGTGTTGGCGAAAACGCGAAAAAACTTCCAAATAATATTGGAACAAAAGTAATTGGTTATATTTCCGTAAAAGAAAAAACGGAAGTAAAAATCGACGAGAAAAAGATATTGGGAGAATATTCTAATTTGTTAGAAATTGTAAAAAATAATAAAGTAGAAGAGGTCGTTGTTGCAATAGATAATTTTGACTCAAAATTGGTTTACGAAGTATTGAGACAAATGTATTTACTTGGTGTTGATGTAAAAATTACCGAAAATCTTCGTAAGTCGTTGCAAATAAACATGTTGTCTGATAGCATATTAGGATTTCCATTGGTAAATTTGTCTCACAACAAAATGCCGTATTGGCAACAAAATATTAAAAGACTGTTTGACGTTATCGCTTCGGTTTTGATACTAATTAGCACAATACCTATTACAATTTACATTTCGTTGCGAATAAAGTGTACAGATAAAGGTTCTGTTTTTTATCGTCAAGAAAGAATTGGTCGTTATGGCAAAAAATTTGATATTATTAAGTTTCGTTCAATGCGCGTTGATGCGGAAAATGGAGAACCTTTGCTCTCGTCGGAGAATGACGATAGAATAACAAAAATAGGTAAAACGCTTCGCCGTTTTAGATTAGATGAAATACCACAATTCTACAATGTTATATGTGGAGAAATGTCGATAGTAGGTTTTCGTCCAGAGAGGGCATATTATGTGGACAAAATTTCGGAGAAAGCACCTGAATATTATTTGTTATTGCGAATATTGCCTGGCATCACATCTTGGGGAATGGCAAAATATGGTTATGCTACATCGGTAGAAAAAATGATAGAGCGCTTGCATTATGACATTATATATATAGAAAACAATTCGCTTTTGATAGATTTGAAAATATTGATTCATACGGTAATCATCGTTTTACGTGGAAGAGAAATTGTAAAAAAGCAATAGTGAATTTTGCATCGTAAATGGTTTTGATAGATAAAATAATAGCTTGGCGCGAAAAGCACATCGAAGAAAAAAACTTTGTGCTTCTGCTTAGTTTGGTAGTAGGTTTTCTTACTGCCATAGCAGCGTTTTGCTTGAAATCTCTGGTGCATATTATTCAAACTTTACTTACGCAAAATTTTAATATCGAGGGCGTCAATTATTTGTATTTGATTTACCCTGTTGTTGGTATTTTTCTTGCTTGGGCCTTCGTTCATTATATTGTGAGAGATGACATAAGTCACGGAGTAACCAAAATCTTATATTTCATTTCTCAACGGCAAAGTCGCATTAAGCGCCACAATACTTGGACATCAATAGTGGCAAGTTCGGTTACTATCGGTTTTGGTGGTTCTGTAGGAGCCGAAGCACCTATGGTGCTTACGGGTTCTGCCATTGGTTCTAATGTGGGCAGTTTGTTCAAAATGAACCATCGCACATTACAGACGCTCATAGGATGTGGTGCAGCAGCTGCTTTGGCAGCCATATTTAAGGCACCTATCGCGGGCGTGCTTTTTACGTTGGAAGTGTTGATGCTCGACCTTACGCTATCGTCAGTAGTGCCTTTGCTGATTTGTGCAGTTACTGCAACATCTACTTCGTACATCCTTTCGGGTTCGGAACCAATTTTCGATTTTGTGGTTAATGAGCCGTTTTCTGTTTCTCGAATTCCGTTTATAGTTTTGCTTGGATTGTTTTGTGGTTTGGTTTCGTTGTATTTTACGCGAGGAATGAATTGGTTGGAGGATATTTTCCGAAAATTAGCGACACCATACAAAAAAATGGCTTTTGGAGGCGTTATACTTAGCGTGTTGATTTTCGTTTTCCCTTCGCTCTACGGCGAGGGTTACGATACCATTTCATATTTGCTTAGTAATCATCCCGAAGAAGTTACAAACGGAAGTTTGTTCAATAGTTTCACGCAAGGTTGGTGGCTTGTGTTATATTTGGCTTTGGTTGTGATTTTCAAAATATTCGCTTCGTGTGCCACAAATGGTGCTGGAGGAACAGGTGGTATTTTTGCACCAAGTTTGTTTATGGGTTGCCTTGCTGGTTTTATTTTAGCACAAGTTCTTAATTTACTTGGAATTGCAAATGTTCCTGCCGAAAATTTTGCTCTTGCTGGTATGGCAGGTGTTATGGCAGGTGTTATGCACTCCCCTCTTACTGCGATATTCCTTATAGCTGAGCTAACGGGTGGTTATTCTTTGTTTATGACATTGATGATTACTTCCGTTATTTCGTACATTACAATTCTGATTTTCGAGCCATATAGTTTGTATGCAATGCGTTTGGCAAAGAAAGGTGAACTTATTACTCACCACAAAGACAAAGCAGTGCTCACAATGCTAAAAATGGGGAATGTGATAGAAAAAGATTTTCAGTGTGTTGCACCAGAATTGTCGTTGGGCGAATTGGTGAAAATTATTTCAACATCACATAGAAATTTGTTTCCTGTGGTAGATGGCAACGGAAAATTATTAGGCATTGTATTGCTCGACGATATTCGTAACATTATGTTTCGTCCAGTTTTGTACTCTCGCTTCAAAGTGGAGCAACTAATGGTTTCTCCACCAGCGTTTGTCAATGAAGATGCACCTATGGAAAAAGTGATGGAACTATTTGAAAGCACCAATGCTTGGAATTTGCCAGTCGTCGACAAAGACGGGAAATATGTCGGTTTCGTCTCTAAATCAAAAATCTTCAATTCATACAGAAGCGTACTTGTACACTTTTCTGAAGAATAGAGTTAAAACGAGAACACCATACCAGCCATAAAGTTGAAACGCTGACTGTTGTATCCGTACCAAATTTGATAATTTTGAGCAATCACATTGTTGAATTTTGCAAAAAATGCCAACCAACTATTCAGTTCGTACACGCCTTCAACATTGATGTCGAAAACAGGTTTCATTTTTACTGCACTGTTTTCAAATCCTCGTGCATATCTTGCTCCGTACATAAAGGCATCGAGTGTAACTTTTATATCGTCGGTAATGCGATAGGTTGCATCTAATGTAACTTTCCATTTCGGGCAATTCCACGCTTCGGGTTGCTTGTCAAGTACCCAATGGTAGTAATTTCCTTCGAGCATAACCTCCACACGTTTTTGCCAATTGTACGTAAATGCAGCACCTGCTGTAAATAAATTCACATTATCGGTTACATAAGAGAATGTATTGTCGTAATAATGATTTAATGTATCTGTATTGTTCACAAAAAAATGTGCGTCTTGCAACATTTTGTATCCACCAGAAATGTTAAAAATCAAGTCGCTGTATATTTTAGTTTTGAATCCGACAGTTGCATCTATAGGGCAATAAGTGTTTTCTGTGTGATTGTCTGGACGAAAATATTTGTTTTCGTTGAATATGCTTTTCATCGTGTTGTTTTTCAAATCGCCAGTAACGTCAGCATAGAAATAAAAAACGTCTCGCACGATGGCAACTTTTGCGTTAATGTCGGGCGAAAAGGCTACCGATGGTTTTCTATTGAACGTGAAAGCACTTTTGAAACCGAGTTTTATGTGCCAAGTTTCGCCTTTTATTCTATAGTAAGGCGCGATGCGAAGTATAGAATAGTTGTCAAACTCATCGGTTATATTGCGAAAAAAGCAGTTGTTTGAGTCGGGCGAATTATAAAAAACTGATTCAAATTTCAAAATTCCGCCAACATCGTATTTCTTTTGTTCGCAGTTAATTTTGCCTTCAATGTCAAACATATTTTCGGCAAGTCCTGTATATGTTTTTGTCAAATCATAACCTAAATTCACTGCGTAATCAATTGGCGAAATGCGTTTGTTAGAAATTATTCCCGCATCGAAAGTAAAGAAATTATGTGCGTCTCTGTTGTGTCTCGGACGCAAATCTTGTCCTAAAATTTCATTGCCGTCAAGGGTGTATATTCTATCGTTCTTCAAACTATCAAGTCCATAATAATTAAAATCGTTTCGTGCGTACGAAGCATTGATTGTGAGCATTAACGGAATAAAATTTTTGTCAAAACCAAATGCATAGGAATTTATCATATTTTTGGCACGAACTTTCTCGTCGTTTTCGAGTCGAACTTTTCCAAACGATGATTGATGATTGAGAAGCACATCGAAAATCATATCGTTTCGGCGAATGATTGGTGTATACAAATCTCTAACAAACGAAGTATAATTTCCTGCACCGATTCGTGCATAACCTTCGCGCAAAAGTCGTTGCTGACGAATGCGTTTCAGTGTGGCAGAAGGCAATAAACTGAGGTCGAATTGACTGCTCTCGAGTGGCGAAGTCCACGATGCGTAGTTTACTTCGGTTTTTTTTATTTGCCCGTCGGTGTCAATTTTTGGCAAAGTGTTTATTTTTCCTGCATCTTTTATTGTTGGTGTATATTCGCGTATAATGTCAATGTCTCGCGTAAAAACTGTGTCGTTGGCAGAAAATTCTACGTTTTGAGCCGAAAGTGAAGCAAAAAACAATGTACAGCAAATTGTGCAGTTTATTTTATTGAATATTTTCATCTTCTTGTATATTTTCATTTTCTTTGGTTACGTCTATGATAATGGAATTTTTCTCTCTCGATTCTATATCGGCAAGACGTGTATTTATCATTTCTTGAATAGAATCATCTTGTGTGTAATTCTCTTTCAAACTGAGCAAATATTGTTTTGCCTGAAAATCGTCGTTGCGACTAATGTAAATGTCGGACAACAAGACAAAGCAACGTGCCAACCAATATGGATAAGGTGTGTTTTTATCGATGAAATCGAAGATAATTTGTTCTGCTTTTTCATCTTTTTTATTTGTAAAATAATAATTGGCAAGCAAATAATTGCTTTCAGCACCGTATGCGTGTCTTGTTTCGTAAGAGAGTTCTGTAAGGTCTGGCACAGCAGAATCTTGTTCGTCGAGTGCCAAATATGCTTTTGCTCGGCGATAACGTACTTCGCGCACAATTTCAATATCGAGTCGGGTGTCGGTCATCATTTCGTCGGCAATGGAAACTACTTGCGTATTGTCATCGAGCAATGCCGAGCAACGTAAAATTCCTAATCTTGCAGCTAAAATTTTATCGTAATCTTCCGATATGTTTTTTAGTTTTTTGAAATATTCCAACGCTTCGGCGTAGTTTTTTTCGTCGTAACTTATTTCTGCTATGCGCGAAACGGCAATGTTTTCGTAAGTTGTATTTTTCTCAAGCAATGCAATGTAAGTTTGTTTTGCTTCGGCTTTTTTATTTGTTCCGTAATAGCAATCTGCCAAATTATATTGCGCTTTTGTGGCGTATGCACCATCCGGAAATTTTTGCAAATAGGCGTTGAAAGATTTTCCTGCTTCAGACAAGTTGCCCAAGAAATATTGTCGTTCTGCCACGATGTAGTAGAGCGAATCTTCGCGTTCGGCAGTTACATTTTCTTGTCTGCCGATTTTTTTCATATAATCGGTATAGTCGTCAAGTTTGTTTATTTGAACATAACATTTTTCAAGAGATTCTATTGCCGTTGCTGCTTCTTCGCTGTTTGGATAGTGCGAAACTACAGTTTTGTACGTCTCTATTGCTTCTTCGTACTGATTTTGATTGTAATAAAGCATTCCTTTTTGCAACATTGCTTTTTTCGACAAACTGCTTGTTGGATACAAATCGAAAAGTTGAGAATAAGTATTGCGTGCTTTTTCGTAATTGTCAAGCATCATATACGAGTGCCCGATTTCGTACAATGCGTCGTCGCAATATTCCGATTTTGGGAAATCGGCAATGAGTCCACGCAAAGTGTTTATTTTTCCGTAATAGTCTTTTTGAAGTCCTTTCACAAATGCCTGTTGAAAAACGGAATAATCTGTTCCTGCTGATTTTGAATTGGCTGCTTCGGTATAGTATTTTTGTGCCGAAGCAAATTCGCGGTTTGTAAAGTAGCAGTCGCCTACACGATTGACGGCATCAATGTACGTAGCGCATTTTTTGTCGTTTTCTACATTTAGGTATTTCAAAAACGATGCACGTGCGTTGTTATAGTTTTTTTCGTTGAAATATGAATATCCAATGTTGTAATAAGCAAGTTTATATTCTTTTGTGTTGAGTGCCGAAGGCGAAAGCAAAAAAGTTTCGTAGTCGGTGCGACATTCGTTGTACTTCCCTTGACGGTAGTAGCAGTCGGCGCGCCAATAACGCGATTGCGCTGCAGTTTTTTCGTTGTAAAGTGCCAAGTCTATTGCGTGAGAGAATTGCGATATTGCTTCATTGTAATTATTCGCCATAAAAGAGTTGATGCCCATATTGTAAAGCACGCGTTGTTTTGCTTCGAAAATTTTTGGCGAAGGTTTCTTAATTTTTTCTATCGATTCGTATGCTGCATCGTAATTGTTGGTTGTTAGATATACATTTACAAGGTAATTGTAAACATCATCGGTGCGTTTTGAATTTGGATATTTTTCAAGAAACAATTCAAATGCTTTTACAGATTCGTTGAAAGGCGAAAACGAAAGTTCGTATGTTGCCAATGCGTAATTGTAAAGTGCTTCTTCTTGCACATCGGCGTCAAAATCCATAAGCGACGCTTGTTCAAATGCCATTCTCGCCTGCGATTTGTCATTTAGTTTAAGGTAGCACATACCCAAATGCAAATAGGAGTTTTGTGCCATTTCATCTTTTTCGGTCGTGGTTTTCGAAAGACATTTTGCAGCATTGGCATAATCGCCTTCGTTGTAGTACGAAATGCCCAACAAATACATTTCGTTTCTCACTACTTTTGGCGCTTTTTCTTGGTATTTCGACAGATATTCTATGGTTTTCTTATAATTTTTGTTCTGATAATAACATTCGCCCAATATTCTGTAAATCTCAAGATTATTCTCGTTTTGTGGATTTTTCTTCAGTAAATTTTCGGCTATTGGCATAAGTTCGTCGTACTTTTTTTGGTAGTAATAAATTTGCACAATGTAGTACGGAACAAACGCTTGATATTCGGGGTCGTTTTGCACTTTCAAGAAACTTTCGAGTGCTTTTTCATAGTGTTTTTGTGTGTATTCGGTATAGGCGTAATAATAGTTGGCAGCATTCTCGTAGCGCGTGTTTTTGCCAATGAGTTTATGAAAATAATAACGACTATTGTTGTAATCTTTCAGTTGCAACAAAGTGTATCCATAGCGAAATTCGTAATCGTACATTTCCGTTTCGCTCAATTGTTGCTCATCTACTTTGGCAAACCAAGTTTTTGCTTCTTTAAAGTTGCGTTCTTCGTAAGTAAGTGTTCCAAGCATAAATGCAGTTTGATCGTAAAAAGACGTGTACGGATACTCGTTGAAATAGTCTTTCAGCATATAATATGCATTGTCGTTACGAAGTTCGTAGGCATTTGCAGCAAGCAGATATTTCGACTCTTGCACAGTTTCAGAAAGTGTGTGGTCGGTCAGTTGCAGATATTTTTCTATTTGTGCCGACGATGCTGCAAACTTTTTCTGTGCGTGCAAGTTTTTTCCATCGTTAAAATATCGCTGTGCATCGGTATAAACATTAGTTTGCTGTGCCGAGAGTTGACAAACCACTAAAAAGAATATTCCAAAAAATGTCTTTCGCATTGAAGTAGTTAAAAAGTTAAAAGTGAATAGTTAAGAGTTAAGAGCGTTGATTTATTTCCCTTTGGTCAATTAAAAATTGCTTTAATTATTTTAATTAAATATGTATCCTATCGACACGCCAATTTTATTTGGATACCATTCCGCAGAGCCATTCCAAGGGTCTGGCGGATTGTCGTTTTCGTGTCCCTCGGGGTGCATTTCAATTTCTCCCTCAAGGTGCATTTCGTCGGCAAAATGATAACCATTGTAATAACTCCACATTCTCGACCATCCTAAAAAAGCATCTAAAATCCAACGGTCGGCAAACGTTTTTTCGTATCCTACGCAAACGCCAATCATTCCACCACATCCTTTGGCATAACCATTGTAAAGTTTTATTCTTCCATCGCTGAAATGGGGTTTTGAAATATCGAAAGCATACATCGATGCGTTTGCACCGAAATATACACCATTGAAATGGTTCTTCAAGTGCCACCTATATTCTGTCATTAAAATAACAAAATTGAAATGATGCTTATTTATTGATTTCCACGGAGAATATATAATTTCTGTTTGAATGGTAGATTTTGGCGAAATTGCAAATTCTGCCGACGGGTTTATTATTCCTGCGCAAGCATATAGGGCATTGACTTTCGTTGCAATTTCAACTTGTGCCGAAAGTTTTGCCAAGCAACAAAGCGACAGAAAAACAACCAGTGCTAAGCGTTTCATTTTTGGTTCAGGTATCGTCTGATGACATTGTTACCAAAAAATTTCTCCGATACCATTGTAGAAGGTGGCACGTGTGGTGCCAAAATTCCTTCGTCTATCTGCAAACTTTCGTTCGTTTCCACGCGAATTTCGTCCCATAAATTTTGACGTAAGAAACTGTTGTGTGTGGCAGTTCCACCTTCTACTATCAACGAAATTAAATTCTCTTCGTAAAGGGCATCAAGCACTTGGCGAAAAGGATTGTCTTTGAAATTGATTTTACGATAAGTAACATTTCCAAAATCTTGGGCGTCTTCTTCGGTGAAAACTATAGTGCGAACTGTGCCATCAAATAAATGGTAAGTTGTAGGAATTTTCAGTGTTCGGTCTATAAGTATGCGCACAGGACTTGGACCCTCGCAATAGCGAACGGTAAGTTGCGGATTGTCGAGCATAGCAGTAGTAGTGCCCACCAAAATGGCAGTTTCTTCGGCACGCATACGGTGCAAATCAACTTTTGTGTCTTCGTTTGAAATAACAATTGGTGCGTCGTCGGCAGAAATGCGTTTGCCATCAACAAATCCGTCAGCCGATTGCGCCCATTTTAGCGTAATGTACGGACGGCGCTTGGTGTGGAACGTAAAAAAGCGTTTGTTCAAGTCGGCGCATTCTTTTTCTAAAACTCCACAAACCACTTTCACACCATTCGATTCGAGCAGTTCTATTCCGCCACCATTTACTTTCGAAAAAGGGTCTTTGTTGCCGATTACCACACGTGGAATTTTCGATTCCACAATGAGCATTGCACAAGGCGGTGTTTTGCCGTAGTGTGAGCAAGGCTCCAAATTGACATACAGCGTTGAGTGTTGCAACAACTCTTTGTTCTCGACAGAATTGATAGCATTCACTTCGGCGTGCGCTTCACCGAATTTCTGGTGGTAGCCTTTGCCTATGACTTCGCCATTATACACCACCACAGCACCTACCATCGGATTGGGGGCAACACTACCCATTCCCTTGCGGGCAAGTTCTATGCACAAAAGCATGAATTCTTCGTCAGATGTCATTTTTTTTATAATTTTGTGGTTAATGAAAACCGTTCAACAATGTCTTGATTTTGTCCGCGATAGTCTCGGAAAATTATTTTCGCCATCGGAAATAAGAGAAATTTCTTATGCCTTGGCAGAATGTGTAACCGAAATGCCGCTCTCAAAATTGCTAATTAGCAAAGATATAAAATTATCCGAAAATCAAGTAAAAAAAATTGAATCATTTGTTGCAAGATTAAAAAATGGCGAACCACTTCAGTATGTGTTGGGTTATGCAGTTTTTTGCGGACACACTTTCGGCGTAAATTCAAGCACCCTTATTCCAAGACCCGAAACTGCCGAATTGGTTGATTGGGTAGTAAAGAGTGTAAACGACCATCCTAAAATTCTTGATATTGGAACGGGTAGCGGTTGTATAGCCATTTCGCTAAAATGCGCCATTTCATCGGCGAAAATTGTCGCTGTAGATATTTCTGACGAAGCACTTAAAACTGCCAAAGAAAATGCCAAGAAAAATGGCGTTGATGTTGATTTCCGTAAAGTTGATATTCTGACAGAAAGTGCAAAAATCATCGATGAATTCGACATAATTGTGAGTAATCCACCTTACATTTGCGAGTGCGAGAAAAAAAATATGCAACGCAATGTGCTCGACTTTGAACCATCTACGGCACTTTTTGTACCAGACAAGAATCCGTTGCTTTTTTACGAAACGATAGCAGATTTTGCAAAAACTCACTTGCGAAAAAATGGCAATTTATTTTTTGAAATAAACCAAAAATTCCCCGATGAAATGTGCGAAATGTTGCGACAAAAAGGTTTCACTAAAATTGAATTACGCAAAGATTTTTATGGTAACGATAGAATGATAAAAGTTAGGAATGAGGAGTGAGGAATGAGGAATTTATCTCCCTTTCGGTCATAATTACTTCCCTTCGGTCAGTGATT
>DCHK01000031.1:0-19711 GCA_002315615.1 Bacteroidales bacterium UBA1754 | reverse complement strand
TTATCTCCCTTTCGGTCGATGATTAAGAATTATTCCCTTTGGTCATAATTCTTAATTCAAAATTGTATATGTACGAAATTAACTTACATAAAGCAGCGGCACTTTGTTCTAAAAGCGAACATTGCGAAAACGATATTTACGAAAAACTTCTTTCGTATGGTAGTTCGGAGGCTGAAGCGGCAAAGATTGTGCAGTATCTTGTTGCAGAAAAATATATCAGCAACGAGCGTTATGCGGTCGCTTTTGTACGTGATAAATTCCGCTTTTCAAAGTGGGGACGTATAAAAATTGCCTACGCTTTGAGGCAAAAGAAAATTGAAAGTGCGCTCATTCAAACTGCGCTGCAAGAGATTGACGATGACGAATATCTTTGTGCGTTGAGAGAATTGCTTCAGGATAAAAAACGACATACCAAAGCGAAAGACAAATACGATATGCAGGCAAAACTTTTCCGATTTGCCGCAAGTAGGGGTTTCGAGAGCGAAGCGATACAAAATGCCTTGCGAAACAACGACTGATTTTCTTCGATGAAATGGGCAAAAAAAGAAAGCGATGAACCAATTTTGATTCATCGCCTATTTATTTAGTTATTGTTAATGTGTTTTCGCGTTATTTTGCTACTTGGAAGAGGTATGCTTTAGAAATTACTAAATCTCCAGCAGAACCTTGGTCGCCAAAGTGAATGTGCATACCAGCGTTGCCATCGGCAAAACGTTCAGTAATTTCGGCTGGCAATTCAAAGTAAACTGTTGTTTCTTCGTTGCAAGTATTTGCAACTGTGCTACCATCGAGTGTAGTAAGAACTGGGTCGGTGTGTTGTCCGTTCAACCAGTAAACTGGGCAAATATTGTCTTTTGCATTTCCATCAGCGTCAAAACTTTCTACTTGGAAACGGAATTGGAATGGCTCGCCAACAAAAGTAAGTGCCAAACCGTTGTATGTACCATTCAAAGTTTTACCTTCTCTGGCAAAATCTGTAGCGAAAGATACCCATTTGTAAGCATAACCTGCAGCATTGTCTTCGCTGACAAGTGGTTGATAATCTTGCTCCAATGCAGTGATTTCGATTGGGCTTGTCATCTGCAATTGTGTAGCATCTATTTGTTGTTCCGTTTGTTCACAAGTCAAAGCCGCTTCTGCTTCAGCATTATTTTTTTTAGAGGAACAAGAGGCAGCCAAAACGACTGCAAGAATTAAAGTTAACTTTTTCATATTGTATTAGGTTTATTAAATTTTGGGGCAAGTTACAATATTTTTTGACTTCTTGCAAGAAAAAAGGCAATTTTTGTTTTATTTTTTTCTTTCAAAGTCATTGCTGTTTTAATTCCCTAATTATTACCTTTGTGTGATTTAATGGGATTTTTTTAAATGAAAAAGACATTTCTTTCGGCATTTTTGTTCTGCGTGCTTCAGTATGCAAACGCTACCGATCCGTTGGCTTCGCTTTGGACAAAAATAGATACATTGCCATCAACGCGACACGCACAAGTGGGGTTTGCTTGTAAGAATGTGAATACGGGCACAATGGTTTCGAGTCATTTCTCGCAAAAGACTTTTACACCTGCGTCTGTTACCAAAGTGATAACTACCGCTACTGCACTCGAAATGCTTGGTGCCGACTTTAAGTTCCAAACGTGGATAGAATACGATGGCACTATCGACGAACAAGGGACGCTCAACGGCAATATCTATGTTCGCGGCGAGGGCGACCCTACGCTCGGTTCTTCTTATTTTCACGATTCGGTAGGTTTTCTTAAACATTGGAAATCTGAAATAACAAAATTAGGCATCAAAAAAATAAACGGAAATATAATTGCCGAAACGGGTCTGTATGACGATGAGGTTGTTTCTCCTCTGTGGATTGGCGAAGATATAGGAACTTATTATGGTGCTGGAGTTTTTGCCATTTCGTGCTACGACAATACTGAATATGTTACGGTGAATACCAAAAGTGGGAAAGCAATGGTTGTGCGCATCTCGCCCAAGTTGAACGATACAGATACAATTCTTCCTTGCATCAATGTGTCGCGACGAGCAAGGAAAAACGATGTGTATTTGGCAGGCGAACCAGGTTTGGGAACGCGTTTTTTGCGTGGCGAACTTCATCCGTATATGGACAATATGACGTTCAAATGCGATATTTCTAACCCCCCACTGCTTTTGGTTAATTGTTTGAAAAAAGAATTGGAAATTTCGGGCGTGAAAGTTAGCGGAAAGTGTATGGTGAAAAATACGCATGGTGCTAAAGGTCGTAAAACTATTTACATTCAACTGTCGCCCGCTTTGAGCGAGATTGTTCGTTCGACAAATATTTTCAGTAATAACAATTTTGCCGAGCACATTTTCAAGCATTTATCGCTGAAAAATGATAGTATAGCGTCTTTTGACAAAAGTGCCGAAAATGTCATAAACTATTGGAAAGGAAAAGGATTTGACACTTCGGCTGCATTTATGTACGATGGTTCTGGACTTACACCAAAAAACGCATTTTCGCCAGATTTCATCGTAGAAATTTTGTCTTATATGAAGTCGCAAAGTAAATATGCAGATGCTTATTTTCGCTCGTTTGCAATAGCCGGAAAAGAAGGTACAGTACACAGTTTATTGACGAATTTTCCTGCTCAAACATCGTTTCACGTAAAGAGTGGAAGTTTTAAAAATGTGCAGTGCTACGCAGGTTATTTTACAAAGGGTGGACAAACTTTTGCTTTTTGTATAATGGTGAATAATTTTTATGGTACACGTCCAAAATTGCGCCAAATCATCGAAGAAATTTTGAAAAATGCGTATGCTGTAAGCAAGTAAAAAACGATTTTTGTTTTAGAAAAAATATTACCTTTGGTCTATATATTTGCAAAAAAACGCTAAACGATTAAACGAAAAAACTTCCCTAAATGTTACGCGACGAACTAAAGAATAGGATTCTTATACTTGATGGTGCGATGGGCACAATGATTCAGAAAGAAAACCTTACCGAAGAAGATTTTCACGGCGAAGGTGTGCCACACTGCAACTGTCAAATGAAAGGCAACAACGAGGCGCTTTGTCTGACGAAACCCGAAGTGATAGAAAAAGTACATCGTGGATACCTTGAGGCTGGTGCCGATATTATTACTACTTGTACATTCAGTGCGCAACGCATTTCTTTGGCTGATTACCACATGCAGAATATGGTGCGCGAAATAAATCTTGCGGCAGGCAGGTTAGCACGCAAAATCGCCGATGAATTCACCGAAAAAACGCCTTCAAAACCTCGTTTTGTGGTTGGTTCGATTGGTCCTACCAACAAAACTGCGTCAATCTCGCCCGATGTAAACAATCCTGCGGCACGAAGCATTACGTTTGATGAACTTTTCGGTGCGTACGAAGAACAGATGATAGCACTTATCGAGGCTGGTGTAGATGGTTTTATGATAGAAACAATTTTCGACACACTCAATGCCAAAGCAGCAATTTCGGCGGCACACAGCGCAATAAATAAAACAGGCAGAAAAGTGGAGATAATGCTTTCGGCAACTATTGCCGACCTTAGTGGTCGTACACTTTCTGGACAGACCGTGGGTGCGTTCCTCGCTTCGGTGGCACACGCAGATATGCTTTCGGTAGGACTCAACTGCTCGTTTGGCGCCGAAAAACTAAAACCTTTTATTAAAGAAATAAGCGATGTTGCACCTTGCTATGTGAGCGTACATCCAAATGCTGGTCTGCCAAATCAGTTTGGCGAATACGACGAATCGCCCGAGATGATGAAAGCAAAAATGGCAGAATTCATCGAAGAAAAGTTGGTAAATATTGTTGGTGGTTGTTGTGGTACTACGCCTGCCCATATTGCTACTTATACAGAATTACTTGCAAAGGGTTACGAAGTACGAAAACCTTCGATGAAATCTACCGATTTGCAACTATCGGGTATGGATGCATTCAGCATAAAGTCCAATTCGTTTTTGTTTAATAAAAACATAAAATCAGAATCTGCCGAGACATCACTTTTCTGCAATATTGGCGAGCGTTGCAATGTGGCTGGTTCTAAGAAATTTCTTCGTTTGATAGGCGAAAAGAATTACGACGAAGCACTTACCATCGCACGAAATCAAGTAGAGGCAGGTGCACAAGTGATTGATGTAAATATGGACGACGGAATGCTTGATGCCAAAGTCGAAATGGTGAATTTCATCAACCTAATTGCTTCCGACCCCGAAATTGCGAAAGTGCCTATTATGATAGATTCGTCGAAATGGGACGTGATAGAGGCTGGACTGAAATGTGCTCAAGGCAAATGTATTGTAAATTCCATCAGTTTAAAAGAAGGCGAAGCACCATTTCTTGAGAAAGCAACAAAGATAAAATCGTACGGCGCAGCCACTGTGGTAATGGCTTTTGACGAAAACGGACAAGCCGATACTTACGAACGAAAAATAGAAATTTGCAGTCGTGCCTACCACTTGCTTACCGAAAAAGTTGGTTTCGCTCCGCAAGACATTATTTTCGACCCCAATGTATTGGCTATCGCTACTGGAATTGAAGCGCATAATCATTATGGAATAGACTTTATACGTGCCACACGTTGGATTAAAGAAAATCTGCCACACGCCAAAGTTAGTGGTGGTGTAAGTAATTTGTCATTCTCTTTCAGAGGAAACAATGCCGTGCGCGAGGCAATTCATTCGGTATTTCTTTATCACGCTCGCAAGGCAGGAATGGATATGGGCATTGTAAATGCAGGTATGTTGCAAATTTACGACGAGATAGACCCTACACTTTTGCAATATGTAGAAGATATTGTGCTCAACAAACGCGAAGACGCTACCGAACGTATGCTGAAGTTTGCTGAATCGCTGAAAATAGACAATGCCGTAGAGGCGAAAAAGGTCGATGAATGGCGACAAAAATCGCTCGACGAACGTCTGAAATATGCCCTCATAAAAGGCATAAACGAATATATCGAGACCGACCTCGATGAAGCACTGAAAATGTACGCCTCTCCTCTCGAAATTATAGAACAACCGCTTATGGCGGGCATCAACGAAGTGGGTGAACTTTTCGGCGAGGGAAAAATGTTTTTGCCACAAGTGGTGAAAACTGCTCGTACAATGAAAACTGCAGTAGCGTATTTGCAACCATACATCGAGCAGAGCAACTGCAAAGGTAGTGCCAAAGCAGGAAAAATAGTGATGGCTACCGTGAAAGGCGATGTGCACGACATTGGTAAAAATATTGTTTCGGTAATTTTGGCTTGCAACAATTACGAGATAATAGACCTTGGCGTAATGGTACCTACCGAAAAAATTGTGGAAACTGCCATTGCCGAAAAGGCAGATTTTGTGGCATTGAGCGGACTTATCACTCCTTCGCTCGAAGAAATGTGCCACGTGGCAGAGGCAATGGAGCGTGCAGGACTGAAAATTCCTATCCTCATAGGTGGTGCCACGACCTCGAAAGTGCACACTGCCGTGAAAATTGCGCCAAAGTACAGCGCACCCGTCATCTACTGCAAAGATGCGGCAGTAAATACAGTTTATATTTCGCAATTGCTGAACCCAAAAACACACGATGAATTCTGCCAAAAACTCAATCGTGAGTACGCAGATATTCGTTCATCTCAGCAAAAACCAAATTTGGTCGATTTTGCCACTGCCAAAGAAAAAAGGTTCAAAGGGTAAAAAGTGAAGAGTGAAGAGAGAAGAGTGCTGAAAGCACGACGTAACTTTTGCTACTTCGCTGTGCTTTTACCCCAAAACGATTGTAGAGACGTCATAGTATGGCGTCTCTACTAGTTTATAGTACGTAATATATTGTAAATCAACAATTAACGTGCATATTACAACCCTCTTTAGGGGATCTTGGGGGTAATTGTACCGAGGGTAAAAGCGTAGCGTAAAAGCACATTAGCAAATCATTCAAATTATCCATTTTTTTTGAATATCTTTTCTTTTTTCAAATTTGTTTCTAAATTTGCATTTATGGAAACAACTATTTAGCCATAGCGATGGCGTTGTTTTCTTTTGCTAAGCCCACGCTGGGGCGTGTTCTCTTTTGGGTGGGCTTGCGGACATATTAAAAAAGGCGTCTTTTTGCGCTTTGTTTTGGCATATCGAATCTCGCAAATTCAACAAAAGGTCAAAACATTGTGGCACGAGATGTCCTCGTGGTGCGTATATTCATATATGTGCATACAGCGTGGGCTTCGTGTTGCTTGTTTTACCTTTAGGGCAATGCGAGAGCCTGATATGCGGAACAGCAACAATGCAGTCCCGCTTTTTTTATGCCCTTTTGTAAAATGAATAAAACTAATGGACACACACGTATTTATGACAGAATTAGAAGAACAAGCTTTACGGAAGTACACAACAGCCGAAGGGCTTACCGATGGAACAAGTATAAATCAACAGATTCGCTCAGGAGAAACACCAAAAGAGGTAGTCTCTCTTGATAACATGATGCAAAATGGGGGAACTCCATCTACTTTGTATCGTGTTTTAGAGAATGAAAATGTTTGCACAAAAGACAATATTATTCATGATTGTGCATATGTATCAACAAGTGCGGAGGCTGAATATGCAATGTCGCTCCATTTTATGACTTCTAATACTGCGTTATTTATAATTAAACATTGTGAACTAATACCCTCGATTAATGTAAAAAAATACTTTGGAGATGCAAATTATGAAGCAGAATTCATACTACCACGTAATTTGAAATTCAAGGTTTGTAAAACCAATACATACAACAAAAATTGGCAACAACTAAAAAACGATTATTCACTAGAGGACTTAAACGAACGTGAGTGGTCTGATATTAACTCGATTACAGTATACGAAATCATTCCATTAATTTATCGTCCAGAATGGACATGCGGGCGCTATAATAGTGAAAAACGTGTAGCGTTGTTTTACAATTTAATATCTGGCTTCAGTTATTTCTTTGAAAGTTATTCTGCCGACGTGATTGGCAGAATATTGAGTAGTGGAAGAAATGGAGAAGTTGATATTAAGCAAATCGCTCTGCAAACGGGTATTGCGGAAGAATCCATACAAGATTTTGCAAAAATTCTTATGCAAAACGGATTATTGACTAACCATCTTTTCTCAAAAGAAGAAATTACAAGATATCGTGCGAAATTGGCAGAGTTTAAGCGAAAAGAAACAGCATGGGTTGACAAACCAACTGAAGAAAAACTACCTATGTGGACATCAAATGCCGAGCAATTATATTTTGACGCTGTTGATGACAAACATACCATTTGCTCTTGCATGTTTGAGATGACTTACCGTTGTAGTGAGATGTGTATTCATTGTTATAATCCTGGTGCTACACGCAATAATGAAGAAGTGAGCCATAGAGCAGATATAAAAGAATTGACATTAGACGACTATAAGCGCATAGTTGACGAAATGTACGAGCTTGGACTTGTAAAAGTCTGCTTGAGTGGTGGAGACCCATTCTCAAAAGAAATCACGTGGGAACTCATTGATTATCTTTATCAAAAAGAAATAGCATTTGACATTTTTACTAACGGACAACGCATAACAAAAGATGTGCAACGATTGGCAAACTATTATCCACGTTTGGTGGGTGTGAGCATTTATAGCGGTGTAGCAGAAGACCACGATGCTATTACACGCATACCAGGTTCTTGGGAGCGCTCTATGCAAGTGGTAAAACAACTTTCTGACTTAGCCATACCAATGAACTTGAAATGTTGTGTGATGCAACCAAATTTGCACACCTACTATATGGTAGCTGATTTAGCTAAACAATATGGCGCACAACCACAGTTTGAAATTAACATTACCGAAAGTAACGATGGCGACCTATGTGCAAAGCAATTACGACTAACAGAAGAGCAACTGCAAGTGGTGTTGCGCGACAATAATCTTGCACTATATATTGGCAAAGAAGCGCCAAACTATGGAGCCCAAATACGTGATATAAACTTGTGTAGTTGTGGCGCTGGTGGCACGGGGTTTTGTATGGCTCCCAATGGAGATTTAAGAGGGTGCCCTACTTTTACTTTAGTTTTTGGCAACACGAAAGAACAATCAGTATTAGAAATACTTGCCAATAGCAAACCATTAAAAGAATGGCGCAAAGCTGTGGTAAAAGACTATACCGAATGTGGTAAATATGATTATTGTGACTATTGTAACTTATGTGCAGGCGTGAACTATACCGAGCATGGCGATTTCCGTAAACCTGCAGAAACAAACTGCTATATGGCAAAATGTAGGTATAATCTTGCTCATAAATTGATGGAGCAAGATGAGCCTATGAACAAAGAAGAATTTGTAAAAGCATTGCAAAAATTGCCGAAGGCCAAGGTTACCTTGCAACGCAAATATGATACAAAGGGATAAATGGTGTCTCCCGCAGTACACCTATAACCAATAAATTTTAGGAACTATGAAAATGGAACTTGGAATTAGCGCAATGTCAAGCGTTATTAGCGCAAGTGGTTGCCCTTCATACTGCGAAACCGCGTGTGGCATTATGTATCGTATGACGTAATTATTTTTCTTTAGGGGAGGGTATTCTCTCCTAAAGAATTTTTGTTAAGATTTATAATTTTTTTAGCCAACCTAATGAGTATGGTCTTTTTTGAAATTGCACGTTAGAATGATTTTATTGGTCAATATGAAATGCTCAAATTAAATTTTTTACCAATACCATTAGAATGTATTACCATTGAGTTAGCTCGCTTTCTAAATGAAGAATTTAATGCTGAATGAAATTTTGCCTAAGAAGACAAAAAATGACATTATCGACAATTTTATTTCACATCAGCAAGGCAATGGACCAAAACTTATGCTCATTGCTCACGCAGATGTGGTAAAAATGATGGTAACTTACATAGATGAATCGGGGTTCATTTATGTAAAGCCATACGGCGGTATAGATGTAAACATTTTGCCGTGTAGGCAAGTAGAAATACACCATGGCGATAGGAAAATAGTGGGTATAATAGGCAAAAAACCTATTCACTTGCAAAAAGAAGAAACAAGTAAACTGTCGTGGGAAAATATTTGGATAGACATTGCTGCCAAGAATAAAGCGGAGGCCACTGCTATGGTCAGCATTGGCGATTATGTCTATTATCAACCATCACGTATTGAACTGCCCAATAATTATATATCAGGCAGTGGATTAGACAATAGTTGTGGTGTGCAAGTGATGAATAGCGTAGCAGAAGCACTAAAAGACAAACAAGTAAATTATGATATTTATTATGTGGCATCCAACTACGAAGAAATCGGCATGCGTGGTGCAATAGTGGCTGCCAATGCCATAAAACCAGAAATCTGCATCACAATAGATGTAACGCACGCTACCGACTACCCTGGAATGAATCCCATAACACATGGCGACATAAAGTTAGGACAAGGTTGCGTATTGGCACTAGGTCCGAATGTAGATGAAGACATCTATAATAAACTTAAAGACATTGCCGAAAAGAACAATATAGCATATCAAATTGAACCATCGCCGGGTCTTACAGGTACAGATGCTTATATGGTTCAAGTATCAAACGAAGGTGTGCGTACGGCTGTTGTTTCTATTCCTTGTAGATATATGCACACCCCATACGAAATGGTATCTAAGGATGATATTGAGAGCGCCATTAAGTTGATAGAATTATTTATAGAACAATAGGTTTTATAGCACCATCATTAGGCGTTTACATCGTAAAAATCGGCAATAATGTCGTATCAGTATTGGGGAAATAATAATTTTTATTTTATCTTATTTAGAAGTAAATCGCCACAATTGTAATATACCTCATCAAAGATTTCCTTGCATCGCTTTTGGTGCATCTTAATTTCTGTACCCACCTCAATGAAATCTTGCAATGTTGGATAACCTGTTGAGTTAACAGAGGTAGCATGCTGACCATTGTATCCCTCAGTACACAATGTAAGGTCATACGCAGGAGCAAGGTGCCATATATACTTGCCGTTTATATCCTTACGGACTATAAAACTAAAGTTTTTACAATGGTCATCCTTGTTATCTGTGAGATAGTTGAAAACCATACGACGGTACATTTCCTCAACATACTTTGAATTTTGTGTCAAGAACCCCGTTAGAGCAAGAAGATTGCTGTAGTCAAGCACTGGATTTGAAAGTGATAAACACAAAAGCCCACCTGCTGTGGCTGTATGTATGCGTTCACCTTCGTTGGTGAGATCGAAACGGCGAGTAGTAAAATACTTGCCATTGGTAAGTTTGAAGTCGGGAATATCAATGCCACGGCAATTCAAGCGGAGAAATACTAAACCCTTCAACAAGCCAACGAGAGTCATACTCGAACGCCAAACACTTATCATCAGGCGTCAAGGAAATTGTTCCCACAACCACCCCGTGATATTTTACTATGAGTCTGTCAATCTTTCCCATTACATTTTGTGCGCTCTTGTTTTATCCTTATTCTTTCGAATTTGAGTAAGTTCTTCCATAGTGGAAAACTTTGGTTCAGAAAAAATTTTACTCACCTCAGAAGTATAACCCAACGCCATAGCAAGACCGATAAGGTTTTTCAACGAAATAAGTCCTTTTTGCTCGAACCTAACGATATTGCTGACTGCAATACCTGACTTTTCAGCAACCTGCTCTCGAGTAAAATTCTTTTCTACTCGACGTTTGCGAAAATCATTGGCAAGAGTCTTTGCTATGTCATCAGCATCGTCAAGTGTATAATTATCTAAAAGTGATAATATATTATTCATAACTGATTGTTTGTTTATTTTAATAACAATATGTTATCAATTACAAATATACAAAACAATTTCAAAACAAATTGAAAAAACGTCAACAAAAACAAAGCAACGTACTTGTTATTACCTTTTATTTTCACTTGTTCAAATAAAGGCAAATCAATTTGTTTTCATTCACTACGAGCAAGTAGGTGCCTTGCATTGGCAACAAACTGCCTATGTATGGCGAAACTACACTGGAGAAAGACTGACCAATCATCTGCAATTTTTGTGCATCAAATATCTCGAAACGAGCATCGGCAGAAGAATAAATCATCACAAAATCGCCATTCACGCAAGGTTGGCAATCGGTCATTGTGAAAGAGGTCTCGAAAACGCTTTTCAAATCTTTGTCGTAAGCAAAAAGTTTGCCGTTATCCACACAAACATAAACTGGTTTTTGTGGTGTACCTACACGCAAAAAATAGTGTTTTTGCGAAATATCTTCGCGCAATTTCTGCGACTTTACATTTCCTTCAAAATCAATTTGTTTAAGGTAACCAGATTGGTCGGTGGTAACCAAACTTGCTTTTGAGGATTTGCCATAGAAATGGAAAAACGGATTGCGATTGCTCATATCAATTTTCGATTTCAGGCGAACACGCGTATTGCCACGGCGGTCGAGAATGTACGGCGAACCATCGTTCACCAAAATATAATCTTTGCCTGCCACACGCAAATATTGTATAGGCAATGTAACTACATTTTTGGTAGTTCGCAAATTCCAATCTGGAATGGCTTTACACTCCTTGTTGTAAAGCAGAATTTTTTTATCGACACAAGGTACAAAGAAGCGATAATCTTTTTTGCCATCGTAGTCGAAAACCGACATTGGTGCAGAAGCCTCTTGCGGTAATTTGAATGGGAAATTTTTGAGTAAATTTCCTTTTCTATCAACTACATAAATTGATTTTTTTGTATTGAACACGAACTGATATTTCCCGTTTCGCAAATAATCAATTTGAGCAATTTCGTTACCCAAAATTTGTTCATCGAGTGCAACAGACCACAACATTTCGCCATTATTGGCATAGCAATAAAGTTTTTTATCGGCACCTTGCAAAAGTATTTCGCATTCTTTTTTTGTGGGATTTTTCACAATAATTGGTCCGAAAATTGGCGTGCCACCAATTTCGACTTCCCAAGCAACCGAACTATCTTTTTTCTTTGGAAGTTCTTCTTTTACAACCACTTTCGGCATTTTTCCAAAAAGAACAGAAGCGTTGCAATAGAACAAATCTCGTTCTGCCTCGAACTGACCTCCAACTGCACCAATTTTTCCGAAAAACGATTCACTTTCTGTCATTATTTTTGAAAATTCGTCGGTAAAAAACATATCGGAATGGCTGCGAACAAACGGAAAATTGATGAAGAATGTGGCAGACGATTGATTTCTGAAATTTTCTGCAACAAAGTCTTTCATTTCACCTTGCGTGAACAAACTTCCCGACTCTATACGTCCGAGTATTTCGTGCGCCATAGGTTCAGTTTCGGCAAGCAACAACGCACCTTTCAGCACACACGCAAAGCGTTTTTCGGTAGTAGAAAAATTTGATGCCACAACCGAAAGATTCAAATCTTCGGGCAACTGATACACTGAAACCGTTTTGGCGGTATAGTCGGAAATGCGCGATGTTTTTTGTGCTTTGGAGTCGAGTTCGTCGGTTACCATTACAGAGTCTGATATTGACAAAAGTACAAATTCGTTTCCACTCCACTCTGCCCTCTGCAATGCACCAGCCACCACTTGACCTGTGAAATAATCTGTCAAAAATTTTTCGGTAGGTTTTGTTAATTTTTGTGTGAGTTTCACTTTTTCGAAATATGCTTTCGTATCGCTCAAAGCAAACGAAACAAACGAAACCACATCCGACGGCACTAAATCTATCAATGTATTTTCTACCGTTTGTTGCCCTGCAAGCAAAGATGTAGTGAAACTATCGTCGGCATCGGCATATCCGTTTAGCACAACTTGCTTTCCACTGAGCGACATATCAAAAACCACCCACGATGAAAATTTTGACAACGAATTGTTTATCAGTGTTTTATCTTTGAAAATTTTATTTAACAAAATTTGAGAACTTTTCACATTTATGAAAAGATTTGCCAAAACATTTTCGCCCGTCGTGCCAGCAAGTTTTTTGAATTGCTCGTCGCAATCGGCAATAGATTTGCGACTTTGAGCACAAAAAATGATTGTTTTTATCAAATTGGCGTCGGTAGAAGCAATAAAAATTCCAGCGCAATAGGCAGTTGCAAAACCATTTTCAAAAATTTCCACCTCAACAGAATTGCATTTTTCAACCGTACTTTTGCTGTCTTTCTGCAGATTTTGAATTAACGAAGACACTTCGTTTTTGGTCATTTTTGTCGCCAAAAGTGGAAAAAGTTCTTTGTTGTTTTCTACCAAAGCAAACACAAAATCATAGTCGTTTGTGGCAGATTCTTTTTTCTGCGAAACGGCTATTTCTGCCATTTTTTTGAAAAAATTAACATCGTCAGAAAGTTCTTTTATCAACGAGAAATCGTACTGCAACGAACTATCTGCCAAACCTTTCTGAAATTCTACATAATTTTTACATTCAACAAAAGCCACCGTTTGCGAAGGCATTACGGAATAGACATTCGTTTCGGAAAACAGTATGGTGCGATTGTGAATTTTTATATATCCTATCACTGCACCAATTATAAGTGCTACACTGAATAATGCTAATAATATCTTTTTCATTTGCTCAGTTTTTTTGCTTTTTTACCCATTGGAACTTCGTCTTTCTTGGTCGTTTTCGATTCTTCTTTATCTATTTTCGACTTCGGAGATTTTTTCTTTTTCTCTGGCAACCAACTATATGGCGCTTTCTCTTTTTTGCTCAACGAATAGGCAACACCCAATTCCAATGTTTCTATATCAGATTTATGCGATTTTAGTGCAGTTACCACATAAAGATTGTCCCAAACATTGTATCTTGCCGAAAGGCGCAAATAGCAATGGCCATCGCGCTCTACTTGCTTGTTTATCAAATACAAACCAACTTGCAAACCAGCCATAAATTTCCCAAAAAGAAAATTGTTTGCCAACGAAACGCCCATACGGAAAGGCGAAGCATTTTCGCTATCATAATACACGGGCAATGTACGGTCGGCATTGAATGCTGTGTTGTAAAAAGCATCAACCGAGAAACCGATTCGGTAGATATTGAGCAACGGACGATGAGCGCCAACGCTTAATGTAGCAGTTGGGTAAAGTTTTGTATCAGTTTCGTGCTTACGGTTCACGCCAAAAGTCAATTCGGGTTCGAAATACCATTTGCGAGGCAAACGGTCGAGTCCGGCACGCATTGGGCAAGCCGAAAAATAAGGAATGTAGCGCAAACCAACACCCATATTCAAGGCATCAAGTCCTTCGTCCGATTTTCTTATGTTAGCATTAGAATAATGATTCCAAACCACTTCGCCCAAAAGTCCCCAACGCGACCAAAATCCACGATTTTTTTTTGAAAAACGAAGGTCAAAATTCAATCCACCCGTCAAATATACATTGGCAGTAGAACCAATGCAATAGTTGTTGGTAGAATAATTGAGCGAACGATTTTCGTCCCAAACGCCATTCACAAAACGATTGTCGAGGTTCATATCATACTTTTTAGTAATGAAAGAAACTCCCGCACCAATTTTTAAGTTTATAGAGAACAATTGCGTCGCTTTTGTTTTTATTAAAGGCAGATACAAATACGGATAAAAAGTGAAGGAATCGCCCAAATAATCTTTGTTGCCAAAATTCATATACTGCACTGCCGCACCAATAGTAGGAAAATTCCAATAGAAAGTCCACGGACTGCCACCAAGTTGCGGAAACTCCACAGCAAACTCGGCGCCACGCGTCCAGTTCTTCTCTACGTCCATACCACGTATTGCTCTGCTATATCGCGAAAGTCTGCCTTGTAAATATTCAAATTTGTACTGTATTGCCATATTACCAGCATTTCTGCAACCCGGACCCATACACGGCGACGTTCCATAACGCACTCTTGCCGACGATGTTGCAACAGCAAAAAGCGAAAACAAGCAAAATAATATTATTTTTATAAACTTCATTCTTTGCAAAAAAATGACTATTTTTGTTGAAATTACAAAGATAAGATTTTCTTTTGTAAAAACTTAAAAGTTAGAACTTTAAACTTTCTACTAAATGTTCGTTTTATTAAAAAAAGAATTTCAATATTTTTTCAGTTCGGCAAGTGGTTACATTATTGTCGGCATTTTTCTTTTGCTCACAAGCACAATGTTGTGGATTTTTCCGGGCGAATACAACATTGTAGAATCTGGCTACGCCCAAATAGACGGACTTTTCGTATTGGCTCCGTGGTTGTATTTGTTCCTTGTGCCTGCCGTTACGATGAAAACTTTTTCCGAAGAAAAGCGCACGGGCACTATCGAATTGATTTACACGCGACCAATTTCGGGACTTAAAATAATTTTGGCAAAATATGGCGCAAATTTACTTTTAGTGCTTTTTTCGCTATTGCCAACATTGATATATTTTGCCACAGTTTATTACGCTGCACAACCCGTAGGAAATGTTGATTTAGGTGGAATTTTCGGTTCGTACATCGGGTTGTTCTTTTTGGCAGCGGCATACGTAGCAATCGGTGTTTTTGCTTCGTCTATTTCCGAAAATCAAGTCATTTCGTTTGTTGTGGCAGTTTTTCTTTGCTTCTTTTTTTACTACGGATTCGACTTGCTTGCTTCGGTTGCTGGTTCGGGACAAAAAGAATTTTTCCTTTCGTCGTTGGGCATCAATTATCACTACGAAGCGATGAGCCGTGGCGTGATTGACAGCAGAGACGTCATTTATTTTCTATCGGTGATAGCCATTTTTATTTTTTCTACCAAACTTGTGATAAAACGATGAAACGTCCTCTTATACTTGTAACAAACGACGATGGCGTGAATGCTCCAGGAATTGTGGCACTATACCAATCGATGTGCTCAATAGGCGACGTGATTGTTGTTGCACCAGACAAACACCAATCGGGCAAATCGAGCGCCATCACGCCAAGTGAGCCCATTCGTCTGCATTTGCTCCGAAAAGAAGAAGGACTTACCATTTATGCTTGTAGTGGCACACCTACCGACTGCATAAAAATGTCTATCAACCAAATACTCGGCCGCAAACCCGACTTACTTGTTTCGGGCATCAATTACGGACCAAATACTGCCATTAGTGTCATCTATTCTGGCACGATGGGCGCCGCTTTCGAAGGTTGCATAAACGGCATTCCGTCTATCGGCGTTTCTTTGTGTACCTACGAACCCGGAGCAGATTTCTTTTATGCTTCGCAATTTACGCAACAACTTGCCGAACAGGTTTTAAGCAAAGGACTTCCACAAGGAACTTGCCTCAATGTAAATATTCCGAACGGCATAATAAATGGTGTGCGTTTTTGCCATCAGACCGACGGACTGTGGAAAGAGGAATTTGTGAAACGTACCGACCCAGCAGGTAGAAATTATTACTGGTTGAGCGGTTATTACAAAAACAACGAACCCGAAAACGAACACTCTGACGAGTGGGCGGTAAACAATGGTTACATTGCCATCGTACCTTGTAAAATTGACTTTACCGACTACGATTTTTTGAACAACTATAAAAATTTGAATTATGAACTTTGAGAATAACGAAAAAAAAGAATTTGATAGCGTACTGCTTGGCTTAGTGCTTTCGTTCGGTTTGGCATTGGGGTTGTTGGTGCTTATTTTCAAAACGCGCTACATAACCACTACACCCGTTTTTGAAGCCATTTGGAAATTCTCTAAAACAGGTTTGCTCACCAAAGACCTTTTGGCAAGTTGCTTGCCTGGTTTAGGACTCATTTTCGTTTTCTCGAAATTAGGAAAAGAAAAAGCCACCATCGGTTCATTTGTTGGACTTGTACCTTTTCTGATAGCCACATTCTGGTTTATGTAATACACCAAAAAACTGCAAAAATTATGAAATACTACTTAATAGCAGGCGAAGCATCGGGCGATTTGCACGGCTCCAACTTGATGAAAGAACTGAAAAAACAAGACCCCGAAGCAGAATTTCGTTTCTTTGGTGGCGACAAAATGCAAGCGCAAGGTGGAACTTTGGTAAAGCACTACAAAGATATGGCTTTTATGGGTTTCATCAATGTACTGCTGAACTTGCGTAAAGTACTGGGAAATATTTCACTTTGCAAAAAAGACATAAAATCTTATCGCCCCGATGCCGTTATTTTGATAGATTATCCAAGTTTTAATCTGCGAATTGCCGAATTTGTAAAAAAACAAAAAACGCTTCGCAATACGCCCGTTTACTATTACATTTCACCAAAAATTTGGGCTTGGAAAGAGCACCGTGTGAAAGCCATCAAAAAATACATCGACCACGTTTTTTGCATTCTGCCTTTCGAAGTAGATTTTTACAAAAAGCACGGAATGGAAGTTACGTATGTGGGCAATCCGTCGGTCGATGCAGTTGAAAACCGCGAGTGCAAGTCGGAGTCGTTCGACACTTTTACCGACCGCAACAATTTGGCTGGAAAAGAAATTATCGCCATTTTGGCTGGCAGCCGAAAACAAGAAATAAAAAAATGTCTGCCTATTATGATGAAAGCCGTGGAGAGTTACACACGCTACCAATTCGTCATTGCAGGTGCGCCAGGCATCGACCCGAAACTTTACGAGAAATATCTGCATCGCAATCCACGTTATGGCATTGTGTACGGACAAACATACAATTTGCTTCAAAACTCATCGGCAGCCATCATCAATTCGGGCACAGCATCGCTCGAGGCAGCATTATTTAATGTACCACAATTGGTTGGATATCACGTAATTGGCGGTTGGTTTGCACGACAAATTTTTCAGCGACTCATCAAAGTTAAGTGGGCATCGCTTGTGAACCTTATTGCAGGTAAACTTGTGGTAAAAGAATTTTTGGCAGACGATATGAAAGCAGCAAAACTCGAACGGGAACTTTACCTCATTCTTCGCGACGAAGAATATCGCAACACAATGTTGCACGAGTATGCTGAAGTTCGTCAAAAATTAGGCGGACCAGGCGCTTCGGAACGTACAGCCAAAGAAATTATTAGAAGAGTGAAAGAGTTAAGAGTTAAAAGCATATAGATGAGAGACGAGAGACGAGAGAATTTTGAATTAAGAATTTTGAATTTTGAATTATTGAGCGTAGCGAAATGATTCAAAATCACTGACCAAAGGGAAGTAATTATGTCTGAAAGAGAGATAATTTTGAATTGAAAATCATTGAGAGGAGCGAAAGGGGTTAACAGTCCGCAACACGTTGTTAATTAACGATTAACGTACTAACGTGTCCCTTTAGGGAGACAGGGTAAAAGCGTGGCATTGAGCGAATAAACAATTAAACGATTGAACACTAAACAACTAAACAAAATAAAATGCTATTTTCTGAAATAATTGGTCAAGAAGAAACGAAAGACAAACTTCGGAAATTTGTAGAAACGGGGAAAATCCCTCACGCTATTCTCTTCCACGGGAAAGAAGGCGTCGGGAAATTGCCTCTTGCTGTTGCTTTTGCGCAATACCTTTGTTGCCAACATCGCGAAAATGGCGACGCGTGCGGCAAGTGTCCGTCGTGCCAGCAAATAGCAAAACTTTCGCACCCTGATGTGCATTTTGTGTTTCCTTTTACCAAAAGTTCAAAGCAAAATACTTGTAGCTGTTTGATGCCCGAGTGGCGCGAAAATTTCACATCGCAAAATGGTTATTTCACCTTCGACCAATGGAGCAACGTTTTGGGCGACAAAAAACTTACCATCTACACTTCGGAAGGTAGCGAAATTATACATAAACTCTCGCTCAATTCATACGAATCGGAATACCGAATAATGATTATTTGGCAAGCCGATAAAATGGAAATAGAATGTGCCAACCGCCTACTGAAAACGCTGGAAGAACCAAATAGCAAAACGATTTTTTTATTGGTGAGCGAACACCCCGAACTGATGCTTACCACCATACTTTCGCGTACGCAACAAATAGTAGTGCCAACGCTTAGCAACGACGACTTGAAAAGTGCATTGCAAAAAAACTTTAGCGTAGAAAGCGAACAAGATGCCGACGAAATTGTGCGAATTTCTAACGGAAGTTACACAGCACTTTTGGAAAATATCAAAAACGAAAACGAGAACAACGAGAATTTTGATTTTTTCGTTCAGATAATGCGCACCGCCTATACCATTGTGCAACGCTTGCCAAACTTCAATTTGTGGACTTTGCGAGATTGGGCAGAAACCGCAGGCAAAAAAGGCGCAGCCGAGCAAATTCAGTTTTTGCAGTATGCACAACGTATGTTGCGCGAAAGTTTTATGTTCAACTTTCACCACAACGAACTCAACTACTTATCGCAAAAAGAGAACGAGTTTGTAGAACGCTTTGCACCGTTTATTCACGAGAAAAACATTTACGAACTAATGGACGAATTTGCCGTTGCCGAAGAACATATCAGACGAAACGTAAACAGCAAAATGGTATTTTTCGACCTCGCTTGCAAAATTATGGTACTCATAAAAAAAGCAAGAGAATGAATTAGCGAAGAGCGAAGAGCATATAGTTAAAAGTTAAGAGTTAAGAGTTAAATGTAGGGGCGAATAATTATTCGCTCCGAACAAAGTGCTGAAGGCACGACATAACGTAGGCGATGGTGCAAGACATCGTTTTTTGTTACATTTCATTAATGAGCGCTGAAAGTGCGATATAATTTGGTTACGTATCTTTATCTCTCTTCATTTTTCTTTCCGCAAGAAAAACGAAGCAAAAAGAACTCGTCGCTGCGTCTTTCTCGCTAAAAATTGCTCTCATTTCGCTAAACCAAGAAAACGCACTTCGTTTGAACGATTCTTGGTTTTTAACGCTCATTCGAGTAATTTTCTTAACGCTCCTGACTTCGTCAATGCGTCACC
>DCHK01000063.1:9618-12952 GCA_002315615.1 Bacteroidales bacterium UBA1754 | reverse complement strand
GAAGCAGGTGCTGCAAATTTCTTCGGTATAAAAAATAACACTTACATTACGCCAAAATCAACATCAATTCTTCCTTCTATCACAAACAAAAGTTTGATGCAGTTGGCAGAAGATTTGGGTATGAAAGTTGAACGTCGTGCTATTCCTGTCGAGGAATTGGCAGAGTTTGAAGAAGCAGGTGCTTGCGGAACAGCAGCAGTTATCAGTCCAATCGAAAAAGTTGACGACCCCGAAGCAGGAAAATCATACAATTTTGGCAAAGAACCAGGTCCTTGGTCTAAAAAATTGTATAACAAACTTCGTGCTATTCAACTTGGCGACGAACCAGATACTCACGGTTGGGTAAGAATTATTAAATAATAAAGAACTCAAAGAAAATTAAGGGGATTATTGTATTTTAATTTCCTTAATTTTTCTTTTATAGACAGAGATTTAATTCTGTAATTCATTCATTATTATATACTTTTATGGGTAAAATAGTTTCGGTATTTTGTGCTTCTTCGTCGTTGGTAGATGAAAGTTTCTTGAATGGGGCAGAAGAATTGGGCGAATTTTTGGCTCAAAACGATTGCTATTGCGTTTACGGAGCAGGCAAAGTCGGATTGATGGGAAAATTGGCTGATGCCGCTTTGCGAAATGGTGGTAAAGTGATTGGCGTCATTCCACAAGATATGGTTGATCAAGGACTGAACCACACGGGCATTTCCGAAACTATTATCACTCCCACGATGAGTACTCGCAAAGAAAAAATGATGGCATTGTCCGACGTTGTAGTAGTACTTCCTGGTGGAGTGGGCACATTCGAAGAATTGCTGGATGCTATAAGTTGGAAAAAACTTGGACTTGTTGATGACAAAATAATCATTTTCAATCAAAATGAATATTATACGCCACTGTTGCAAATGTTGCATAATGCTATTGACCAACATTTTATGTCGTCGCACGATGCCGATTTGTGGGTGGAGGTAAAAACAATCTCTCGTTTGAAGGAAGAAATAACAAAATAACTTATGCCACCTATCGTACTGCCCGACACAACCTATTTTTCACCTGCATTTCTCCCAAATTTTGAGAAGCACAATTTGTTTTTCTCGGAAGATGGTTTAATGTTTCGTGCAGATACTACGCAGACCGTAATACAAGAAGTGCGTTTTGAAGGAGCAGAAAAATGTTTTTCGCTCGCTCATCAAAATTGGCTGACCATTTTGATGGTGGTGCAATTTTTCATTTATTGCTTTCTTTTGGTACGTTATGGAAAAGTGTGGTTCGAACGTATAAAAAATATTTGGCGTGTGAAGCAATATGCTGGTTTGCACATAAATATGTCCGAAAAAAACGTGCAAGAGAATTTCTTGTGCTTGGCAATGACTTGCATAAATCTTAGTCTGTTCGCATTTTTGTCGATGACGCGTAACAATATTTTTTACGATGGAAATATCATTGTGCTGTTTTTTTTATTGTTGACGTTCGTGTTTTTTTGCGTAAAACAATTGCTTACGGAGTTTGTGGCAAGTGTTTTCTTCTCGCGTGATGTTGTTGCAATTTTGCGTTCAGAAATTTTCTCGCTTTTCTCGTATTTAGGACTTGTAATGTACAGCGTTTTGCTCGTTATGCTATATGCTCACGGTGCAACAGAAACGCTATTTTATGTGGGTTTGGGAGTTATTGTGGTGTATATGCTTCTGAAAATTTACAAGTTAATACAAGTTTTTTATGTTGATTTAGGTTCTTTTTTCTATTTGTTTTTGTACCTTTGCACACTCGAAATTTTACCATTAATTTCATTGTATTTAGGATTATTACTTGCAAAAGGATTTTAAAAATAATATGGCAACGAAGATTAAAAAAATATTGGTCTCGCAACCAAAACCGGAATCTGAGAAATCACCTTATTTTGATATTGAAGAGAAATATAATGTACAAATTGTATTTCGTCAGTTTATCAAGATAGAACCTGTTACTGCTCCAGAATTTAGAGCGCAAAAGGTTGATATCCTTAGTCATTCTGTTATTGTGTTTACTGCACGTCAAGCTATTGACCACTTTTTCCGTTTGGCAAAAGAAATGCGTCTTACAATTCCAGATACGATGAAATACGTTTGTACTTCAGAAAATATTGCAAATTATTTGCAAAAGTACATTCAGTATCGCAAACGTAAAATTTCTTTCGGCGATGGAACTACCAATGGACTTTTGCCATTCCTTCAAAAGTTGGGTACAGAAAAATTCCTTCTCACGCTCTCGGATGTGCATAAACAAGATTTGATTGAGATGATGGAATCAAATAATTTTAATTATTCCCAAGCCATTATGTATCGTACGGTGAGCAACGAATTTCGTCCCGACGAAACATTCGACTATGATGTGCTTATTTTCTTCTCTCCTTCGGGAATAATATCGTTGAAGAAGAGTTTCCCTAATTTTGAGCAAGGCGATATTCGTATTGGTTGTTTGGGCGCCGAAACGGCTAAATCTATTCGCGATGCAGGTCTTCGTCTCGATTTTGAAGCACCTCGTCCTGATGCCCCTTCTATTACTGCCGCTTTGGAAATCTATTTGAAAGAGCAGAAAAAAGCAGAGAAGACAATCAAGGCAACTCGCTCTTAAATTGAAATAAATAAAAATAGGTGGAGAATTACTCTCTACCTGTTTTTTTATCATTCTAATAAATATGGAAGAAATTGCTTATTTTTGTGCCATAGTTGCTATTTTCTCACTTTTTATGGTTATAAAAACATATCAAAAGAGAAGAAAAATGGATTTGTTGCTTATTGTCTAGTTCGCATTGTTGTGTGTCTTAGACGGAGTGGCTTTATATGGTTTTATTAGTTAAAAAATATGAAATTCTTGAAAAATAAACAAGATTTACAGGATTTACAGGTCGGTATTTCAATTGCTGCGGGTATTTTTATGATTGCTTTAGCAATTATGCAAGTGTATTTCCCAATGCTAAAGATGGATATTCGCATGTTTTGCGGGATTGAACTTTGCTTATTCGTTATTACAATATTGCCTTTAATAAATAATAAAAAATGAACTTTTTCCTAAATTGGATTCTTCCTACAATATCTCTGATATTAACAATTGGAGTGGTGTTTTTTCAATGGGATTTTCCTTTCAAATACTGGGTATTAATTCTATTGATGGTGGCGATATTAATTCTTGTTGGCAAAGACGGACTTTTGAAACTGTTGAAAAACAAAGGTTACAAGGTTGAACAGTTACGGTAATAGAGGAATAGCTTAAATAATTTTTCTAAAAAACATCTAAAAAGTGCACATTGTGCACTTTTTCTTTTTGTAAGAAATTGTATAGAAAGCAATGTATAAAGAAA
>DCHK01000063.1:0-9568 GCA_002315615.1 Bacteroidales bacterium UBA1754 | reverse complement strand
AAATATGTTAAATCGTAATCAAACATTTCATAAATCCGAACGTCTGACGGGTGAGGTGCAAGTAGAAAAACTCTACGAAAAAGGGCAAGGTTTCATAGCATTTCCCTATCGTGTGGTTTATCTTGCCGAGGGCGATGAAAATCCTACTGCAAAAGTGCTGATAAGTGCTCCTAAAAAGCGTTTTAAACACGCAGTTGACCGTAATCACATCAAACGACTGACGCGCGAAGCGTACCGAAAAAACAAGGAATCGCTTTATAATGCGTTGCAAGAAAAGCGATTGTCGCTCAACTTTGCACTCAATTATGTGGGTAATGAAATGATTTCGTATGCTCAAACAGAAGAGAAAATGAAAGAAATTATAAATAAACTTATCGAGAAAATATGATAAAAAAAGTTTTGTCACGCATATTTTTGTTGTTGATAGGTTTTTATCGCAAATGTATTTCGCCAATGTTCCCACCTGTTTGCCGATACACACCCACGTGTTCGCAATATATGCAAGAGGCGATAATAAAATATGGTCCTTTCAAAGGTACGTGGTTAGGCATAAAACGTATTTGTCGTTGCCATCCTTGGGGCGGTCACGGATACGATCCTGTACCATAAATAATTAAAGAAATTAAGAAAATTAAAATAAATAAAGCAATTGTAGTAATAGTCGGTGCGAAGATTTGTTTTCATATTTTTATGGTTGTGCTGTTCGCTTAATGTTTTTGCTTCGCAGTGTGTGGTAACTGGCGTAGTGAAAAATGCGGATGGAAAAACTTTGCTACTCAAAACGCAGAAGGACGGCATTTTGATGCGAGATTCGGTACTTGCAGTTTCGGTGGTGCAGAACGACACGTTTCGCTTCGAATTTCAACTTAACGAAACACGTTGTCTTTTTGTTGATTTGGGTACAAACATTGCACAATTTTATGTTGAACCTAACGAAAAAATAGAAATTCAAGTGCCTAATTTTCAACCTTTGAATGAGGCACAAAAACGCAATCCGTTTTTTCAACCATTGCAAGTTTCTCCACATTTCAAACAGCCGAATATTACCGAAAAAATTGTAGATTTCGACGAGGCATTTGATTTCTACTATAGTAAAAATGCTTTTTCGCCCGACACAAACCACATTAACCTTTACTTGCGTCAATTAGATTCTATTTTCCCGAAAACCGAAAATCAGTTTTTTGAGCAATATAAAGCATTTCAGAAAATTCAGTTGGTGAATCTTTATCAAAAAACATCTCCCGATGTGGCTGTAAGTAAGTTAAAAAAACTTCCGATGGCGTTTGAAAATCCAGCGTTTTGGGAGACATTCAACACGGTTTTTAATGCGTTTTTTACTTCGTTTACGGGCGAGGAGCAACAATATATTGACCGTGCCATTTTTGAACAGAATTATGAGGCGATGGATGCCATTTTGCAATTTCGTTTTGAAATAGATGACAAAAATTTTCGTGAGTTGATTGTTGTAAAATCATTGTACGATTTGTATTTTTCAAACGAAAGAAGTGCTTTTGTTTTCAAATTGATGAATCTTTGGTTGCCGAAAATTGAAAGTAACTTTTGCCATCAACTTTTGCAAGATATGATAGATTTGACAAAAAAAGTACAAATTGGTGAAAATGCGTACGATTTTTCTTTGCCCAATGAAAAGGGCGAAACCATAAAATTAAGTTCTTTTCTCGGTAAATATGTGCTTCTGAACTTTTGCGATACGAAAATTACTCTTGCAAATAAGAATTTAAGCATTTTGAAGCGTTTTGCCGAGTTATATGGCAAAGATTTGGTTGTATTGAATATTTTTACAGAAGAATTGACAGAAGCGCAGAAATCGAATTTAAACAAGGTTTTTGTTTCAAAGAAAGGAAATGTAAAAATGCTTTTTGCCGAAAAAGATATTTTGCTTTCGTACGATGTGAAAAATTTGCCTACGTATTATTTGCTCGACCGAAAAAATAGATTTTTGCTCACCGATTTTTTACTTGAAGAGCGTTTCGAAGAACTTTTTGTTGATATTCTTCGCAAAGGGGAAATTGAAAAATCTAAATTGCCCAAAGAGGGCGTTGACGAGTGGTGGAAATAAAAAAAGTCAACCGAATTTTCGATTGACTTTTCCTTTTATAAAAATTCCTTTTTTACACCAAAGCAAGAATTAAGTCTTCGGTATTTCCTGGAATATAATCCATAGGTGGAACTTGTGGCATTGTGTAGCAACCTGCTTTTTGCTTCATTGTGGCGCGTGAGCACGAACAAAGAATTTGTCCAGTAAGTGCAGGATTGTTAATCGTCATACGGAACTCGATGCGTTGGCTTTGAGTTTTACCAGAAACGCCTTTGCGCTCGATAAGTACGCCGTGTCCCATATCTTGCAAAGCATCTACAGATGGCACTGCAATGACGTGTGTTTCGTCGTGAGAGAAGTATGAATCGGTTTTGATTTCGTTAGCAACATCTTCAAGTTTTGCACCATCTTCCAATTCTACATAAACCATACGGCGATGTACGCTTGTGCCGAGAGGGATTGTCATTGAAAGAGCATTTTTAACACCTTTTTTAGAACGTGCTACTACCGAGTGTCCCATACTCATTCCTGGTCCGAAATTGGTGTATGTCAAACCTTTAGGAGTCATTGCCATCATCATTGTGCGAATAACAGAGTCGCTTCCTGGGTCCCAACCAGCCGAGATGATGGAGACTGTATTGTTGCTTTGACAAGCACCATTGAGGTCTTTGTAATGTTTCAAAAGTTCTTGTCCGTGAATGTCGAAACTATCTACTGTACGAATGCCTTTTTTAGCCATTTCGAGTGCTGTGGCAGGTACGCTTCTTGATGGTCCGCAAAGGATTGCTACGTCAACTTTGCCAAGTTCGTCGATATTTGTAACAACTTTTACGTCGTTTAGTTCGGTAGGATTGTTTGTAGCCGAGCGACGAACAACGCCAACCAATTCCATATCTTGCGCAGTTTGTACGGCTTCCATAGCGTATTTACCAATGTTTCCGTAACCAACTACTGCTACTTTTATCTTTTCCATTGTCATAAAATTTTTTCAAAAAAAAGAGAATGCGAATATTCCCATCCTCTTTTCTTTTGTTGTTTTTTATTGTATGAAATTATACAAGTCCTTGAGCCAACATTGCATCGGCAACTTTTACGAAACCAGCGATGTTTGCACCTTTAACGTAGTTAACTGTACCATCAGGTTCTGTTCCGTATTTAACGCAGTTGTCGTGAATGTTTTTCATAATGCCTTTCAATTTAGCATCAACTTCTTCTGCGCTCCAAGAAAGACGAGCAGAGTTTTGGCACATTTCCAAACCAGAAGTTGCTACACCACCAGCATTTGATGCTTTACCTGGAGAGTAAAGGATTTTTGCGTTGATGAACGCTTCAACTGCTTCGGCTGTAGAAGGCATATTAGCACCTTCTGCTACGCAGATACAACCGTTTGCCAACAATGCTTTAGCATCTTCGCCGTCCAATTCGTTTTGTGTAGCACAAGGCATTGCAACGTTGAATTTAGCCAATTTCCAAGGACGTTGTCCTTCAAAATATTTAGCAGATTTGAATTTTTCTGCATATTCTTTGATACGACCACGACGAACGTTTTTCAAATCGAAGATGAAAGCCAATTTTTCTTCGTTGATACCATCTGCATCGTAAATAGTACCGTTTGAGTCAGAGCAAGTTACGACTTTTGCACCGAGTTGTGTACATTTTTGAATTGCATATTGAGCAACGTTACCTGAACCAGAAATAGCTACAGTTTTACCTTTCAAGCTATCACCTTTAGTTTCGAGCATATATTGTGCGAAATAAGTGTCGCCATAACCTGTTGCTTCTGGACGAACCAAAGAACCACCGAAAGAAAGTCCTTTACCAGTGAAAACTCCTGTAAATTCGTTGCGAAGACGTTTGTATTGGCCAAACATATAACCTACTTCGCGAGCACCAGTACCTATGTCACCAGCAGGAACATCGGTGTCGGCACCAATGTGGCGTGTAAGTTCTGTCATAAAGCTTTGGCAGAAACGCATAACTTCGTTGTCAGATTTTCCTTTAGGGTCGAAGTCAGAACCACCTTTACCACCACCCATTGGAAGAGTAGTCAAAGAGTTTTTCAATACTTGTTCGAAAGCCAAGAATTTCAAAACACTAAGGTTTACAGATGGGTGAAGACGGATGCCACCTTTGTATGGACCGATTGCGCTATTCATTTGAATACGGTATCCACGGTTGATTTGATATTCGCCCTTGTCGTCAATCCAAGGAACACGGAACATAATTACACGTTCTGGTTCTGTCATACGTTCAAGGATTTTTGCTTTTTCGTACTTTGGATTTGCTTCGATGAAAGGCATCAAAGATTCAACCACTTCGCGTACAGCTTGGTGAAATTCCTTTTCACCTGGGTTCTTGGCAATTACTTTTGCCATGAATTCGTCAACTTTTGCACTCATTTTTTTATGATTAATTTAAATTACTAATTCGATGTTGCTTTTTTAGAGCATACAAAGTTCATTTTTTTTACTCAATAATCATTTAACTTTTTGATAAATAAAGCGAAAGATTTTTATTTATAACAAAATAAAACGAAAATTAACTTATTTGCTATTAAAATGAAATAAAATACATATAAAAAGTTTTAAATTGTCAATAAAGCAATCCAATTAACCAAATTGGTAATTTGTTTCCCGAAGCAAATTCTATACCATCTGCCAAAATATATGAGTTTTCCAAATTGGCAATTTGCTTGAAATTTTTATCTGCACCTCCTACTTCAAAAATGTATTTGCCGTCAACAAAAAAATCGCCTTGTTTTTTGCTGTATTCCACTGTATGTTTGTATGATAATTGATTTACTATAAAGGTTTCTCTTGCAGTTCCAATTTCCACACTATTTGTTGCCAGTGCATATAAAATGTTTGGATTTTGGATATAAATTTTATCTGGTTTTTGCGTTTTTTTTACTGATTTATTATCAGAATACAATAATGAAAGAATTTCTGCTTTCCCTAAACTATGCAAGTATGAGAGTATTGATAGTCTTGAAATTCCGATAGAAGTTGCTAATTTTGTAATGTCCACTTCGTATGGTACAGAGTGTGAAATTATTTCAAGCAATGCTTTTAATTTTCTCACGTATGCAGGTTCAACGTTGCAGAGTAATGGCATTTCTTGTTCCAAAATTAGGTTTACCACATTTTCTATCAAAATGTAATAATCTTCTTTGTTCCCATTGTAAAAAGGATAGTATCCCGCTTTTAGATATTCTGAGAATAAACCTACGGGTCGGCAGACGGCATTCACTTTACTGCAGATTTCTGAGGGATTTTCTAATACTTCTTTTAGGGTAAAAGAAGGCAAGTCGATTTTTTCGTAGAATTTTAAATATTCTCTAAACGATAGTCCTGGCATTGTATATGGCATACATCTCCGAGAGAGATCGGCATCGGCATTCAAAATGTTCAGTAAGGATGATCCACTAATAACAATATTTAATTGTGGGTATAAATCAGTAATTTCTTTTATCTCTTTGCTCCAAGTTGGATATTTGTGTACTTCATCAAGAAAAAGTCTTTTGCCTCCTTGTAAATAAAAGTGTTCTGCCAATTCGAGCAAAGAGTGTGTGCTGAAGTATATGCTATCTAAAGTGCAATATAGGGCTTCTTTGCTTCCTGCAGGATAATGTTGTTTAATATATTGCAACATTAGTGTGGTTTTCCCAACACCCCTCGAGCCCCTTATAGAAATAAGGGGTAACTCCCAATGGATATTGTCCATAATATTCCGCACAAAATCCAAAGATGTGTTATTCAATAACCGTTCTTGTTTTTGAAATAGATTTTCCATATCGTTTTTGTTTGCTTACAAAAATACAAAAATATATCACAATATACAAAATCCACTCAAAAATGTATATTATGATATACAAAAAGTATTGAAAAATGTATATTGTAATATACAAATTGGTATTTTTTTGCTTTTCAGCAATTTTGCAAAAGTTTTTCAATTACATTTTCGGGTTCGTCATCGCAGTCGATGGTAATTTTTGCTTGTGCGTAGTATGGTTCGCGTTTGGCAAGGTTTTCGCTGATGTATTGTTGCAGTTCTTGTGGCGTTTTGTCGCGTAGCAACGGACGGTTTTGTCGTGCATTTTTCAGTGTGTTGGCAAGAAATGCAGGCGATGATTTTAGGTAAACGGTAGTGCCTTCGGCGTTCATAAATTCTAAATTATCGAAAAAGCAAGGAGTGCCTCCACCACAAGCAATCAGTACATTTTCGAACATCGCCACTTCGTGCAACATTCGTTGCTCAATTTTGCGAAATTCTTCTTCGCCTTTTTCGGAAAAAATAGTGGAAATGCTTTTGAAAAATTTACTTTCAATGTAAATGTCCAAATCTACAAACGACAATCCAAGTCGCTCCGCCACGACTTTGCCGTAAGATGTTTTACCACTACCCATATATCCAATGAAAAAGATGCGTTTCATAATTATACGCCTATTCTGTTTAGAAAAATTATGCAAAATTCATTATGAAAATTGCATAATGAAAAATACATAATTGATTATTTTTTGAATGTCCAACGCCAATCGCAACCATCTTTCCACTTGGAGCAACCGTATGCTGTTTTGCCTTTTATAATAATGCCTTTGCCACATTTAGGGCAGGCGTGTCCCACTACAGGTTCGGCTTCTTTTTTGGCGCGTTGTCGTTTTTTTGCTTCGTTTTCCAATTCCTTACCGAGCGAGGTTTGAATGCTTATTTTCTTCGATGAATTGTCGGATTTTACGTTTTGTATCACTTCGGTAACCATCGTTTTTAGTTCGCCGATAAAGTCCATCACGGAATACGAACCTTTTTCTATTTCGCGTAGTTTTTTCTCCCATCGTCCAGTGAGTTCTGCCGATTTTAGCAGTTCTTCGTTGATGGTTTTTATCAAATCTACGCCCGTTGAGGTGGCTATAAGATTTTTCTTTTCTTTGCGAATATATTGCCGTTTGAATAAGGTTTCGATGATGGCAGCACGAGTTGACGGACGTCCAATGCCATTTTCTTTCATCGCATCGCGCAAATCTTCGTTCTCTACCAATTTTCCTGCGGTTTCCATTGCTCGCAGTAGAGTGGCTTCGGTGTATGGCTTGGGTGGAGTGGTCATTTTTTCTGCCAATTCTGGCGTGTGTGGACCGCTTTCGCCTTCGGTGAATTTTGGCAATACGCGTTCTTCATCAGTTTCGTTTGCGTCTTCTTTTTCTTCTTGTATTTTGTCGAAAACTATGCGCCAACCTGGTTCGAGAATAGTTTTTCCGCTCACTTTGAATTCTACTTTTTCGGCTTTGCCTAAAACTGTGGTGGTGGATATTTTACATTCTGGATAGAAATTGGCAATGAAACGACGTGCTACAAGGTCGTACACTTTTCGTTCCATTTCAGACAATGCACCAGGATTTACGCCCGTAGGAATTATGGCGTGGTGGTCGGTTACTTTCGAGTTGTCAAAAACCTTTTTCGACTTTGGTATTTTTGTTAGTAATAATGGTTCTGTCAGCGTGGCGTACATTTTCATCCCTTTCAGTATGTTTGGGATTTTTGGGTAAATGTCATCACTCAAAAATGTGGTATCTACACGCGGATATGTCGTAACTTTTTTTTCGTAGAGCGACTGAATGGTTTTCAGCGTATCGTCGGCAGAGTACGAGAATTTCTTGTTGCATTCCACTTGCAGCGAAGTAAGGTCGAAAAGTTTTGGAGCAGATTCCGTTCCTTTCTTCTCGGTAACATTTGTTACGATGAAATCGGCATTTTTTACACTTTCGAGTGCCGCAAGTCCTTCTTCTTTATTGGTGAATTTGCCTTTTGTAGCAGAAAAAATTACATCTCTGTATTTCGTTTTCAGTTCCCAATATGGCTCTGGTTTGAAATTTTCAATTTCAAGTTGTCGGTTTACAATCAGTGCCAAAGTAGGCGTTTGTACACGACCGATTGATAAAACTTGTTTGTTTTGCCCATATTTAAGCGTGTACATACGCGTGGCATTCATACCAAGCAACCAATCGCCTACGGCACGTGCCAGTCCTGCTTCATATAGGTGCTGAAATTCCTTTTGGTCTTTCAATTGCTGAAATCCTTCGCGAATAGATTCTTCGGTCAACGAAGATATCCAAAGGCGTTGTACGGGACATTTGCAATTTGCTTTTTGCATCACCCAGCGTTGTATCAATTCTCCTTCTTGCCCAGCATCGCCGCAGTTTATTACTTCATCTGCTTTGCTGATGAGCGACTCTATTATTTTGAATTGTTTTTGTATGCCATCGTTCTCAATGAGTTTTATGCCGAATCGTTCAGGAATCATTGGCAGATAGCGAATGTTCCAACTTTTCCACTCATTGTGATATTCGTGTGGCTCTTTCAGTGTGCAGAGGTGACCGAAAGTCCACGTTACGCAATAACCATTGCCTTCGATATATCCGTCTCTTTTTGTTTTTGCTCCCAAAATTTCGGCTATTTCGCGTGCTACGCTTGGTTTTTCGGCTATGCAGACTTTCATATTGCTTTTGATAGATTGTTATGCAAAGGTATGAAAATGTGGTAGAAATTAAAGGAATTGTAATTTTATGTTTATAAAAAAATGCAGTTGAGACGAAATGCTTTTTTTGAAAAATCTTTATGTATAATTGTATTCTAAAAATAATTTTTTATCTTTGAATCGCTTAATGTTGCATTGTGTGTCATTAAGTAACATGTTATTACGAAGGCGTTTACTTGCGCTTTGGTTTTGACTTCTCAGAATTCTCGCAAAGTTCGTAATCATAGTCAGAAGCAAAGCAACGGTAGATGTTTCATGGTTATGTATATTCACACGTATTCGGTTGTGCTTTTACAACAGGTATGGAGGTGTACATAAGGCGTGGGACTCTGCGTTGCTCATTCTATGACTATGAGGGCAATGCGAGAGCCTTGAGAGGTGTGGAACTGAGCAATATGTAAAGTTCTCCACGCTTTTTTATTTTTGTACTTACCCGTTTGGAGAACAAGGTTAAAAAAGATGTTGCGCCCGACACGAATTAGGGTAGGAAAATATGAAAAAAACTATATTTTTTTACAGTTTGCTTATTTTGCTCAATAGGCATTTTTGCACAAAAACACGTGGCAACATTAGACAATGATCTTCGTGCTATTCCAAAAGAATTTGTTAATGAGGGTTCAACTAGATTGTATGCGCTTGATGCAAATTATCCTACAACGTCTATTCGATTGTATTCGAATGATTTTCAACTTGCAAAAACAATACAATTTCTTGAACCAGAAAAAACATTTGATTGGATTACTTATATGGATTATGATTTAAATGGGTATGCAGAAGCTAATTGTGATATTACTCAAACTCTTTTTAATTCTGATGAAAAATACGAATTTATTGTTGGAATTGGAGATAAAATGGGGTACAATATTGAATATACTGGATTTAAGGTGATTTCAGACGATGGAACATTAGTAAATCAAGTTACCTTCCCTGATGTTTATACATTTAGTAAAGAATGTTGTCAGGTTATTAAGTTTAATAAT
>DCHK01000066.1 GCA_002315615.1 Bacteroidales bacterium UBA1754 | reverse complement strand
ACCCTATATGTTAAACTTATTTGAAAATTTATAATATTAACCTTTTAAAAACGTGTCCGAATTTTTAGTGGACACTAGTGAATTTTTCTATTGATTGAACGCCACTTTTGCCGCCTGTAACTTGACGAATGGCAATTTCGATAGCTTGACGAACTGTAGGGTCAACGTTGCCTGTCGCACCTGCCGATTGTTTTACTTCTTTAACTTCTTCAGGGAAAAATTTATTAACACACCAAATAAGCAATTTGCCGAAATAGATGACCAAAAGAAGAACCGCAAAAACGGTGGTCAAACCTACGACTAAAAGAAAATAAGGATTCTGTTCCATTATAGTATTAAAAATTTAGAATTGTAAAGGTAAATAAGTTTTTTGAAAAACAAAAATTTTATTCGTTCGTCAGATGAAATTGAAGAATGATGAATGGCAAGCATATTTTTATTGAACATACATAGTCGCTCACGTTTTTGTGTTTCGCAACCAAAAGTGGCTACAAGACTGAAATCACACAAACAATTGTACCAAAAATACGGTAGCGCTTCCTGCGCAGGCAACCCAAAGAAGACTTGCGCCACGCAACGACAAGACGATGCAGATAACCAATGCTGCTAAACCCGACCAAGGTGTTTGGGTAGTTTCGATGATGGCAGGGAATGTCATCACTGCAAGCGTAACGTATGGCACATAATACAAGAACGAACGTAAAAACACGTTGTTGATAGGCTTTTTTATAAGTATGAGTGGCAAAATGCGAATGAGCGACGACACCAAAAATGCGGCAAATATGTAAATGTATATTTTCATTTTGTCTCTTCTTTGATTGGTTTAATGATGGCTGCTACAGCGGCAATAACAACAGTAAGAATGATTGTACGTGTGCCGTCTGTCAGTTCTTTTACGAAAGGTGCGATGCTACACAAAAAACTCAAGGCAAAACTTACGATTATAAGCGTTGCAATGGTTTTGTCCTTTTTGGCAGGTGGAAAAATAATAGCAATAAACATTCCGTACAATGCCACTGCCATAGCGTTTACTACGCTTTCTGGCAAACTATTTCCTGCCAATGTTCCGCATAATATGCCTAATCCCCATAGCGGAATAGCAAAAAACATTGCTCCGTAGTTGTAATAGGGCATAATGTAGCCTCCACGTCTTACGGTAATGCCAAAAATCTCATCAGTAATGCCGAAACCTAATAAAATGCGATGCAAAAAAGGTGTTTTGGGTCGTAGCATTTGACTCATCGAGCAACTCATAAGCATATATCTGGCGTTGATGACCAAAGTGAGTATCATCACCTCCAAATAGGTGGCTGTGTGTTGTACCGAGGTAAAAAGCGCGTATTCGCCTGCAGATGCGTGGTTGAGTATGCCAGATAAAAAACCTTGCGTAGGACAAAGTCCTGCGTTTCGTGCAATAATGCCCAATGGGAAAGAAACTGCAAAATATCCCAAACCGATGGGGATACTATCTTTTATTCCTTCTATAAATGCTTTTCGTTTGGTGTCGGAAAAAAGTCGCATTACTGAATGATACGTTTTTTACGAACAATAGATGCAATGATGGCTACGCTTACAAATACTATGATAATAATCAAAGAAGAGACATTTGATATTTCCATATCGTATCCAGTCATTTTGCAAATTTCGTTGAATATCATTTTCAAACCAATGAAAGATAATATTCCTGCCAAAGCGTATTTCAAATAGTAGAAAGAAGTCATCACACCATTCAGTACAAAATACAATGAACGCAGACCGAGAATGGCAAATATGTTTGAAGTATAAACGATAAACATATCTTGCGAAACAGAAAGCACCGCAGGAATGGAATCTACTGCAAAAATTAAATCAGACGCCTCTATGCACAACAAGCAAAGGAAAAGAGAGGTCATTTTCAATTCGCCATTTTCTCTAACAAAGAAATGTGGCACATCTTGTTGGTCGCTCACCTTGAACATTTTTCGTGCGATGCGAACCATAATATTTTTATTAGGGTCGAATTCTTCATCGCTTTTCTTGAATATCATATTGATACCAGAATAAACCAAGAAACCACCAAAAATGTACATCACCCAACTGAATTTTGTCAAAATTTCTACTCCCAAAAATAGGAATAATGCGCGTAGCGCCAATGCTCCAATAATGCCCCAAAACAAAACTCGGTGTTGGTGCGAAGGGAATATTTTGAAATAGCCAAATATCAGTATAAATACAAATATATTGTCGATACTCAACGATTTCTCCAATAAATAGGCAGTCAGATAATCTACAGCATTCTTGCTACCATCTTCATACAAAACAAAAAGGTTGAAAAGAAGTGCCAAAGATATCCAAAACAATGTCCAAAGTACCGATACTTTGATAGATTGTACTTTATCTTTGCGGTGGGCAAACAAATCGAGTGCAAGTAGTAAAACTACGATAACTCCAAAAATCACCCATTGTGTATTTTCGGAAAGATGGTTAAGCATAATAAATTTGATAAATTAAGTGGAGGGAGAAAAGAACAAAAAAGCGAGAATTTCAAGAATCCCCGCTTTTTTAACTTTTTTACTTTCTGATGCCCAATTCTTTGATAATTGCACGATATCTTTCGATATCTTTCTCTTTTAAGTAGTCGAGCACGCGACGGCGTTTTCCTACTAAAGTTTTAAGGGCTCTTGAAGTGCTATAATCCTTTTTATTTGACTTCAAATGTTCAGTCAAATTTGCGATACGGAACGAAAATAATGCAATCTGCGATTCAGATGAACCCGTGTCAGTATTAGACTTTCCGTACTTCGCAAAGATTTCTTCTTTTGCTTCTTTTGTTAAGTACATAGTGTATAATGATTAAAAATGTTCGGCAAAGGTACTCGCTTTTTTCATTTCTGCAAAATAGTTTATAGGAAAAATGATTTTTCTTGCAATCTTTTTGTAATTTCGTGCCCAAAATTTATAATAGTGAAGAAAATACTACTTGTATTTGTAATTTCAAGTTCGTTCTTACAAATTATATCCGCACAAATATCTTTCCCCGATGCACGTACAAGTGCGGGCGTTTCGCGAAACGATGTTTTCAGTCCGTGGGAAAACTGTGCATCGCTTTCGTACATCGAAAAGTTTGAGGTTTCGGCAAATTATCAGAATCGTTTTGGAGTAAAGGAATTTTCTACTGCTGGTGCGCAAATGGCAATCGGCACAAAAGCGATAAATATTGGTGCATCGTTTGTTCAATACGGTTTTCTCGACTATCACGAGCAACTTTATGCCGTTTCGTTGGCACGAAAAATTGGTAAGCGTTTTGCGCTTTCGGTGCAAGCAGACTATTATGCAGTTCATTATTCTTCGCTTTCGGGTAGCGATGGGAAATTTATTGTGCAAGTGGGAATGATGGTTGAACCAATCAATCATCTTTATATTGGTTTTCAGGCATTTAACCCTGTGCAGACAAAAATTGAGACTGACGGATTGAAAAAAGAAATTCCTTCGGTTTTTGCATTAGGATTGTCTTATTGGTTTACACCAAAAGTGGTTACATCTATTCAGTGCGAGAAAGATATTTTTCGAGATTTTGACTTTTCTGCCGAAGTGGCATACAATATTTACGATGCTTTTGGTGTGAAAGTGGCTTGCCTGAAAGAGGGCGTAATTATGCCTTCGGCAGGTTGCAAGTTTTCGATAAAAGGTGTTTCGCTCGATGCAAATTTCAAAGTTCATTCAAAACTTGGCGTAATTCCTGAAATGGCACTAACCTACACGCTGAAATGAAATTTCTACGTTGCACTTTTTTGCTTATTTTTCCTTTTATGCTTTCGGCGCAAGAGGAAGATTTGCCATCGCACATCGAGAATATTGTAGAACAAATTGCCGAGAGTCGCGAGGATGAAGATTTCAGTTTTCTGTACGAAAATTTTGTGTCGCTTTCGCAAAATAAGTTGAATCTTAATACTGTTACAAAAGAGCAGTTGAGCGAACTCTATTTCCTTTCTGAAGAGCAGATTGAAAATTTTATGTATTATCAATATACCTACAAACCATTTCTTTCGGTGTACGAATTGAGTGTGATTGATGGTTTTGACGAGCAGACAATAAAAACACTTTTATTATTTGCAGAAATTAACAATTCGGCACAAATTGATACTTTTTCTGTAGGTGATTATTTGAAAAATGGTGTTCACGAAATCTATTCCAAAACAAATTATACTGTAGAGCGACGTGCAGGATATAAAAATGTGGACGAAGAAACATTGCAAAAAAATCCAAACAAAAGTTATCTTGGTGGTCCAATTGCCCAAACTGTACGTTATTCTTTCGATGCAAAAAACAAGTTGATTTTTGGTATAACGATGGAAAAAGATGCAGGCGAGCCATTTTGGAATTCTCATCAAAAAGGTTTCGACTATTATGCGCCATATTTGCAACTGAATAACTTGTGGAAACTCGATAAAATTGTGGTGGGCAATTTTAGTGCTTCGTTTGGGTATGGATTGGTGTTGAACACAAATTTCTCGATGGGGAAATCGTCGTATGTATTGAATGTTTTGCCTAAATCTTCGGGCTTGAGTCGTTCTGCTTCGAGTAACGAATATCGTTTTTTTCGTGGCGTGGGCGCTACATTCGCAATCAAAAGAAATCTGCATTTCTCGGCATTCTATTCAAACAAAAAGTTGGATGCCACGCCAATTGTAGGAACAGATAATTTTTCATCTATCAAAACCGACGGCTATCATCGTACGGAATTGGAAATGGGCAAAAAGAATGTGTTGAGGCAACAAGTTGGTGGTGCGAATTTCAATTTTCAGAAAGGAGTTTTTCAAGGAGGAATAACTGCGGTAGGCGTTTTGTTGGCAGACTCTTTAGTACCGACAAGCAATTACTACAATCAATATTATTTTTCGGGCAAACGGCAGTTTAATGTCTCGGCAAATTATGCAGTGAATATGCCGAAGTGGAAATTTTTTGGAGAAACTGCTTTTTCGTTTAGTCACAATGCTATGGCTACGCTCAACGGAATGTTTTTTTCGCCAATTTCGCGCGTTCGTTTTATAGCAATTCAACGATATTATTCCGAAAAATATCAGGCGTGGTATGGCAATTCTTTTGGCGAAAATTCTTCACCTTGCAACGAATCGGGTTTTTATGTGGGTGCCGAAGTTTTGCCGTTCGGACATTTCCGTTTTTCTGCCTATTATGATGCATTTCGTTTTCCGTGGTTCAAGAGTGGTGTGGCAATGTCGTCAGAAGGTAACGACGCATTGGTGCAAGTAGATTTCACACCAAAAGATAATTTGTCGATGTACCTTCGGTACAAGTACAAAGAGAACGAAAAGAATACCACCGAAAGTGGTATTACGTACCTTTCGCCGTATGGTAAACATTCGTGTAAATATGTCTTAAAATATGGCATTGGCGAGAATGTGAAATTTCAAAACACGGTAGAGTGGAATCGCACAGAAAGCGAAAAAGGTGCAATGTCTTCGGGTTTTGCCATCGAGCAAAATATTGGGGCAGTCGTTCCACATTCGCCATTTTCGGTAAATGTTCATTATGTATTTTTCGATGCACCAAATTATGCCAATCGAATCTATTTTTACGAGAAAGATGTATTGTATGTTTTCTCCGTGCCATCACTCTATGGAAAAGGCAATCGCATTTGCTTAAATCTTTCTGCAAAATTGAAAAGTGGATTTTCGTGTGCTTTCAAAATGGCATATACCAAATACATCGATCGTGAAACCATTGGCTCCTCCCTCGAACAAATCGACGGCAATCATCGAACCGACCTTACCTTATTGTTGAGGTGGAGGATAAGGTAGAGAATTTTTGTAGATTTGCGAATCATCTCACTCACTGAGCAAAAAATCTTCCACATTATCTTCGGTAATAACCGAGAATATGGCATTGGGGTAGCTTTTGCGGAAAGATTCAGGGCATTTAGTAGTTTTTTTCTTTGCATTCCATTTAAATTCGTAGGCGCTTAGTATGCCGTCCACTTCTTCTATAAAATCAATTTCTTTTTGTTGTTGGGTTCGCCAAAACCAATGGTTTGTAAACACATTTTGATAACTATGCAACTTCATTCGTTCTGCAATTACAAAATTTTCCCATATTGCACCAACATCCATACGGTTTTCAATATGAGAAAAGTTGCCAATTACAGCATTACGGATACCCATATCCCAAAAATAAATTTTTCGACTGAATTTCAACTCATTACGAAGATTTCGAGAAAAACTTCCTAAACGGAAAACTACATAACATTTTTCTAACGCATCGATGTATTTTTCTACAGTTTTTGAGTCCAAACCAACCAATTGACCTATTTCGTTATACGAAACCTGTTGTCCGATTTGATGAGAAAGTGCTTGAAGTAAGGTTACTAATTTTTCGGGTTTTGCAATATTGTCTAATTGAAAAATATCTTTATACAAATAGCTATTCGATAGTTCCTTTAGTATGTTTTGCTCGTTACCAGGGTTAGATACAACTTCTGGATAATAGCCATATATCATTCTATGTGGTATCATCCGTTTTTCTTCGAGTAGCGAGGTGTGGTTAATCATTTCCATAAAAGTTAAAGGATACATTTTAAACTCGCATTTTCTTCCGGTCAGAGGCTCGTTCAATTTATTGGCGAGTTCAAAAGCGCTGCTTCCTGTTACAACCAATTGAACATTTTTAATGTAATCGGTTATCAACTTTAATTTTCTTCCAATATTTGGAATCAATTGTGCCTCGTCAATAATTACGATGTTGTTTTTGCCAATCAGAGCCTTGAGCCTTGTGGAAGTGATATTTTCAAACAAATTAACCACATCCACTTCATCGCCTGTTAACCATAGCACATTATCGGTCTTTTCAAAAAGACTATTCAGCAATGTGGACTTTCCCACTTGTCTGGCTCCAACAATAACAATTGCTTTTCCTTTATTCAGAAAAGAAGTTATTTTGCTTTGTAATATCCTTTCTATCATGTTGTTGATTATGAATGATTATTCAAAGCAAAGGTACAAGATTATTTTTACTTTCCAAAAATCTTATAAGTTTTTCGGAATTGAATCCAAATATCTTATAAGATTTACGGAATCGATTCCAAAAATCTTAAAAAGTTTTGTGCGGTTGACCTCATTTTTGAAGTAAAAATTAATTTATATTTTACGATTTAGCCAATTAGTATATTGTTTGAAGAATGGCTTCATATCATGAATATCAAACATTAAAAATCCTTTTGATTTTACTATTTCTGAAATCCATTGTTTTATGCTGATATCTTTATGAACAAAGGATTTTAAGTGGTGTATATCCCAAATATAGTAACCTGGTTTTTTCTTTTGTGCATTCCAATTATATTCTGTTCCTAATAAGTCCATCACATGTGCCATTGGTAAATTCACTCCGTATTTTAAAATAAAACTATTAGCGCCATCATTTCGAGGATTTATTTCTGTGAAATAATATTCTCCATCAGTTTTACTATGCATCATTTCGATAGAAAATAATCCAACGTATCCGATACGTTTAATGAATTTTTTGATACAATCAATAAGTTTTGCATCTTTGAATTCCTCGATTTTGGCAAGGCATTCTAAACCTGTGTACAGAGGATATAGTGTCAATTTATATTCAATTGCGGGAATGAGACAATCTCCGTTTGATAGACCACACCCAATAATGCTAATTTCGTAGTCTCTTTCAATATATTGTTCAACGATATACTTTTTAGTGTATTTCAAAGAAGATAAATTACTGAGATAAGTTTTCAAATCGTAGCAGACTCTTAAATCAGATTTACTACCTTCCTTGCTAATCATTGGTTTAATGATACAAGGGAAATGTATCCCATTCCCTTGCTCGTCAGCATTATCATAGAAGGATGGTACCATAAATCCGCTCTCTTTTGCAATTTTTAGTTGTATAGGTTTATTAAGCACTTCATTAATAGTATATTCACTCGTTGTGTGCTCAAAAATATAGTATTTGCACAGTTCGTTTTTATTAATTTCTAATTGAGAAGCAACAATATCACTACATGCAACAATAGGAATCTTATTTGTTTGTTCTCTGCCATCAATTATTAATTGGTTAATACATTCAGAGATGGTTTCTGAAAAGAATGTTTTTTTTACATATTTACTGCTTGAAACTATTCCTGTGTCTTCGGAAAAAAGATACGCAAAAACTGTTATACCTTCTCTTCCTAAGCATTGGATAACTCCAACTGTATTTTGACCATCACTACCTACTACAATTGCTTTCATTTTTTTATTTTATCAGTTTTCTTTTTATTTTGTTGTACCAATACGCAAAAACGGGTTTTATATCTTTCTTGTTCCACAAGTAATAACAATCTGCCGAAAAGAACTGTTTTAACCATTTAAATATGCCAACTTTTCTTGCGAATTTTATATCAACCATTTCATTCATAACATAAAAGTTATGGTCGATGTTTTTTACGTCTTTTAAATCAATTTTCCCAGACAAAGTAGATATAGCCCATAACGTAGGAAGATTAACTCCTGCATAATGAATGGCATAGTTTGCGGCATCGAATCTAAAATTCACCTCCAAAAACCATCTATTCCCTTCTGCATCATCAATAAAGTCAATGCCAAACACTCCTGAATATCCTATTCTTTTCATCAAGAGCTTAATCTTATTGATTAGTTCAGTATCCTTTAATGGTTCATATCTCAAATATCCACCAAATGTTGTTGAAGTAAAACGTAAATATCTGTTTATATATGGAACAAACACATCTTCACCTCCATTAATAGAAATGCCCTGAATTGTATAATCATATGTTTTATTAATGTACTCCTGCAACAACATCTGCTCACTGACGTACCATTTGTAAGCTTCAAGCAACTCTTGTTCATTATAGTAAATACCCACATCTCGTTTCCATCCCTGTAGATATGGGGCAATCGTTTTAGTGAATACTGGATATCTAAGTGTTTTTGGGAGTTCACCTACGTTAACACGTTCATTTTTAGGCACATTAAAACCACATTCTTCAGCTATGGAACAAATATTTTTCTTATCCATATAAAAAGAAACCTTACCATTGCCTCCAGCATTGAAAAAATAGAAATATTCTATTAACTCATCATAATGGTTATCTAGTATAGTTTCAAATAGGTCACTACCATTATATACGAATGCCTTCTGTTCAAAAATTAGTGATTTCAGAACCCCGATTAGCTCACTTTCATCAGAAATAGTAATAATTTGCCCACAATATTTACATTTTGTTATTAAGCATTTATTTGGGCAATCTATTAATATAACAATGGGACAAATACCCAACTCACCTAGGCTACGAATTACTCCTAGAGAATTATCATCGCCATATGCTATTACAATGTGTTTGTATGATTTTACCTCACCTATTTTCATAATTATTTTTATTTTGTCTTACGAAATATTTTTATGCATTTATTAATTATTGGATAGTTATATCCTATCACATCTATCACTACCACGCCTTTGTACTCGTTGAGCGTGTGCATTCCTTCTTTGAGCGATGGATGTGAGGATTTTAAAGTTCTGATAGTTTTAAAAGAGAATTTTTCGTTTTCGAAATATACCTCTTTTATTTCGGTGGCGTTACCATAGTTTCTATCGCTGTTTTGAGATGGGCAATAGATTTTGTCACCAATTTTAAATAGTTGTCCTGCCATTCGCATATTTCTGTGTTCCGACTCCACCGATTGCCAATATGTAAATGTTTTCTTTTCTTCATTCCACTTGTATATATCAAGATGGTAATCATCTTGCCGAGACGTGAATAAAAGTGGTTCGCCCCAAAAATCTGTAATGACAGAATCCCACACTTCTTCATCTAATAGTGTGGCACAAAAAACCAATTTGTTTTGAGCAGAATCGTATTCGTAAATATTTAATTTTCCACCATAAACATTTTCGGGATAAACATATATTTTCCCATTGTATCTTAATATATTTGGGAAACTCAAATGTGTAGGCAAGTCCAAAACGACTTCACGTTTTGTAATGTTGTACGTTTTGCGAGAAATGGTTAGTTTAGAAAGAGTGGCTTTAATTTGTGGTGTTGGCATATCTTCTACCAACAAATAAATTTCATCTTCGGTTACGTCTAAAACGAAAGGGTCGGCAAACCAATGACCTTTATAGGGATTTTTTACCCATTGAATGGTGATGGGTTTCCCTGAAACAATGTCTGCCAAGCTTTGATGTGGAAAGCCAACTTCCCATCGGCTTGACAAAAGTTTTTTGTACAGTTTTTTAAACATCTTATGTCAAGTTTGAATTTTCTTCAAAACCAGACATAAAAAAAGCGGGACTCGCATTTACTCGTTCCGCCATACAAGGCTCTGGATTGCCCATTTCAGTAGAACGAGCAAATCGCAGAAGCCCACGCTGTATGCACATAAAAGGCACTTGCACAAGTGCAAGCGCTTATAATAGCACCCGTAGGACATCTACTCTTTGCTTCGTCTTGACTGAAATTTGAATTTTCCAGATTCTGTATGGCCAAGAACAAAGCGCTTGAAGTAAACGCCTTAATTATGTCGTGCGCCCCGTCCTGTGAATGACATACCCACAGCATGGGTTCGCACTGCAAATATACACTATATGATTGAAATAAA
>DCHK01000061.1:24562-28240 GCA_002315615.1 Bacteroidales bacterium UBA1754 | reverse complement strand
GTGCGACCTTCGTTTTGATACACTTCCATTGGTGTGAAAGTTGCACCAAAATGTGCTAATGCTTTTATCCAAGCTTCTGCGTGATAGGGCATAGAATCGTATATCACGCCGTCCATATCGAAAAAAACGGCTTTCAATTTCACTTGCACATTGTTTTGCGCATTGTAGAGTTTTATCTTGTCAGCTATCATAGTTGTGTAATTTTATACGTTTCTCAAAGATATAAAATAAAATCAAATCTATATGTCCGTATGAAATCTTTTTTTCTGCCATAATTGCCGATTTATAAATAAAATTGTGTCATTTTGGCATAAAATACAGTTTGGCAAGTGTTTTGAAGAAGATTGTGTAAACAACAAAAATAATTAGAAAGGAGTAAAATTATGAACTTCGAAAAATTCACAATCAAAGGTCAAGAAGCGGTACAAGGTGCTGTTAACTTGGCGCAGCAAAATGGCAATCAGTCTATTGTTGCTTCGCATTTGCTATTGAGTTTGTTCAATGTAGGCGAGAACGTGCTGAATTTTCTTTTCAATAAACTTGAGGTAAATGCTAAAAATCTGAAAAGCGTTGCACAAAAAATGATGGAGTCAGAGCCAAAAGTGCAAGGTGGCGAACCATATCTTAGCAGAGAGGCGAACAGTGTGCTTTTGAAGGCTGAAAATCTATCAAGAGATGATGGCAACGAGTATGTATCGTTAGAGTATATTCTATTGGCATTGGTTGCCGAGAAAAATTCTCTTTCCGATGCTTTGCGCGATGCGGGAATTGCCGAAAAAGCATTGAAAAATGCAATGAAAGAATTGCGTAAAGGCGAAAAAGTGAACAATGCTTCGGCAGAAGAAACTTATCAGTCGCTTGAAAAATATGCCATCAACTTGAACGAACGCGCTCGTAGTGGAAAACTCGACCCCGTAATTGGTCGTGATGAAGAAATTCGTCGTGTGTTGCAAATTTTGAGTCGTCGTACAAAGAACAATCCAATTCTTATTGGCGAACCAGGAACTGGTAAAACAGCCATTGCAGAAGGTTTGGCTCATCGTATTGTGCGTGGCGATGTGCCTGAAAATTTGAAATCAAAACAAATTTTCTCGCTCGATATGGGTGCGCTCATTGCAGGTGCTAAGTATAAAGGTGAGTTCGAAGAACGATTGAAATCTGTTGTAAATGAAGTGATAAAAGCAGATGGTGAAATTATTCTTTTTATTGATGAAATTCATACATTGGTAGGCGCAGGAAAAAGCGAAGGTGCAATGGATGCCGCCAATATTTTGAAACCAGCATTGGCACGTGGCGAGTTGCGTAGCATTGGTGCTACCACTTTGGACGAATATCAAAAATATTTTGAAAAAGATAAAGCACTTGAGCGTCGTTTCCAAACTGTGATGGTTGACGAACCAGATACAGCAAGCACCATTTCTATTTTGCGTGGTTTGAAAGAGCGTTACGAAAATCATCACAAAGTGCGTATTAAAGATGATGCAATTATTGCTGCCGTAGAATTGTCAGACCGTTATATTTCAGATCGTTTTCTGCCTGATAAAGCCATCGACTTGATGGATGAAGCGGCTGCAAAACTTAGGTTGGAAGTCGATTCTGTGCCAGAAGAATTGGATGTGGTGGAGCGTAATATCAAGCAACTCGAAATTGAACGCGAAGCGATTAAACGTGAAAACGATAAGGTGAAATTGGAGCAATTGAGCAAGGAAATTGCCGATTTGAAATCGCAAAGCGATGAGATGCGTACCAAATGGAACAATGAAAAATCTGTAATAGACAAAATTCAGCAACTTAAAATTGATATTGAGCAATATAAGTACGAAGCCGACCGTGCCGAGCGTGATGGCGATTACGGAAAAGTGGCAGAAATTCGTTATGGAAAAATAAAATCTGCCGAGTCGGAAATGACTGAATGTCAGAAAAAATTGGCTGAAATGCAAGGCGGAAATGCTATGATTAAAGAGGAAGTCGATGCTGATGATATTGCAGAAGTTGTAAGTCGTTGGACAGGAATTCCTATTACCAAAATGATGCAAAGCGAGCAAGATAAATTGTTGCATTTGGAAGATGAATTGCACAAACGCGTTGTCGGTCAAGATGAGGCAATTGCTGCAATTTCAGATGCTGTGCGTCGTTCGCGTGCAGGACTGCAAGACCCAAAACGTCCGATTGGTTCATTCATTTTTATGGGTACAACGGGTGTTGGTAAAACCGAGTTGGCAAAAGCATTGGCAGAGTATTTGTTCGATGACGAAAATATGATGACGCGTATTGATATGAGCGAATATCAAGAAAAATTCAGTGCTACACGTTTGATTGGAGCGCCTCCTGGATATGTTGGTTATGATGAGGGTGGTCAACTTACCGAAGCCATTCGCCGAAAACCTTACAGTGTAGTTTTGTTTGACGAAATTGAGAAAGCGCATCCTGATGTGTTTAATGTCTTGTTGCAAGTTTTGGACGATGGTCGTTTGACTGACAACAAAGGTCGTACAGTAAATTTCAAAAATACGATTATTATTATGACGTCAAATCTTGGCTCTCAATTGATACGAGAAAATTTTGAAAAACTGAATGAAAACAATCGTGAAGAATTGGTAGAAAAGACACGAATGCAAGTTCTTGAATTGATGAAACAAACCATTCGCCCTGAGTTTTTGAACCGTATTGACGAATTGATTATGTTTACTCCATTGAATAAGAAGGAGATAGAACAAATTGTTTCGTTGCAGTTTGAGCATATCAACAAACAGTTGAAAACAAATGGCGTAGAGTTGAAACTTACGCCTTCTGCATTGGAATTTTTGGCTACCGAAGGTTACGATCCAGAGTTTGGTGCTCGTCCTGTAAAGCGTGTCATTCAGCGTTGTATTCTCAACGAGTTGAGCAAAAAAATAATTGCTCGCCAAGTTTCAACCGACAAACCAATACAAATAGATTGCGTGAACAACGAATTGGTTTTTGGATAAAAGATTGGAAAACACAACAAAAAAGCGAAACCCGAAAGGATTTCGCTTTTTGCGCTTCAAGATGGGCTTGAACCAACGACCCCATGATTAACAGTCATGTGCTCTAACCAACTGAGCTATTGAAGCGTTTTTGTGAATGCAAAAGTAGATGATTATTTTGAAATAGACAAATACTTTTTGCAGTTTTTTTTGCTAATTTTCTAAAAGAATGTCGAAGTGATTTTATTATTTGTTTATATTCAATTAGTTATCATTTTACAATAATATCTTTTATCACATCTTCGCCCACTTTGTCATTAAGCAATTTTACCATTTGTTGCCTCATCATCATCATTTCGTTGCGTACAATCGAAGAGTTTACGCTGATAAAAAGCGTTTTTTGATAAATGCTTTTCTTGGTAATGTACGACGACAAATGTTTGCCGAAAACTTCGTCAACGGCAGTTAGAACTTTTGTTTCGTTTATTTTTATATCGAGGTGCTGTTCTTTTATGAATTTTCTTAATACATCGCCGAGCGATAGTGTTTCTTTGCGTTGCATGTATATAGTGAATAGTTAAGAGTTAAAAGTTAAAAGTGAATAGTTTAGAGTTTAGAGTAAATTTTTAAATACTTTCCTTTTGTCGATGATTCTTAATTATTTCGCTTCGCTCAATGACCTTCGGTTCAAAATTATCTCCCATTCGGTCGATGATTAAGAATTGCTTCC
>DCHK01000061.1:24029-24465 GCA_002315615.1 Bacteroidales bacterium UBA1754 | reverse complement strand
CTAAACCTTGCAATATTTCATCGAGATTTTTTCTGTTTGTGTCGGTTATGAAAATTTGTCCAAATCGGTCGTCGGCTACAAGTTTCATTATTTGTTTCACTCGTTCGGAGTCAAGTTTGTCAAAAATATCGTCGAGCAAAAGTATTGGTTTCTCGTTATGAATGCGTTTCAAAAAATCGAATTGTGCAAATTTCAGTGCAATCAAGTATGTTTTGTTTTGTCCTTGACTTCCAACGCGTTTTATAGGCAAATCGCCGAGCGACATTGCAAGGTCATCTTTGTGTATTCCCCTCGATGTGTAACCTAAAATTCGGTCGCGTTCGTGCGTTTCTTGCAGTAGTTCTTTCAAATTTTCGCTACGAAAAAGTTGCGATTCGTATTCTAAATTCACTTTCTCTTTGTTTTGCGAAATTGCCTCGTAGTATTGCTGAAAAAT
>DCHK01000061.1:22706-23922 GCA_002315615.1 Bacteroidales bacterium UBA1754 | reverse complement strand
TGATGCTTTTTCGTCTTTCAGTAGTGCGTTTCTTTGTTGCAATGATTTATTGTAACGCAGTAGGGCAGTCAGATATTCCAAATCGTACTGTGCAATGACACCATCAATAAATTTTCTGCGGTCTTCGCTTCCTTCGTTGATGAGCGAAATATCATCTGGCGAAATGAGTACCAACGGAAATTGACCAATGTGGTCTGATAGTTTTTCGTATTCTTTTTTATTGCGTTTGAAAACCTTTTTTTGTCGGCGTTTCAGTGCGCAATACACGTTTTCGTCGGTGTTGTTTTTAGAATAATTTCCATCGAGTACAAAAAATTCGCTATCGTGATTGATGTTTTGGTTGTCAATAAGATTTGAATGACTTTTACAAAACGAAAGGTAATACACAGCATCGAGCACATTGGTTTTGCCAACGCCATTGTTACCGATAAAGCAGTTAATTTTTGGAGAAAAATTAAGTTCTGCTTGCAGTATATTTTTGTAGTTTAATATGGAAATTTTATTCAATATCATCGTCATACAAAGGTAAGTAAAATAAGTGAAATGTAACAAGCGTATTTTGTTTATAAATTCGTTTTGTTTTCAACAAATTTCTTACAATTTGAAATTGATATTTTATTTTGTTCATAATTTTTTTCTGATATGTAAAAATATTTTTTTACTTTTTCTTAAATTTGCAACCAGAAAAAAAACAATTTAATTTCATTTATTCTATGGACAAAAAAATTGCCATGAATCCAAATCTTTTGGTGCAATTTCTCGAAAAACCTGCATCAGAATTCACTCGCGCAGACATTATTAAATTCTGCGAAGAGAACGAAATCAAGTTTATCAACTTCCATTATTGCGGTTGGGACGGAAAACTCAAAACATTGAATTTCGTCATTCATAGTGCAGAACATTTGGAAAATATCCTTTCGGCAGGTGAGCGTGTCGATGGTTCAAGTCTTTTCCCATTTGTAGAAGCAGGAAAGAGCGACTTGTATGTAATGCCAAAATATCGCACAGCATTCGTAAATCCTTTTACAGAAGTTCCTACAGTTGACATTCTTTGTTCGTTCTACAATCGTGATGGCGAACCTTTCGAAAGTTCACCTGAATATATTCTTCGCAAAGCGAGCCGTGCTTTCACAGAATCTACTGGTTTGCAAATGGAAACAATGGGCGAATTGGAATATTACATTATTGCTGACGCAGAAGAACTTTATCCTGTGCC
>DCHK01000061.1:22344-22595 GCA_002315615.1 Bacteroidales bacterium UBA1754 | reverse complement strand
GTTGGTAACTTTACATACGATGGTAAAATTTACGAACAAAACGAAATTGAATTTTTGCCAACTAACATTGAAGATGCTGCCGATCAACTTGTTGTAGCAAAATGGATTATGCGTCAATTGGCATATCAATATGGTGTAACCCTTACATTTGCTCCAAAAATCACTGTTGGTAAAGCAGGTTCTGGTTTGCACGTTCACTGCAAATTCTCGAAAGACGGCAAGTCTGTTATGGTTAAAAACGGCGAACTTAC
>DCHK01000061.1:0-22265 GCA_002315615.1 Bacteroidales bacterium UBA1754 | reverse complement strand
GGAAATCCTAATCCACTTTCGTTTATGCGTCTTGTTCCTCATCAAGAAGCACCTACATCACTTTGTTGGTCGTTCTCGAACCGCAGTGCGTTGGTTCGCGTGCCTCTTGGTTGGATTAACAATGGCAAAGATATGTCTGCTGACTGCAATCCTCTTGAAAAACCTTCAGGAAAAGATTTCAGCGAAAAACAAACTTTCGAATGGCGTGCTTCTGATGGTTGCGCCGACATTTACTTGTTGATGGCTGCTCTTTGTGCTGCTGCTCGTCACGGATTTGAATTGCCAAATGCACTCGAAATTGCAGAAAAAACTTTTGTTGGTCTTGGTGTAAACATTCACGATGATAACAACAAAAAATTGCAAGAATCTTTGGAACAATTGCCAGACTCTTGTGTGGCTGCTGCAAAAGAATTGCAATCAGACCGCGAAATTTACACTTCAAAAGGTGTGTTCTCTGAAAATATCGTTGATTTTATGATTAAATATTTGAATAACTTCAACGATAGCAATCTTCGTGCTGAACTCGGCAATGATACCGAGAAAATTATGAAACTCGTAAACGACAATATTCACGTAGGATAATTTCATTTTTTTTCATAATCATATTTGTTGGAGAAGTTCGCTACAATTTGTGGCGGACTTCTTTTTTTGCGTGCCATAAGAATTTCTTGAATTTCTTGTTGATAATTCGTGAAGATAAAATCGAAATTCATCGTTCTAAATAATTATCTTTGCAAGATAATGACACGAAAATTTTTCATATATCTCATATTGCTTTTTTGCTCATTGGCTGCGAACGCCAAGGTGCGTGTGTATGGTTACATTACCGACGAGAACAAAGAACCAATGGCATACGTAAACATTTCGGTTTTAGGAGCAACTGATGGTACAATTACCAACGAAAAAGGTTATTATAGTATAGAAATATCAAAAGGCGATACACTTGAGTTTTCATATTTGGGATATTTGACACAAATTTTTGAGTTGAAACAATCTCAAGGCACACTGCAAAAAAACGTGCGAATGGAACAAAATTCCGAAGAACTTTCTGCTGTAGAAGTTCGTGAGTTTCGCCGACAAACATCTAGTAGCGAGTCTATTGATGTGAGTGATATTCATTTAGTAACAGGTCCTTCGGGTGGTATTGAAAATTTGCTTACAACATTTGCTGGAGTCAATTCTAACAATGAGTTGAGTACGCAGTATTCGGTGCGTGGTGGAAGTTACGACGAGAATATGGTGTATGTAAACGGCATCGAAATTTATCGTCCGTTGCTTATTCGTTCTGGTCAGCAAGAAGGCTTGAGTTTTGTGAATACCGATTTGGTGGAAGGCGTTTCATTCTCTTCGGGAGGTTTCGATGCTCAATATGGCGACAAAATGTCGTCGGTGCTCGATATAAAATACAAAAAACCAGCCTCTTTCGAGGCTTCAGGAGCAGTGAGTTTGCTCGGTGCTTCGGCACACGTTGGCGCAAGTAGCAAGAAATTCTCGCAAATTTATGGCATTCGTTACAAAACATCGCGCTATTTGCTCGGTTCGCTTGATGTAAATGGTGAATACGACCCGAATTTCGTTGATTTTCAAACCTATTTGAGTTATACACCGACAGACAAATTTGAACTTTCGTTTCTTGGCAACTTTTCGCAAAATAGTTATCGTTTTATTCCCGAAGATCGTTCTACATCTTTTGGTACAATGGACGACGCAAAGTCGTTTACCGTTTATTTCGACGGAAAAGAACGCGATTTGTTTCGTACCACATTTGGTGCACTCACTGCCAATTATAAACTTGATAATGTGAAACTTGGTCTTACGGCTTCGGTTTTCAATACCGACGAACGAGAAACTTACGATATTTCTGGTGAATATTGGTTGAGCGAACTTTTGGCTACGGGCGACGAGGGCGAATCGCTTGGAATTGGTAGTTATCACGAACACGCGCGAAATTCACTTAATGCCACAGTTGCTTCCATTGCTCACAATGGCGAATGGAAAAAAGACAACAATAAATTGAGTTGGGGCGTATCTGCGCAGTATGAAGACATAACTGACAAAATAAGTGAGTGGGAGATGCGAGATTCTGCAGGTTACTCTATGCCGTACAATGGCGAAAATGTGAATTTGTATTATAACTTAAAGTCGGACAATCAGTTATCTTCTTGCAGAGTGATGGGCTTTGTACAAGACCGCTATCAGTATTCTTTTGACAAAGGAACGCTTACCGCTACGGCAGGCGTGCGCATCAGTCATTGGAATTTTAACGACGAGACAATTGTCAGTCCTCGTGCATCAGTGAGTTATATGCCAGATTGGAAGGCGAATTGGAATTTTCGATTTGCTACAGGTCTATATTATCAAGCACCATTTTACAAAGAGTTGAGATGTACACAAACTGATGAAAATGGTAATAACATTGTCTATTTGAACAAAGACATAAAATCGCAACAAACCATTCATTTCATACTTGGTTCCGACTATTATTTTCGAGTTGCTTCTCGACCGTTTAAACTTACTATGGAGGCGTATTATAAATTGGCGCCAAGACTTACACCATATCAAGTGGACAATGTAAAAGTGCGTTATTTCAGCGATTTAGAGTCAAAAGGATACACTGTTGGATTTGATGCTAAATTATTTGGCGAGATGTTGCCTGGTAGCGATTCTTGGATTGGTTTTTCGTTGATGCAGTCGCGCGAAGACGTGAAAGGCGACAAAGATGCAAAAGGCAATGAAGTAGGGTATATTTCACGACCATCTGAGCAACGATATAGCGTAACGCTTTTCTTTCAAGACTATTTTCCAAACAACCCAAAATACAAAGTACATTTGAAATTTATTTGGGCTGATGGTTTGCCTTTTGGTCCGCCGAATAGCGAACGCTACGAAGCAATTTTCCGTGCTCCAGCCTATCGTCGTGTAGATATTGGTGCATCGCGTTTGCTTACCAAAAGTCAAGATAAAATAATGGAGAAAAAAGCGATGAAACACATTCAGAATATATGGTTAACTTTGGAAGTGTTTAATTTGCTGAATTTGAAAAATACAAACTCATATTATTGGGTTACAGACATTTACAATCATCAATATGCCGTACCAAATTACTTGACAGGACGACAATTCAATGTGAAATTGGCAATTGACATTAAATAGTTTGCAGTAAAAAATGATAAGCAAAAATCAAAAAAAGATGAAAAAAATTATATTGACTCTAATATGTTTTTGTGCGGTATTGACCAATGCGCAAGAAATTACAGAACAAAACCTTGCACAATATATGAAACGTGCAAATGCGGGAGATATTGAAGCCCAAAGCAGTTTGGGTTCTTATTACTTTGTAAAAGAGCAATATATTGATGCGTTGTTTTGGAGTGGGAAAGCCGCCGAAGCTGGTAATGCTACTGCACAATACGATATGGGATTGGCATACGAACGTGGTGAAGGCGTAGAAATTAATTTGAAAAAAGCCTTTGAATATTATACGAAAGCGGCAAAACAAGGTCACGCAGGTTCAACGTATATATTGGGTTTTTTCTACAATGTTGGAAAATATGTAGATGTTGATTTGAAGAAAGCACGTCAGTACTACAAAAAAGCAGCAGAAATGAATGTGGTGTATGCACAATATCGCTACGGATTGTTTTGTTTGTATGGCATTGGTGGAAAATCGGATATTGAAGAGGGTGCAACAAATATAGAAGCAGCATCCGAACAAGGACACGTAGATGCAATTTACATAATGGGTATGATGTTTCTTGAAGGCATCTATTATGATGTAGATATATCTCAAGGGATGACGTTTTTGGAAGTGGCTGCAAAAAACAATTCTTCTGACGCTCAATACACATTAGGAGTTTGTTATTTTTATGCTAAATATGGTATGAAGTGTAGTTATGCCAAAGCTGCGAAATGGTTTACTATGGCGGCAGAAAATGGTCATTTTAGTGCATACAATGATTTGGCGTACTGCTATGCGTATGGCGACGAAGAACTTTCTGTTGACTTTAATAAAGCGCACGAACTAATAGATAAAGCAATAGAGAAAGATCCAACAGTAGCAAATTTCTACGATTCAAAAGGTGAATTCTATATTATGCAAGGCGACAAGGAAAATGCACAAAAAATGTGGGACAAGGTAATGGAATTGAATCCCGATTTTCATAAAAGCAGTACTCTTTACAAATCATTGTACGAAAATAATGGCGTTTGGATTGGAAAAGAAAATTTAGAAAATTTTAACAAATAGCCCAATCCCTAAACTTTTAACTTTTAACTCTTAACTCAATTGTTATCATCATTAAATAATAGTCAGCGCGAAGCAGTAGAGTACATCGATGGACCTTCGCTTGTAATTGCGGGCGCAGGTTCGGGCAAAACGCGTGTAATTACCTACAAAATAGCGTATCTCATAAAAATGGGATTGCCAGCTTATAATATTTTGGCTCTTACATTCACAAACAAAGCAGCAAACGAAATGAAAGAGCGAATTGCTCAATTAGTCGATTATCGCGCTGCGAGGGGTTTATGGATAGGTACATTTCATTCGGTGTTCGCAAAGATATTGCGTGCCGAAGCCGAACGATTAGGTTACTCCAATAAATATTCTATTTACGATGCCGATGATTCAAAAAAAATGATTTCGAACATTGTAAAAGAGTTGAAATTAGACGATAAAAAATACAAAGCAACGGGTGTTGCTTGTCGAATTTCGAGTGCAAAAAATGCGTTGATAACACCAAATTTGTACGCAAGAAATTACGAAATGCTTCGCGAAGACAAATTTCACGGTCAAGGTGAAATATATCAAATATATCAAATTTACAATAAGCGTTTGAAAGCGGCAGATGCAATGGATTTTGACGATTTGTTGCTAAATATGTGCATTTTGTTGCGCGACAATCGCGACCTGTTGGAAAAATACCAAGATTTGTTCAAGTATATCCTTGTGGATGAGTATCAAGATACAAATACAGTGCAAAGTTACATTGTGAAACAGTTGGCAAACAAGCATAAACGACTTTGTGTAGTGGGCGACGATGCTCAAAGTATTTATTCTTTTCGTGGGGCAAACATTCAAAATATTTTGGGATTTCAAGATGATTTTAAGGATTGCCACATTTTCAGACTTGAACAAAATTATCGTTCTACACAAAATATTGTCGATGCCGCCAATAGTTTGATAAAGAAAAATACCGCACAGTTGTTCAAAAACGTATTTTCAGAAAACGAAAAGGGTAGTCTGATAAAGGTTTTGAGCAGTTATTCCGACAGAGACGAGGCACAATCGGTGAGTGATGAAATACGACGATTGCACCGCTTACATCAATATCAAGAAATGGTTATTTTGTATCGTACTCATTCACAGTCGCGTGTGTTCGAAGAGGCTTTGATGGATCAAAATATTCCGTACAAAATTTATGGTGGATTGTCATTCTATCAGCGTCGCGAAGTAAAAGATGTTTTGGCGTATCTCAGACTTATTGTGAACGAAAAAGATGATGAATCGTTCAAACGCATTGTGAATGTGCCTTCGCGTAAAATTGGCGATACAACCATTGCAAAATTGGTGGTTTATGCCAATCAAAATGAGAAATCGTTGTTTGAAGTTGCCAAAAATATTGTCAATTATGATGTAGATTTGAATATTCCAACCAAACAAAAGATATTTGATTTTGCCCAACAAATTCAGCATTTTCAGCAGAAAAAAGAAGAATTGAATGCTTACGAGTTGGCTGATTATGTGATAAATAAAACAGGATTTTTAGAGGCTCTCAAAATTGAAAAAGATGCTGAAAATTTGGCGCGTGTAGAGAACGTAGAGGAGTTGAAAAGTGCCATAATGGAATTTTGCAAAAACAAAATGGAAGGCACTGATGATGCCGATATGAGCATTGAAAGTTTCTTGTCGGAAGTATCGTTGCTTAGCGATATGGACAAGTCTGAAAGCGAAACAGATGCCAATCACGTTACTTTGATGACAATTCACGCTTCTAAATGTTTGGAATACAGAGATGTGTTTATTGTTGGTGTAGAAGAAAACCTTTTACCTGCGTGCGACGCTTTCGATGAGTTGGAAGAAGAGCGCCGTTTGATGTATGTGGCAATTACGCGTGCCAAAGAAAATTGCATTATAAGTTACGCAAAACAACGGTTCCGTAATGGGCAAATGGCTTTCAATCAGCCAAGTAGATTTATTTCGGATATTGATGAAAAATTTTTGGATTTACCATTAGAATACAAATGGTCGAAAAACAAGAAAAACGATTCCATTTTTGATAGTTCTTTTCGCTCGCACGAATATGATGAAAAATCTTATTGTAACGAAGATGAAAAAGAGCCATACAAACCATTTAAGGCGACAGAAAAACCAAAGAAAATGATGCGTATTGAAAATGTTTCTTCAAAGCCTTCGACTGGCAATTTTTCCAATTCAAGCAACCAACTTCAAGTGGGAATGAAAATTAACCACGAGCGATTTGGTACGGGAACAATTGTCGAAATTGAAGGCGAGGGCGATAGTTGTAAAATTCGTGTCGATTTTGGAAGCAATCAAATGCGACAACTTTTACTTAAATTTGCAAAATTCACAGTGGTAAAATAGATTAAAACCAACAAAATATGAAACATTTATTGGATTTGACATTGAAAGAATCGCGTTTTTTGAATGCGCGAAACATTTTAATGAAATTTACTTCGGACAAATGGTTGCCCGAAATGCTTCCTGGACAATTTGTGGAAGTGAAAATAGAAAACGAACCGAAAGTTTTTTTGCGTCGTCCGATTTCTATTCATTTTGTTGATTATGAACAAAATGAACTTTGGCTTTTGGTACAAACTGTAGGAAACGGAACCAACAAAATGGCGCAACTAAAAGTGGGCGAGACAATGAATATTATGTTACCACTTGGCGACAGAGGTTTTTCTATTGAAAAAAGCAATCAAGATTTGCTTCTTATCGGTGGTGGCGTGGGCGTTGCACCTTTGCTTTATTTGGCAAAAATTTTGAAAGAAAAAGGCAACAAAATCACATTCCTTTTAGGAAGTCGCACAAAAGAAGATTTGATGCAGATTGACGAATTTTCAAAGTATGGCGAAGTGCTTGTAACAACCGAAGACGGTTCGTTTGGCGAAAAAGGTTTCGTAACTCAACACTCTGTATTGTCTGCTAAAAAGTTTGATTACATCTACACTTGTGGTCCAACGCCGATGATGAAAGCGGTTGCTAAATATGCGACAGAAGCAAATAGTGCTTGCGAGGTTTCGCTTGAAAATAAAATGGCTTGCGGACTTGGTGCTTGTCTTTGTTGCGTAACCGAAACAAAAAAAAGCAATGAATGCGTTTGCAAAAAAGGTCCAGTTTTTGATATTAACGAATTAAATTGGTAGAATATGGCAAATTTGGAAGTAAAACTTGGAAATCTATCATTGAAAAATCCTGTACTTACGGCGTCAGGAACATTTGGTTATGGAACGGAATATGCAGATTTTATCGACTTGAATCGTTTGGGTGGTTTCATTGTGAAAGGCACTACACTCAATGCGCGTGAAGGAAATCCATATCCACGTATGGCAGAAACTCCTTCGGGTATGTTGAATGCCGTTGGGTTGCAAAACAAAGGTGTTGATTATTTTATCGAACACATTTATCCTACAATAAAAGACTTGAATACCAATGTTTTGGTAAATGTTTCGGGTGCGTGCATAGAAGATTATGTGCGTTGTGCCGAAAAAATAAATGAGTTGGATAAAATTCCGTCTATCGAATTGAATATTTCTTGTCCGAATGTTAAAAAAGGTGGAATGGGCTTTGGTACATCGCCAGATATGGCAGCCGAAGTAGTATCGAATGTCAGAAAAGTGTATAAAAAACATTTGATGGTGAAACTTTCGCCAAATGTTACGAGCATTGCAGAAATTGCAAAAGCAGTAGAAGGTGCTGGTGCAGATTCTGTTTCGCTCATCAACACTTTGCTTGGAATGGCTATTGATGCTGAACGTCGAAAACCATTGCTCTCAACTGTAACTGGCGGACTTTCAGGTGCTTGCGTGAAACCTATTGCTTTGCGTTGTGTGTGGCAAGTTGCCAATGCTGTTAAAATTCCTGTTGTAGGTCTTGGTGGAATTATGTGTGCCACCGATGCCATCGAATTCCTTTTGGCAGGTGCTACGGCAGTGCAAATTGGTACAGCAAATTTCATCGACCCAACAACGACAGTTAATGTTATCGACGGCATTAACGAATATCTTGACAGACACAATTTTTCATCGGTAACGGAAATTATCGGTGCTATAAACAAATAACATTCAGTCTGCACTATTGTCTAAATTGTTTCAAATCTTCAAAATAGTTTAGTAATTTTGCACCGAAATTTTAGAACAAAATAAAATGGCAAAAGAATTAACACCTCGTAGCGAAAATTACTCGCAATGGTATATTGATTTGGTAAATAAAGCCGATTTAGCAGAAGCATCGGCAGTGCGTGGTTGTATGGTTATTAAACCATATGGTTATGCAATTTGGGAAAAAATGCAACACGAACTCGACCGTATGTTCAAAGAAACTGGTCATCAAAATGCGTATTTCCCATTGTTCATTCCAAAATCTTTTTTAAGCAAAGAAGCATCGCACGTAGAAGGATTTGCGAAAGAATGTGCTGTGGTAACACACTATCGCTTGAAAACCGATGCCTCAGGAAAAGGCGTGATTGTTGACCCTGAAGCAAAATTGGAAGAAGAACTTATTGTTCGTCCAACATCAGAAACAATTATTTGGAATACATACAAAAATTGGATTCAATCATACCGCGATCTTCCTATTCTTTGCAATCAATGGGCTAATGTGGTGCGTTGGGAGATGCGTACACGTTTGTTCCTTCGTACAGCCGAGTTTTTGTGGCAAGAAGGACACACTGCTCACGCTACAAGCGACGAAGCATTGGCAGAGGCACGCAAAATGTTGAATGTGTATGCCGATTTTGCTGAAAATTTTATGGCAATTCCAGTAATAAAAGGTATTAAATCTGCTAACGAACGTTTTGCTGGAGCGGTAGAAACTTTCTGTATCGAAGCATTGATGCAAGATGGCAAAGCACTTCAAGCAGGTACATCACATTTTCTTGGTCAGAATTTTGCTAAAGCATTCGATGTTAAATTTATCAACAAAGAAAACAAAGAAGAACTTGTTTGGGCTACATCTTGGGGCGTTTCTACTCGTTTGATGGGTGCGCTCATTATGACACATTCCGACGATAACGGACTTGTTTTGCCACCAAATTTGGCACCATATCAAGTTGTGATTGTTCCTATTTATAAAGATGAAAATCAATTGAATGCCATCAACGAAAAAGCAGAAAATATTATGACTGCTTTGCGTAAACGTGGCATCAGTGTGAAATACGACAATGCTGACAATAAGAAACCAGGTTGGAAATTTGCAGAATATGAATTGAAAGGTGTTCCTGTTCGTTTGGCAATGGGTGCGCGCGATTTGGAAAATGGAACGGTAGAAGTTGCTCGTCGCGATACATTGACGAAAGAGACAGTTTCTGTCGAAAATATTGATGCATACGTAGATAATTTGCTCAAAGAAATTCAAGCAAACATCTTTAAAAAGGCATACGACTATCGTGCATCAGTTACACGCGAGGTAAATTCATACGAAGAATTCAAGGTTGAAATTGAAAAAGGTGGATTCCTTATGTGTCACTGGGACGGAACGCCTGAAACTGAGGAAAAAATCAAAGAAGAAACCAAGGCAACTATTCGTTGTATTCCTTTGGATGGCGATAAGACTCCAGGCAAATGTATGGTTACAGGAAAACCTTCGGTACAACGCGTAGTATTTGCAAGAGCATACTAATACAATTAAGAATTTTGAATTATGAATTATGAATTAAGAATTGTGAGCGAAGCAAAATAATTTTATTTCTTATTTCTTGTTTCTCGATTCTTGCTTCTTGATTCTATTATATAAACAGTCAGTCGGTTTGTCGCTGTTCCAATTTAGTTGGAAAAGAGGAAAGTCCGGGCAACGTAGAGCATCTCACTTCCTAACGGGAAGCAGGTCGCGAGACTTGAGTAATGTGGAAGAAAATAACCGCTCTATTTTTAGAGTAAGGGTGAGAAGGTAGGGTAAGAGCCTACCAGACGTATGGCAACATACGTGCTGCGCATCTTGAGAGTTGAAAGTTCATGTAAACCAACGTTTTGAGGATTGCTCGTCCAAGTTGGAGGGTAGAACGATACAGTCGAAAGGCGAGACCTGCCGTGGCGACACGCAGGATAGATAAATGACAAACGCTCTTCTTATGAAGAGTACAGAACTCGGCTTATAGATTGACTGCTTTTTTGTAAAAATTAACATTTTGATAATAAATAGAACTATAAAGAACTGTTCAAAAATTTTTGAATTGCAAAATTGCCAATGACAGAAAAAGAATCATATTTCGCAAAAATCAAACGTTTGATTCTGATGATGAAAAACTATCTAACCATAGATATTTGGAAAAAAGAATCAATATTAGGAAGGGTAATTGTTGCCATTTGGATTTCGATAAGAAATTTTAATAATACCGATTTGCGCAAAAAAGCCACTGCGTTGACATTCAACACTATGCTTGCCATAGTGCCAATGTTTGCTGTGATTTTGGCAATTGCAAGAGGTTTTGGTTTTCAGTCGGTTATAGAGGATATGTTGACTCGTGGCGATGCAAACACCGAAGTGATGACCATTGTTTTTGGATACGTAAATTCCTATATGGAACAAGCGCGTGGTGGTACTTTTATGGGTGTTGGAATTGTCATTTTGTTTGTGTCGGTAGTGAATGTTTTGCGTGGGTTGGAAGGCGTTTTCAACAAAGATATTTGGTATGTAGAAAAGTCGAGAAACATTGTGCGTCAATTTATTGATTATATTTCAGTTATCGTCATTGTACCAATTTTACTCATCGTTTTAAGTGGTTTTTCCATCTACGTTAACTCGTCATTTTCTTCAACTGCTTTGGGTGAATTTTTCTCACCCGTCATTTCAGTTTGGATGAAATTGATTCCGTTTATTGTAATATGTACTTTATTTACAATAATTTACATTTCTGTTCCAAATACTAAAGTAAAATTCTTACCTGCGTTTATTTCGGGCGTCGTTGCAGGTACAGCGTTTCAATTATTCCAAATGCTGTATATTTCAGGACAAATTTGGGTGTCGTCGTACAATTCCATTTATGGTAGTTTTGCCGCATTGCCGTTGTTGATGCTTTGGTTGCAGTTGTCATATACCATTTTGCTTTACGGAGCAACACTTTCGTTTGCTTGTCAAAATGCCACAGATTACATTTTGCAAAAAGAATTATCAAAAATTTCGCCACACTTCAAGAATTTTATGTGTTTGGTTGTTTTGAGAATAATTGCCAAACGATTTGAAAAAATGGAAAAGGCTGTTTCTATTAGAGAAATTTCATCTGAAAATAATATTCAGTATCAGTTAGTTGCGTTAGTTACGTCCGAACTTGAACAAGTTGGTATTTTGGCAAAAATAGAAACCGAAGACGAAGAAACTGTTTATTTGCCAGCGTTTGATATTGACAAACTTACTGTGGCTTTGGTTTACGAAAAACTTCAAATGAATGGGTCTGGTTACGATGATTTTAATATTGAAGGTAAGTTGGCGAAATTTTCCGACATCAGACAACAACATCAAGACCTCTACGACAAATATCAGCAACTGTCTGCCGAAATTTTGGTAAAAGACTTGTAATAAAATAATTATCTCACGATGCAGAAAGAAAAAGATATGATTTTTGGGTTGCGCCCAATTATTGAAGCCATAGAATCTGGCAAGGAAATAGAAAAAATTTTCATTAAACGTGAACTTGGTGGTGAGTTGGCGCAGCAACTTTGGGAACTTGTACATCAAATGCAAATTCCTGTAGTGAAAGTGCCGATGGAAAAACTCAATCGTTTGACGCGCAAAAATCATCAAGGTGCAATCGCATATCTCTCGCCAATCACATATCAGCATATCGAAGACATTATTCCTACGTTGTACGAAGATGGCAAAAATCCGTTTATTGTGGTGCTCGATGGTGTTACCGATGTGCGTAATTTTGGCGCTATTGCTCGTACTTGCGAGTGTGCTGGAGTTGATGCAATTGTTGTGCCAATGAAAGGCGGCGCTGCTGCAAATGCCGATGCTGTCAAGACTTCTGCTGGTGCTTTGCATATCATTCCTGTTTGTCGCGAAATGAGTATTCAGAAAGCGGTTCAGTTTTTGAAAGATTCTGGACTTACAATCGTTGCGGCATCAGAAAAAGCAGTACAAAGTTACTCCGAAGCAGAGTATAAAAATCCGTTGGCTATTGTTATGGGTTCAGAAGATGTTGGGATTTCTCCAGAAGTATTGCGACTTTGCGACCAAATGGTGGCAATTCCAATCCTTGGTAAAATTCAGTCGCTCAACGTATCAGTAGCAGCCGGTGTTCTTATTTATGAAGCAGTAAAACAAAGAAAATAATTAAGAATTTTCAATTCAAAATTCTTAATTCAAAATTGTATAACGTGGATATTTTATTTGAAGATAATCATATAATCGTTGTAAACAAAACTACATCGGAAATTGTGCAAGGCGACAAGACGGGAGACAAACCGCTTGTAGAATTGCTGAAAGAATACTTGAAAGAGAAGTACAATAAGCCTGGCAATGTTTTTTGTGGCGTAGTTCATCGTTTGGACAGACCCGTAAGTGGAGTAGTCATTTTTGCAAAAACAGGCAAAGCACTTACGCGTCTGAACGATATGGTGCGAAACCACGAAATGAAAAAAACGTATTGGGCAATTGTAAAAAATGTTCCGCAACAATCAGAAATGACATTGAAACACTATCTTGTGCGCAACGAAAAGCAGAACAAGTCTTTTGCCTACGACAAAGAAGTGAAAGACGGAAAATTTTCGGAACTGTCGTTCAAAATGTTGGCTTCATCAGATACTTACCACTTACTCGAAGTTGATTTAAAAACGGGTCGCCACCACCAAATTCGTTGTCAGTTGGCAAAAATCGGTTGTCCTATTAAAGGCGATTTGAAATATGGTTTTGCACGTTCCAATCCCGATGGGGGCATTAGTTTGCACGCTCGCAAAATTTCATTCATACACCCAGTTACAAAAGCCGAAATGACGTTCGTTGCACCTGCACCAAAAGACAAACTTTGGCAGTATTTTGAAGGAAATGCAGAGTGTTTATAGATTTTCAAGTAGAAGAAAATCTTTTAAGTGAATTTGCTTAATTCCTTGATAATTGTTGGTACAAGGGTAATCATCCATTGAAACTACATATTTTGGATAGTTGTCTTTAATATCCTCTAAATTACCAAATTCCCTTTCAATTACATTTTCTGAAGAAAGCAAATAACAACATTGTACATAAATTCTGCCACTTTGATTTTCTGCAATAAAATCAATTTCTTTATTTTTTAATTTGCCAATGTGTACGGTGTATTTTCTTGTGAGCAATTCTTTATAAACGACATTTTCAATCAATTTATTTATATCTGTGCTGAAATTTGAATTTCGTAAAGTGTTTCTGATTCCGAAATCCTCGAAATAATATTTCTCACCGATTTCAAAAATTTTTAATCCTTGTATATCAATACGTTGTACCCGATGTATTACATAACTATCGCACAATGATTTAATGTAGTTTTGCAATGTAGGTATCGTCATATTTATTTTTTGTGCTTTTAGATAATCGCAAATGCTTTTTGCCGAAAAAATAGAACCAACATTATCAGCTAAAAAATTGACTAAGCTTTCAATGAAGGCAATGTTTTTTATCTGCTGATGAGCAATTATGTCTTTCAACAAAATGGTTGAGTATATATTTTTCAAATATTCAAAAATTACATCTTTGTCATTAGGGAGATTTACGAGAAATGGCATTCCTCCATACGTTAAAAAATTTTTTAATGTCTCGTTACTTGCATTTAAATTGTTGAATTTTATGTATTCTCTATAGTTTAATGAATAAACATTAATGGCTATGTACCGTCCAGATAAGTGTGTGGCAAGTTCGCCACTTAACATTTTAGCATTGCTTCCGCTACAATAAATATCGCATTTGTTTTCATTTAACAAACTTCTCAGTGCAAGTTCAAAGTTCTCTATTTCTTGTATTTCATCAACAAAAAGATAATTTTTTTCGCTGTTTAGTTGTTTTGTTACATATTCGTACAAATCGCTTGCATTTTTTATCTCGCTATATTCAAAAAGTTCCTTGTCAATAAAAATAATGTTAGCATTTGGATTTGCATTTATTATTTCGTCAGCCGTTTGTTTCATTACAAAACTCTTCCCAACACGCCTTTGACCAACAAAAACTTTTATAACATTCTTGTCGATAAATGGTCGAATACGCTCTGTGTATAAATCTCTTTTTATGAAACTTTTGTTTACCATAATTGAAAAAGTTTTATTCTATACTTTATACTTTTTGCAAAAATAATAAAAGTTTTCGTCTGTACTTTAAACTTTTCGTAAATTTTACAAAAGTTTTCGTCTGTACTTTAAACTTTTTGTTCGTTTTGCAGTGGCTTATTTCACAAAAACGGAAGTTCGTTCGTGTTGCTTTACTACAAGCAGAGTGGGATTTAGCAGTGAAATTTCTAAAGTATCTGCCGAGGTTTTTGATTTTAGAATAATGTTTTTTCGATTATCATCGATTTCCAAATCCCATTTTTCATAACCCTTTACTGACGATTTCATCGTTCCGTCAGCATTCAGTGTAATAACGCAATTTGCGTCGGCAGCATCTTTCCACGAGCCTTCCATTTGCATTATCAAGTTCTTCTTTTGCTGATGTTTGTGGTATAGATTTGACGCAAATTTTCCTCCAAAAAACGACGCTATGGCTAAGACCACGAGTATTGTGATGAATAGTTTTTTATTCATTTTTGAAGAATATTTTTAGATTCGTTCAATTTTTGCGCCAAGTAAACGAAGGCGTTCGTCAATACATTCATAACCGCGGTCTATTTGTCCGATGTTGCCAATGGTGCTTTTGCCATCGGCAGCAAGTGCAGCAATGAGTAGGGCAATACCCGCACGAATATCGGGCGAAGTCATTTTTGTAGCACGTAAATAAAATTGTTCGCCAAGTCCGATGACGGTGGCGCGATGTGGGTCACAAAGAATGATTTTTGCTCCCATATCTATCAGTGTATCAACGAAAAACAAACGGCTCTCAAACATTTTTTGATGAATAAGTACACTACCTTTTGCTTTGGTAGCAACTACAAGCAGTACACTCAAAAGGTCTGGCGTCAGTCCTGGCCAAGGTGCATCTGCCAAAGTCATTATTGAGCCATCAATAAACGATTCTATCTCGTAAGCAGATTGCTGTGGAATGAAAATATCATCGCCTTTTTGCTCCAATTTTATGCCTAATTTTCGGAACGCATCGGGGATAATGCCTAAATTTTGATACGATACATTTTTTATGGTCAATTCAGATGATGTCATTGCTGCCATACCAATGAAACTGCCCACTTCAATCATATCGGGCAAAATTCGGTGCGTGCAACCATTCAGTGATTTTACGCCTTCTATGGTAAGTAAATTTGAAGCGATGCCCGAAATTTTTGCACCCATATTGTTCAACATTTTGCAAAGTTGCTGAATATAAGGTTCGCAAGCGGCATTGTAAATGGTAGTCGTACCTTCTGCCAAAACGGCTGTCATAATAATGTTTGCCGTACCCGTTACTGATGCTTCATCGAGCAACATATATGTGCCTTTCAACTTTTCTGTAGTAATGTTGTAGAGTTGTGCACGAGAGTCGTAGTTGAACGATGCACCCAATTTTTGAATGCCAATAAAGTGTGTGTCCAAACGACGACGACCTATTTTGTCGCCTCCGGGTTTAGGCATAATAGCACGATGAAAGCGTGCCAATAGTGGACCAATAAGCATTACCGAACCTCGGAGCGATGCACTTTTTGTATAGTATTCTTGTGTGTTGATAAAGTCAATATTCAACGATGAAGAATCAAATTCATATTTACCTGACTCCAAACGACTTACACCAACGCCCATATTGCGCAACAAATCTATCAAGTTATTGATGTCGGCAATATCTGGAATGTTTTCTACAATAACTTTTTTGTCGGTGAGTAGAGTAGCGCATATTATTTGCAAAGCCTCATTTTTTGCACCTTGTGGCACTATTTCGCCGTGCAAACGATGTCCTCCTTCTATTACAAATGATGCCATGTATTGTTTAATCGTTTAGTGTTTAATCGTTTATTTGCTTATTGGATTTTATACATCATAAATGCACGGTACAGAATCCAACTATTTTTTTCTCTTTTGATTGTTTTTGCGTTGATTGAAGTTGTTGTTGGTTTTAACTTCTGTAAGTTTCAAATTTTCAGCATTTAGAGAAACTTTTCCATTGGTCATATCGCATAAATCATCCAATATTTTTTGGTCTTCAACATTATCTTTATTCCAAGTGTTGTAAGACTTTTTCATTTGGTTGGCAATGAGTTTAATCAGCGCATCGCGTTGTTCGCCTTCGTAATTGTTTATTTGCTCCATCATATTTTGCAAATTCGCGCCGTAGTGCATATACTTGATGTGCGAATTTTGATATGGTACTTTTTCGGGAACTGTATGAAGTTTTTCGCTTTTATAAACATCGTAAGGGTAGTCAATGTCCAATTTAAAGTCTGACATAATAGCCAAATGGTCCCAAAGTTTATGCTTAAAGTCGTTCACGTCTCGCAAGTAAGGGAATAAATTTCCCATAGTGGCAATAATGCTTTTGGCGCAACGTGTGCGTTCTTTGCGGTCTTCTATTGTGCAAGCATATTCCACCATTTGTTGTACGTTTCTACCATATTCTGGCAAAATGATGCGACCTTGTTTGGTTGTATATTCCATATTAGTATAAATTCTTAATTATTTTTTGGTGTAGTTGGTTGAAATTCTTTTAGATAGAAAGGCTCAAAATACGCTACATCTTCAAATTGACGTTTAGCAAATCGTTTTTCTGCAATGGAAATCATATTTTTTGCCAACGGTGCAATGTTTTCAACAAAACGAGCATTGCTATTTTTTGTGATATTTTTGAATTTTGCAGAACCATTTCCAAAGAAATAAATCACATTTTTCAGTTCGTCAGAAAACGAATTTTCATCCAAAATGTCGGGCTGCGTAGCACGAATTTCAGTAAGGTTTTTGTCTAAAAAAACATCATACACTTCCATTCGTCTTGCGTCAATCATAGGGCAGAGCAAAAAATTGTCGGTTTCGGCAATGTTTTTCAATGCTCCCACAGCTATAATTTCGAGTGTTGGAACAGCAATAAGTGGAATATTTTTGCCGTAGGCAATACCTTTTGCCGTACTTACGCCAATACGTAAACCAGTGTACGAACCGGGTCCGCAACTCACCGCAACTGCCTCAATATCTTTGTTTTCGGCAGAAATTTGCTTTAACGCTTCATCTACGAATGGACTTAAAAGTTTTGCATGATTCATTCCTTCGCTACATTCGCGTTCAAAAATGCACTTGCCGTTTTCTGATACTGCCACAGAGCAAACGTCGGTAGAGGTTTCTATATGTAAAATAACAGCCATCGTTTCAATGCTTTTATTCTTACAAAAATACACAATAATTGTAACATTACAAGTTGCTTGTATTGTTTTATTTTTTGTCGGCATTTTATTCCGATATTTTTTGTAAAACTCCTTACAAATTCAACGAAAATCAGTATTTTTGTTTTTTTATTAAATTGCGTATAGAGTGGGCATAATTATCCGACAGAGCATAAAAGGAACTTTGGTGAATTACATCGGTGTTTTAATCGGTTTTTTCACTACATTTTTTGTCCTTACTCGTTTCCTTACTGCCGAAGAAATTGGACTTACACGAGTGTTGGTAGATACTTCAATGTTGTTTGTAGGATTGGCACAAATGGGCACGGGTTCGTCTATCATTCGTTTCTATCCATATTTTAAGTGCAAAGAAAAGAAAGACCACGGTTTTTTCTTTTGGACAGTTATTGTTCCACTTATTGGTTTTGTAATTTTCAGTGTTGTATTCCATTTACTGAAAGGGTACATTTGCGAACGTTTTTCAGAGAAATCTGAACTTTTTGTAACTTACTATAAGTGCATTTATCCTTTGTCTTTTGCTATGTTGTATATGGTGGTGGCAGAGTCTAATTCTAATGTACTTATGCGCATTGTAGTGCCGAAATTTGTTCGAGAGGTTTTAGTACGTGCTCTCACACTTGCAGTGTATTTGCTTTATGCGTTTCGGTTTTTCAATATTGATGGTTTTGTATATGCTTTTTGTGGCGTGTATGTGGTGGCACTTTTGGTAGATTTTGTCTATTTATGTTCGCTGAAAAAGATTTCGCTGAAACCTGATTGGAAATTTCTTACGCCAAGTCTTAAAAAAGATTATTCTTATTATACAATTTTCCTCATTACATCGACCATTAGTAGTGTGTTAGCACCTTTTGCAAATACCTATTTCATCAGTGCTGAAATGGGATTGGTGTTTACTGGTATTTTTGCGATAGCAACATATATTACCGCCTTGGTTGAAATTCCATATCGTTCGTTAGGTGCCATAGCACAACCGCAACTTTCGGCTTCGATAAAAGACAACAATACTGCAGAATCGAATATGCTTTGCAAAAAAATATCTATAAATCAATTACTTATTGGTGGGTTTATTTTTGTTGTGATATGGATAAATCTCGATTTGTTTTTCTCGTTGTTGCCAAACGGTGAGCAATATGCTGTAGCCAAATGGGTGGTTTTTATTTTAGGACTTTCAAAATTATTTACCTCGGTATTTAGCATCAGTCTTTCTGCTTTGAATTATTCTAATTACTATTATTATTCGCTGATATTTTCAGTTATTTTTACGGCGCTTTCAATATATCTCAATTGCAAGTTTATCCCACTTTGGGGAATCGAAGGAGCGGCGTTGGCTACGCTTGTTTCGGTTATGGTATATTATGGGTTGCTTATTGTACTTGATGTATGGAAAATACAAATCTCACCTTTCAGTAAAAAGCAAATTGGCGTGTGTGTGTTGTTTGCCGTCATTTTGCTGATGAGTGCAGCGTGGCAAAATTATTTTGTTATGCCACAGTCAATGTTCGGAAAAATAATAGAAGCAGTAGTGCGTACAGCAGTTTTGCTTGCTTTTGGAGCATTCGTTTCGTACAAATGTTCATTTTCGGAAGATATAAACAAGATGATAAAAGGTAAGAAAATTAAACAAATCAACAGTTAACCAAATAAACGATTAAACAATAAAAATATACACAATGAAAATGAATTGTAATAAAATTTTGCCTTACATAGGCATTTTACTTTTGTTTGTAGTGGTGGCGTGCTTGTATTGCGCACCAGAACTTGAAGGACAAAAAATTATTGCAGCCGATGCTCAACAACCAAAAGCGGCTATGCAAGAGAGCGCTGATTATCATAAAAAAACGGGCGACTACACTTGGTGGAATAGTGCTATGTTTAGTGGAATGCCGAATTACCAAATTGGTTATGGTGATGGCATACTTATTTCAAGTAAAATAATGAAACCATTCAAAAAGTTTTTCTTGGCTGGACACAAAAATGTTATTCCTATTTTGTTTTTCTATTTTATTGCTTTTTTCATATTGTTGCGTACGTTCAAAATAGAGAAATGGGCGAGTGTGGCAGGTGCTTTTGCCATTGCTTTTTCATCGTATTTCTTTGTTATAATAGCCGCTTCGCATAATGGTAAATGTTCCACCATAACGTGGACTACATTGGTACTTGTCGGGTTTATGCTTATTTTTAGGAAAAAATATGGTTGGGGCGCATTTTTTACGATGTTTTTTATGGCAATGGCATTCACTGTGCATCCACAAATGGCATATTATATGTGTTTGCTAATTGGTGTGTTGTATTTTGCTGAACTTTATATTCATATAAAAGAAAAAAGAATTAAAGATTTGTCGATTGCGACTTCGGTGTTTGCACTTTCTTTTTTGGTTGGTATCGGTATAAATGCTGCAAATGTTTTTATAAATCAAGAATATGTGAAAGAGACAATGCGTGGTGGACATTCTGAATTGATAAAGGAAACAGATAGTGTGAATAAAACAGGTGGACTTGATTTAGATTATGCTACGGCTTGGAGTTACGGCATCGACGAAACAATGACATTCCTCATTCCTAACTATATGGGTGGTTGCAATGGTTATAGATTAGATAATAACTCAAAACTTTATCAATCGCTTGTAAATGAGGGAGTTCCTTCAAATTCTGCCGAAGCATTTTGCGCACAATCGCCAATGTACTGGGGCGACCAACCATTTACTTCGGGTCCTGTTTATATGGGTGCAATAGTATGCTTTCTTTTTGTTCTTTCATTGTTCATTGTGAAAGGTCCGTACAAATGGGCTTTGCTTGTTGCTACGCTGTTCTCGTTGCTACTTTCGTGGGGTTATCATTTTATGCCGTTCACAAAATTGTTTTACAACTATTTTCCAATGTATAACAAATTCCGAACGGTTTCTTCTATTCTTATAGTGGCAGAAATCACTGTTCCGTTACTCGGTTTTATGGCTATAAAAGTCATCAATGACAAGAAAATAGAATTGGAGCAACTGAAAAAATACATTAAGTGGTCGGCAATGATTACTGGTGGCATTTGTTTGATTTTTGCGTTGTTTAGTGGATTGCTTTGCTCATTCACATCAAAGAATGATGCACAATTTACTTCTCAACTTCCTGATTTTGTGTATAATGCCATTATTGCACAACGCAAGTCATTGCTTGTTTCTGATGCTTGGCGCTCGTTGGTGTTTATCCTTATTGGTGCCACACTTGTTTACCTTTTTGCAATAGAAAAAATCAAAGCGAAATATTTTGGAATGTTGCTTTCGTTCTTTGTGCTCATTGATATGTGGCCAGTGAACAAACGCTATTTCAACGATAGCAATTTTGCACCAGAAAGGGAAATAAGCAACACTTTTGCAATGAAAGATTATGAAAAAATGATTTTACAAGACAAAGAACTAAATTTCCGTGTGATTGATTTGTCAACAAACACTTTCAACGATGCACGTCCATCGTATTATTTAAAATCGGTAGGAGGGTATTCTGCAGCCAAACTTCGCCGCTATCAAGATTTGATTGACCAACATCTTTCTAAGATGAATATGCAAGTTTACAATATGCTTAATACAAAATATTTCATTGTTTCTTCTCAAGGCAAACAAATGGTTCAGCAAAATCCTGATGCGTTCGGCAGTGCGTGGTTTGTTGATTCGCTTGCAATAGCGAATGGTGCTAATGAAGAAAATGACGCGCTCAATTCGCTCAATCTAAAACACGTTGCAGTATTGGATAAACAATTTGAAAATCAAGTAGATGGATTGAATTTGTCGGCAGATTCTACAGCAAAAGTTACTTTATTGAACTGCACGCCTAAAGAACTTAATTACGAAACAAATTCTTCTAAAGAATCAGTGGTAGTTTTCTCGGAAATTTATTATCCGTATGGTTGGAAATCGTTTATCGATGGTAAACCAACAGACCATTTCCGTGCCAATTATGTTTTGCGTGCAATGCGAGTTCCTGCGGGCAAACATCAAATTCGTTTTGTGTTCGACCCCGATAGTGCAAAGAAAGGCGACATACTTGCCACTTCGTGCATCGGCATAATGTTTTTAGTTCTTATTGGAACTATTGCTTTTGAAATTTACAGAAGAAAAAAAGATAAAAAATGAAAAAAATATCGTTGCTTGTAGTTGCATTTTTTACAACAATTTCGGTTTCTGCACAAACTTTGTTGCCAGTTGATACTGCAGTGCGTATTGGTCGTTTGCCTAATGGAATGACCTACTATATTCGTCATAACGATTTGCCAAAAAACTCGGTTGATTTCCATATAGCACAGCAAGTTGGCTCAATTTTAGAAGAAGAAAATCAACGTGGTTTGGCGCATTTTCTCGAACACATGGCTTTCAATGGCACAAAACATTTTCCTGAAAGTACGTCGTTCCGAGATTATCTCGAGTCTGTTGGCGTAAAGTTCGGAGCAAATCTAAATGCCTTTACAAGCATTGACGAAACTGTATATAAAATAACAAATGTGCCAACTTCGCGAAGCGGCATTATAGACAGTTGTTTGCTTATTCTGCACGATTGGTCAAATGCTCTTTCGCTCACTGATGAGGAAATTGACAAAGAGCGTGGTGTGATACACGA
>DCHK01000057.1 GCA_002315615.1 Bacteroidales bacterium UBA1754 | reverse complement strand
CGTTATCACATCGTTCGTGGTACTTTGGATACCGCTGGAGTTAATGGTCGTTTGCAACGTCGCTCTAAATATGGAGCAAAACGCCCAAAACCAGGACAAGCAGCAACACCTGCAAAAAAGAAATAATTATAAATAAGTAATAAACTGTTTGAGTTTGTTGGAGCATAATTTGCCACAGGTTGAGTAAATAAGTTTAGAGTAACTTGTTGAAGCGCAATAAAAAAGCAACCAAAAACAAAAACGAAAATTAAAAATAAAAATGAGAAAAGCGACACCTAAAAAACGGATTGTATTACCTGATCCAGTTTTTAATGACGTTATGGTTACAAAATTTGTTAACCATCTTATGTATGACGGTAAAAAATCTACCGCTTTCGAAATCTTTTATACTGCTCTCGATGGTGTAAAAGCAAAACTCCCTAATGAAGAAGGTACTGCTCTCGATATCTGGAAAAAAGCATTGGAAAACATTACTCCGCAAGTAGAGGTTAAATCTCGCCGTGTTGGTGGTGCTACTTTCCAAGTTCCTACCGAAATTCGCCCAGATAGAAAAGAATCTATTTCTATGAAAAACTTGATTTTGTTCTCACGTAAACGTGGTGGACGTTCAATGGCTGAAAAATTAACAGCTGAAATCGTTGACGCTTTCAACCAACAAGGTGGAGCATTCAAGAAAAAAGAAGATATGCACAAAATGGCAGAAGCTAACCGTGCTTTCGCTCACTTCAGATTTTAATCTTTTAACCGAAATAGAAAATGGCTAAAGCAGACTTACATTATACAAGAAATATCGGTATTATGGCTCACATTGATGCCGGTAAAACTACTACATCAGAACGTATATTGTTCTACACAGGTTTGACTCACAAAATTGGTGAAGTTCACGATGGTGCAGCAACAATGGACTGGATGGAACAAGAGCAAGAACGTGGTATAACCATCACTTCTGCTGCTACTACTACATTCTGGAATTACAAAGATAATAAGTATAAAATCAACTTGATTGACACCCCGGGTCACGTGGACTTTACTGTTGAGGTAGAGCGTTCACTTCGTATCCTTGATGGTGCTGTTGCTACTTTCTGTGCTGTTGGTGGTGTACAACCTCAATCAGAAACAGTTTGGCGTCAAGCTGATAAATATGATGTACCTCGTATTTGCTACGTTAACAAAATGGACCGTTCAGGTGCTAATTTCTTTGATGTAGTAAGCCAAATTAAAGAGGTTCTTGGCGCAACTCCTTGTCCAATTCAAATTCCTATTGGTGCAGAAGAAACTTTCAAAGGTGTCGTTGACCTCGTTAAAATGAAAGCAATTCTTTGGCATGACGAAACAATGGGTGCAGAATATACTGAAGAAGAAATTCCTGCAAATCTTGCCGACGAAGCAGCAGAATGGCGTGATAAAATGCTTGAAACTGTAGCAGAGTTCGACGATGTTTTGATGGAAAAATACTTCTCAGATCCTTCTACAATTACTGAAGATGAAATTCGTGTTGCTATCCGCAAAGGTTGTACAAGCATGCAAATCTTCCCAGTAATTTGTGGTTCTTCATTCAAAAACAAAGGTGTTCAAACAATGCTTGACGCAGTTTGTGCATACTTACCAAGTCCATTGGATACTCCTGTTATCAATGGTACCGACCCTCGTAATGATGAAGCAATTACTCGCGAACCAAACGAAGATCAACCTCTTTGTGCATTGGCGTTCAAAATCGCTACAGACCCTTATGTAGGTCGTCTTTGTTTCTTCCGTGTTTATTCTGGTAAACTCGATGCTGGTTCTTACGTTTACAATCCTCGTTCTGACAAAAAAGAACGTATTTCTCGTATCTTCCAGATGCACTCAAACAAACAAAATCCTGTTGATGTAATTTCAGCTGGTGATATTGGTGCTGGTGTTGGTTTCAAAGATATTCGTACTGGTGATACTTTGTGCGATGAAAATAATCCTATCACTCTTGAATCAATGGAATTCCCTGATCCTGTGATTGGTATTTCTATCGAACCTAAAACTCAAAAAGATATCGATAAATTGGGTATCGGTCTTGGAAAATTGGCAGAAGAAGACCCTACATTCCGTGTTAAAACAGATGAGGCTTCTGGTCAAACAATTATCGAAGGTATGGGTGAGCTTCACCTCGATATCATTATAGACCGTTTGAAACGTGAGTTCAAAGTTGAATGTAACCAAGGTCGTCCTCAAGTTGCGTACAAAGAAGCAATCACTTCTACAGTTGAACTTCGTGAGACTTATAAAAAACAATCTGGTGGTCGTGGTAAATACGCCGATATGTTGTTGAAAGTAGGTCCTGTTGACGAATCTTTCGAAGGAAACGGACTTCAATTTGTTGATGAGGTTAAAGGTGGTAATATTCCTAAAGAATTTATCCCTTCTATCCAAAAAGGTTTCCAAACAGCAATGAAAACTGGTGTACTTGCAGGTTATCCAGTAGATTCTTTGAAAGTTGTTGTTGTCGATGGTTCTTACCACCCAGTTGACTCTGACCAATTGTCATTCGAAATTTGTGCTATTCAAGCATATAAAAATGCAAGTGCAAAAGCAAAACCTGTTTTGATGGAGCCTATTATGAAACTTGAAGTAGTTACTCCTGAAGAAAATATGGGTGATGTAATTGGCGACTTGAACAAACGTCGTGGCCAAGTTGAAGGTATGGAATCAAATCGTTCTGGTGCTCGTGTCGTTAAAGCGAAAGTTCCATTGGCTGAATTGTTCGGTTATGTAACTGCTTTGCGTACTATCACTTCTGGACGTGCAACATCTTCAATGGAATTCTCTCACTATGCTGAAGTTTCTACTGCTATTGCTAAAGAAGTAGTTGCCGAAGCTAAAGGTAGAGTAGACCTATTGTAAAAAAACAGCATCTGGTTAGTGAATGACTCTTAACCAGATGCTTATTTATAAATTATTAATGTTTTAAAAAAATGAGTCAAAAAATTAGAATTAAATTAAAATCTTACGATCACAGCTTGGTTGACAAATCAGCTGAAAAAATTGTAAAAACAGTAAAAGCCACAGGTGCAATTGTTAGTGGTCCTATTCCATTACCAACTCACAAACAAATTTTCACTGTAAACCGTTCAACTTTCGTTAATAAAAAATCAAGAGAGCAATTTGAATTGTCTTCTTTCAAACGTTTGATTGACATTTACAGCTCAACTGCTAAAACTGTTGATGCATTGATGAAATTGGAACTTCCTAGTGGAGTAGAAGTAGAAATTAAAGTATCTTAAATATTAAATTGAAATGCCAGGATTAATTGGAAAAAAAATCGGAATGACATCCGTTTTCAGTGCTGATGGTAAAAATTTAGCATGCACTGTTATCGAAGCTGGTCCTTGTGTCGTTACACAGGTTAAAACTGTGGAAAATGATGGCTATGAAGCATTGCAATTAGGCTTTGAAGAGAAAAAAGAAAAAAATACTTCAAAAGCAGAATTGGGTCACTTCAAAAAATCAGGTACAACGGCAAAGAGACACTTGGTTGAGTTCAAAGGATTTGATTCAGAAATCAAATTGGGTGACACCCTCACTGTCGACAAAGTTTTTGCCGATGAAGATTGGGTTGATGTAGTTGGAACATCTAAAGGTAAAGGTTACCAAGGTGTAGTAAAAAGACATGGTTTTGGTGGTGTTGGTCAGTCAACACACGGTCAACATAACCGTCTTCGTGCTCCTGGTTCTCTTGGTGCATCTTCGTTCCCTTCAAAAGTATTCAAAGGAATGAGAATGGCTGGTAGAACTGGTGGTGACACTGTAACTGTTCAAAACATTCAAGTTCTTAAAGTAATTCCAGAAAGCAATCTTATTCTTTTGAAAGGTTCTTTACCTGGAGCTAAAGGTTCAATCGTAATTATCAATAAATAATGGAACTGAAAGTATATAACATAAAAGGTGAAGAAACCGGTAAAGTTGTTTCGTTGAACGATGCAATTTTTGCAATTGAGCCAAACGATCACGCTATTTATTTGGATGTTAAACAATTCTTGGCTAACCAACGTCAAGGAACTCATAAATCTAAAGAAAGAAGCGAATTGGCTGGAAGTACAAGAAAACTTGGAAGACAAAAAGGTGGTGGTGGCGCTCGTCCAGGTGATATCAAGTCACCAGTTCGTGTAGGTGGTGGTCGTGTATTCGGTCCGGTTCCACGCGACTATAGCTTCAAATTGAATAAAAAAGTTAAGCAATTAGCTCGTAAATCTGCTTTGTCATACAAAGCTGCTGACAATAAGATCGTAGTTCTTGAAGATGTTAATTTTAACGCTCCAAAAACTAAAGAATATGTAGAAATGTTAAAAAATCTACAAGTGGCTGATAAAAAGACCCTTTTAATTTTATCAGAATCAAATAAATACGTATATTTGTCGGCTCGAAATTTGAAAGATAGTAAAGTTGCTTTGGCAGATGAGATGAACACCTACGGAATCCTCAATGCCAACGTGCTTTTGCTTACTGAAAGCTCGATTGCTAAAATAGATAAAATTTTTAATGCCTAAGTAAGATGGATATTATAATCAAACCTATAGTAACAGAAAAAGCTAACGCAATGAGCGAAAAACTCAATCGTTATGCTTTTCGTGTAGCAATTGATGCTAACAAACTGCAAATTCAAAAAGCAGTCGAAGAAATGTATAATGTTACAGTGCTTGATGTAAATACAATGAATGTTCTTGGTAAAAATAAATCTCGCTACACAAAAAGCGGTATGATTAACGGCAAGGCTTCTGACTATAAAAAAGCTATTGTAACTGTCAAAGAAGGAGATAAAATAGATTTTTACGGTAATATTTAATAAAAATGGCTGTACGTAAATTAAGACCCACAACACCGGGGCAAAGACATAAAGTTATTGGTACTTTTGAAACAATTACTTCAGAGGCACCAGAAAAATCTCTTGTGTTTGGTAAAGCAAAAACTGGTGGTCGCAACCATGTCGGTAAAATGACAATGCGTTACATCGGTGGTGGACACAAAAGAAAATTCAGAGTAATTGATTTTCGAAGAGAAAAAGACGGTGTTCCTGCTATTGTTAAAACAATAGAGTATGATCCAAATCGTTCTGCAAGAATTGCGTTGCTTTTCTATGCAGATGGTGAAAAAAGATATATTTTAACACCGGAAGGTTTAAATGTTGGTGATAAAGTTATCAGTGGTACAGAAGTAGATATTAAAACAGGTAATGCATTACCATTAGAAAACATTCCATTAGGTACTTTTGTTCATAATATTGAAATGACTCCTGGTTGTGGTG
>DCHK01000023.1 GCA_002315615.1 Bacteroidales bacterium UBA1754 | reverse complement strand
TTATTTACAACGCCTATAAGGTGGAGAAAACCATCTCGCGCGACTCGTTCTTGACGGTTTATACCACATTGCAAAGCCGACTTAGGGGAGTGAAACTTGACAAAACTGTTATGTATGGCGAACCTGCGCCACCAAAGTCTGCGCCCACACTTACGCCGATGGAGCGTGCTTGCTATGTGCGTTTGGAACCTTTGGCAAAAAAATGTCGCCAGAAAATGGATAAAGTGTCCAGTATGCAAGACAAGAACGAATGCCTGAAGCACTATGCCGAACAGTTTGTGGAACTACAAAAAGAGTTAGACGATACCTGCACCACACGGCAGTCGCACATTGATTTGCAAGGTGCTTTCTATAAGGCACTTAATAAGGCTTGCAACGAGATTCTCACTCCCGAAAAAAGTTTTAAATTTGTGTACGAACGTTCGCCGCACATCTTTGTCGATTGGCGTTGCGAGTTTGTGCCCGATCATAAACCTCATTCCACCTCGCAAGTGTGTGGACGCTATTACCTGTGCGACTTCAAAGTGAGTCAATACGTGGTGGTGTATTGATTTGCAAATTATAAAGAAAAGTTTTATTGTTGTTGAAAACAATAAGTGTAGTTTTTATCCTCTTCTTTCGGCAAAAAATAAATCCCAAACGACCCAAATAAGGAAAATGATGCCATAAAAGGCATATTTGAAAACGTAAATGTGATAGAAATTGACGTATTCAATATGGTTTTGCGATATGAGTGCAAGCGAAGCAATACGTATCACGTTTATCCAATGTATAAGTATCCAACCTGTCGGGATGAACCACGCTTTGTGTTTCCAAGCACCACGAGAGCATAAAATGATGCAGGCGAAAATGAACATTTGCTTGATGGCTGTACAACCCCAAATTACTTGCACGCCTGTTCCGTTGGCGAAAGCAATGTATGTATCGTTAGCAAAGATTTGCAAACCAAAAAGTTGCAAAAAATCTACTACAACTTTTGTGAGGTAGGTGGTGGCAACTGCAAATGCCGACGAAATATCGTGTAATCCTAAAAAAGAAACATTGTATATATGGTTGGCATCTCCGCGAAAAAGAATTTTCCATAGTATATTGCTTAAAATCAGCACAATGAAAAAAACTACCACACCGTGTTGTCGTTGCAGTTCTTTGCGAAAGTCGGATATTTTCTTTTTTGGATTCATTTTCGTTTGAGTTGTTAGGTTAATCGCCACTAATATTCGCACTGATGCGTGCAAACGGAGGTGCCGAAAGTTCGCAAAAATCTTTGTCTTGATATTTGTAATAACCTGTTATGGCAACCATTGCTGCATTGTCTGTAGTGTACGAAAATTTTGGAATAAAAACTTTCCATCCGTACTTCTCGGCATAGTCGTAGAATGCTTGTCGCAAACCAGAATTTGCAGAAACGCCTCCGGCTACAGCCACTTGCTTGATATTCAAATCATTAGCAACTCGTTTTAGTTTCGTCATCAGTATATCAATCACAGTTGCTTGTAACGATGCACAAAGGTCTTCTTTGTGTTTTTCTACGAAGTCGGGGTCTTTTTTTATTTCATCTCTCAATGTGTAAAGAAACGAAGTCTTCAGTCCACTGAAACTGTAATCGTATCCCTCGATGTGTGGTTTGTTGAATGTGAATGCTTTAGGATTTCCAAGTTTTGCTAATTTATCCACTACAGGACCTCCAGGATAGGGCAATCCCATCACTTTGGCACATTTGTCGAACGCTTCGCCTACGGCGTCGTCTATTGTCTGACCGATAACTGTCATTTTGTTGTATGCTTCAACCTTGATAATTTGCGAGTTACCGCCCGATACAAGCAGACAGAGAAAAGGAAATTCGGGTTGTACATTTTCGACATCTTTTTCTTTGATAAAGTGTGCCATTACGTGCGCTTGTAGGTGATTCACATCGATTATTGGAATGTTAAGCGCTTGTGCAAAACCTTTGGCAAACGATGTTCCTACCATTAGCGAACCAAGCAGCCCAGGACCACGTGTGAATGCTACTGCAGTGAGTTCCTCTTTTTGTATGCCAGCCCGTTTTAGTGCTTCGTGAACTACGGGAATGATATTTTGCTGATGTGCGCGTGATGCAAGTTCTGGTACAACGCCTCCGTACGATTCGTGAACTGATTGACTTGCAACTACATTCGACAATAAAAAACCATTTTGAATAATGCTTGCCGAAGTGTCGTCGCACGACGATTCTATGCCTAAAATGTTTATGTTAGTTGACATTTCACCTCAATTTTTCTTCAAATGTAATATGTTTTTGTTTCTTACGTTCTTTTTTTGAACAAAAATTACGTCAAAATCTTATAAATTCGGTGGTTTTCATTATTTTTGCATAATTAGGAAGATTGTATATTATCAAAAAATTCATTCAAATATTATTCCGTATTTTGTTGGTGCTAATTTTTGTAGTGCTTTGCTTGTATGCGCTCATCAATACACCAGCAATGCAAAATTATTTCGCACGCAAGGGATGCGAGTATCTTTCGGAATTTCTCAATACCGAAATAAAAATTGAAAAAATGGCGATAAAGCCTTTCAATACGGTCGATTTGGAAGGCGTTATTGTTTATGATTTACAAAAAGATACACTGCTTTATGCCGACGAGATAAAGGTAAAATTTGAGTTGATGCCGTTTTTTCGCAATTATTTTATTTTTCATCAAATAAAATTGGTTGATGCTGACATTTATTTGAAACATTCCGAAGAAAATGGCAATAATTTCGATTTTTTGATTGATGCTTTCAAAAGTCAGAAAAACAAGGAGAAAAAGGACAATTTGTTTCATTTCGGCACCATTCAAACGTACAATTGTCGATTTCGCTATGAGTCGGACAAACAACGTAAAAAAGTTGGCAATTTTGATGTAAGCGACATCGAAATTTCTGAGTTGAATTCAAGAATAACCATTTACTATTTTGCGAAAAAAAATTGTGTTGCTTCTATCAAGAAATTGAGTTTCAACGAGAAATCAGGACTCAAACTTAATTCGCTTCAAACAGATGTGGCGTTCGATTCTACTGGTTTGCGGTTGATGAATGTGCTGATAGAAATGCCGAAATCGAAAATTCAAAGTGATTCTATTTCGTTGGTGTGCGATAGTTTGGCTGATTTCAAAGAATTTAATTCAAAAGTGAAATTGTATGCGCAGTTGAATCCAACTACATTTACTCCAAGCGACATTTCGGCTTTTGTGCCTGCTTTGAAGCGCGTAAATACTACCATTTCTGCTACAGGAACTGCTTGCGGAACGGTAGATGACTTGAAATTTTCGCAGTGGAATATTGCGTTTGGAAATAATTCTTCTTTGCGAGGAAATTTTGATGTTACAGGATTACCAAACATTGGTCAAACGTACATTCACGCATCGGTATCAAAACTCCATACCACACGAAACGATGTAGAGAATTTAATTTCAGACATAAAAAATGCGCCATTTTTATTGCCTAAAAACTTGCGAAATATCACGCATCTCGATTTTGTTGGACAAGTGTCGGGTTATCCTCACGATTTTGTAACAAACGGAACTTTCAGTACCAATGTTGGAACTTTGGTGGCAGATTTCTTGCTAAATACCGACCGAGCCGACGATCAATATATTTTTGAAGGAAGCCTTAAGTCTGATAAATTTAATTTGAAGCAACTTACGAACAACGAGAAATTGGGTAGCATAGTGTTTAATGTCGATGTGAAAGGTTCTCAAAATATTGGCGACAAAGAGGTGGATTGCCATACAAAAGGCGTTGTTTCTTCGTTTGAATTTAACAATTACAAGTACGAAAACATTGTGTTGGACGGGTTGTACGAAAACCGAAAGTTTAACGGCGAAATCTCGCTCGACGACCCCAACGGCAACGTGGCAATTGATGGTTTGATTGATTTTTCGGACGAAATTCCTTTTTACAACTTCGAGGCAAAGGTGCGCGATTGGAATCCGTACGGAATGAATTTGCTGAAAAAGTATCCAGATTTGTTTTTGTCGTTCGACATCAATACAGATATTGAAGGTAGCAAACTCGACAATATCAAAGGAAATGCTTCGGCAAAAGACATTACAATAAACAACGGCGACAAATCGTTGTCGATAGATTTATTCACCATAAATTCTGATATTTCCGACACGCTGAGCAGTATCATCGTTACGTCAGACTATCTTTATGGTGTGATAGAAGGACGATATTCTTTCTCGACATTTGTGTCGGGCTTCAAATATATTGCTTCGGAGTATGTGCCAATTTTGCATTTGTCAGAAAAACAAAAGTCAGAGGGCAGTGTGAACAACTTCGACTTCGACTTGAATGTGAGCAATATGGACAAAATTTGCGACTTGTTCGATTTGAATTTTTCTACAAGTTCAAACTTCAATATATTCGGATTCTACGACGACAAAACACGAAAATTCCGTTTGCGTAGCATAATTCCCGATTTAAGATTTAAAAAAATGCAATTTTCGAGTGTGCTTATTTCTTGCGAAAATCCCGACGATGCCATATCGTTGGCGGTTGATGCACATTTGGAAAAATTGCGTCCCGTAAGTACCAATTCTTTCGGATTGTTTTTCCGTGCTTGGGCAAAAAACGACACGTTGACCACGAATTTTCAGTGGCAAAACAACGAAGAAAAACTTTATGCTGGCGAACTTTCGGGCATAACTGCATTGAGCAAGAAAAACGATAGAATTTTTACGAGCACTGCCATTCAGCAAAGTAATATTATTTTTGCCGATACCGTTTGGACAATGCATCCGAGCGAAATTGTTACCGAGGGCGATAGAATAAAAATAAATAAATTTAAGTTTGGTCGCGAAAACGAGCATATTTTCCTCGATGGAGTAATATCAAAAGCCGAAACCGATAGTTTGTTGGTGGATGTAAAAAATGTTCGCCTTGGTTATTTAGACCAATTCCTAAATATGAATAATTTTAGTATCGACGGCAAAGTGTCGGGTGGTGGAATGGTGTATAGTATGCTTAAAAATCCAGAATTTTCAGCCGATTTGTCGGTTAAAGATTTTGAGTTCAATAAAAGTGTTTGGGGCGATGTGCATTTCCTTACCGATTGGGACAAGGAGCGCGAGAGTATGGTAACTGATATTAAGGTTTTCACCGAAACTGATTCCATTGCACACATTACGGGCGACATTTATCCAAAACGAAAAATTGATTTGGATTTGAATATTGATGCCAACGGACTGAAACTTGATTTTATTGGCGTATTTATGCAAAATATTTTGCAAAATATGCGTGGAAAAGCATACGCCGATGATTTGAAAATGACGGGTCCGCTCACTCGACCAAGTTTCGACGGAAATGTGTATATCGAAAACGGAAACTTTTGTGTTGATTTCTTGAAAACAAAATATCATTTCTCTGATTCTTTGTACATTACACCTACGTCTTTTGCGTTGAAAAACGTGAAATTGTACGACGAGGAAAATAATTTTGGTACAGTTTCGGGCAACATTACACATAATTTGTTTCGCGATTGGGAATACAATATTTCTGGCGATTGCAAAAATATTTTGGGACTCAATACTCAAGAGGGCGACAATGAAATGTTTTATGGCAAAATGTACGGAACTGGAAACGTGCTGATTTATGGCACTGCCGACCAAGTGAATTTCGATATTGGTATGCGTACCGAAGATAATTCAAAACTCGTAATTCCTATTTCTGATAGTTCTACGGCTTCGGAAAATACGTTTGTCACTTTTGTGAAAACCGACACAATAAACACCCAAAACCGTCGACGTCCTTCGTCGCAACAAATTCAAATGGCTAACTCCGATTCGAAGATTGTGTTAAATCTGCAAGTGGAAGCATTGCCTACGTGCGAGGTGCAACTGATTTTGGACAAAGATGCGGGCGATGTGATAAAAGCCAACGGCCAAGGAAATTTGAGAATGGAATACAAAAAAGGTGAGTTGAAACTTTATGGAGAATATGCACTCGACAAAGGATTTTATAATTTTTCGTTGCAAGAAATTATTCGTCGAAATTTCAAGATTAAAGAGGGTAGTACGGCAAAATGGACGGGCGACCCATTTAATCCAATTATCAATATTGAGGCATATTACACCACGATGGCTTCGTTGCTCGACTTGCTCGACGAAGCTATGCTCACTGATGTGAAGAAACTCACGGTTCCTGTCAATTGTTTGTTGTACATCACGGGCGAACTTTCGCAGCCGAATATCCGTTTCAACATAGAATTGCCAAACAGCGAAGATGATGTCGAAAGGCAAGTGCGCAATGTTATCAATTCTGACGAAATGATGAATCGCGAAGTGCTTTATTTGCTTTCGGTGAGCAAGTTTTACAAACCCGACTATATGGCAACCAACAGCACATCGTCCGATGATTTTTCTTCGTTCCTTTGTTCTACGGTTTCTGCCGAATTAAATCGTTGGCTTTCGCAGATTAACGAAAACTTAAGTATGGGAGTGAACTACAAATCGTCGTCGTCAAACGAAATGGAGAGTACGGAATTTGGCGTAGAGTTGGGTGCAACTGTGCTAAATAACAGATTGGTTCTAAACGGAAATGTGGGCTACAGAAACGACATTACTTCTTCTACCAACTTTGTGGGCGACTTTGATGTGGAATATAAATTGAATCGTTCGGGAAAATTGCGTGTAAAAGCGTACACGCACTCCAATGACAAATATTACGACAAAAATCCAACAACGCAAGGTGCTGGTTTTATGTATAAAGAAGATTTTGATACATTTGGCAGTTTGATACGCGATTATAAAACTCGCATTGCAAACCGAAAAGAAAAAAATAAGCAGAAAAAACAAGAAAAACAGGAATTGAAAGCAACCAAAAAAGAATAAAATGTTGAAATTCTTAGAAAAGTTTATACAAGCGAAATGAACGAAAAAATGCAAATGAACGAACGTTTTGAAGTATAAATTTCAACGATTGTTTATAATATGTCAAAAAAATAAAACTTTACAAATTAGGTTACTGCCTAAAATTTGTTAGTTTTGCATTTGTAAAAAAAAGACCAAATAATAAGATGGGAAAAATAATAGCTTTAGCAAATCAAAAAGGTGGCGTTGGGAAAACTACCACCACGATAAATTTGGCGGCTTCGTTAGCTGTTCTCGAAAAGAAAGTGCTTGTTATTGATGCCGACCCTCAAGCCAATGCTTCGTCAGGTTTGGGTGTGGATGTAAAAAAACAGCCAGTTTCGCTTTACGAGTGTATGATAAAGGGAATCGACCCTCATTCTGCCATCGTAAAAACGCCCGTAGAGAACTTGATGATATTGCCGTCTCGTGTCGATTTGGTCGGTGCCGAAGCAGAATTGGTAAGATTGGAACAACGAAATAAAATTCTTGCCAATATGGTGCAACCTTTGCGTGATGAGTACGATTATATTTTGGTCGATTGCTCGCCTTCGCTCGGTTTGGTCACGGTAAATGTTCTCACTGCGGTAGATTGCGTTATCATTCCTGTTCAAACTGAATATTTGGCACTCGACGGCGTGGCTCTTTTACTTAATACCATAAAAATGGTAAAACAAAATCTTAATCCAAAATTGGGCATCGAAGGATTTTTGGCTACGATGTACGATGGTCGTTTGAGTCTGTCAAAACAAGTATTGGAAGAGTTGCAGAAAAATTTTGGAGATTTGGTTTTCGAAACTGTCATCAGTCGAAATGTACGTTTGAGCGAAGCACCAAGTTTCGGTCTGCCAGCATTGCTCTATGACGCAGAATCATCGGGTGCGCAGAACTATTTGAAATTGGCAGAAGAACTGATGAAACGAAACGATAATAAGAAATAACACGCAGAAATTATGGCAAAAAACAGACTTGTTCTTGGTGGAAATGTCGATCGTCTCGGTTTGGCTCAAGGTATGGAAGCCCTCATCAAAATGGATGATGCTATGCCTACGGGTTCGTCTTCGATGAACGAAATTGAGATTTCGAAAATTGAGGTAAATAGCAATAATCCCCGTACAGAATTTGACGAGGAAAAATTGAATGAATTGGCGGAGTCTATCCGTGCGCACGGCATCATCGTGCCTATCACTCTCCGAAAAATTAGTGATGATAAATATCAAATCATTTCGGGAGAACGTCGTTATCGTGCTTCAAAAATTGCGGGTTTGGTTACAATTCCCGCCTATATTCGTGATGTCAACAACGAGAAAGACATAGAAGAAATGGCGTTGATAGAAAATATTCAACGTGCCGATTTGAATGCCATAGAAATTGCACTTAGTTTCCAAAACTTAACCGAAAAATACAATCAAACTCAAGAGGAATTGAGTAAAAAAGTCGGCAAAAAACGCGAAACTATCAGTAATTATCTGCGTTTGCTGAAGTTGCCTGCCAATGTGCAAGTGGCACTGAAAAATAAAACGCTCGATATGGGTCACGCTCGTGCGCTTTTGGCAATAAACGACCCCGTAAAACAACTCGAAGTTTTTGATTTGATTGTGAAAGAAAAACTTTCTGTAAGAGCAGTCGAAGAAATTGCTCATCAATGGAAAAACGGCGAGGAAAGTGGCAAAAAACAATCGAAGCAGAAAAAGAAGAATGACGAGATGAGCGAAGACTACGAGGCTTTGCGCTCAAAATTGTCATCATATTTCAATAAAGAAATTCAATTTAAGGCAAACAATCGAGGAAAAGGAACTATCACAATACCATTCGCCAATACCGAAGAATTGGAAGAGTTGATGGCTATTTTCGATAAAATGAAATAAGAGAAGTTTTGAAAAAATTGTTGTTCATTATCGCCCTTTGTTTGTGTGCAAATATTGGTTTGCAAGCACAAGTTGTCGGCGAAAGTGAAGTTCAAGATTCTGCAGAAACTATTGTTCTCACGGTTGATGCAGATTCTGTATCTGTGGCGGTACCCGATACAAATTTTTTCATTTTGAACCATAGTCCGAAAAAAGCCACTTGGTTCTCTGCCGTTTGCCCAGGATTGGGTCAGGCGTACAATCATAAATATTGGAAAATTCCAATTATTTATGGCGCATTTATGGGACTTTCGTATGGCATAATGTGGAATCATCAGTATTTCACAGATTACAAAAACGGATATATTGATTTTTTAAAAGGAAATCCAAACCCGACTTGGCAAGATTTAGTCGTTCCAGGTAAAGAGTCGGATGCCTCGCATTTGTCGTGGGTTAAAAAAGTTCTGCAACAGAAACGCGACCGTTATCGTCGTTGGCGTGATATGTGTATAATTGGTATGGTTGGCGTATATGCCCTGAATATTCTCGATGCTTTTGTCGATGCTCAGTTGATGGGTTTTGACATTTCGCAAGATTTGTCGATGAACGTAGCGCCAAACATAATGTACACTTGCGACAAAGGAAGTTCGTATGGTTTGCAGTTTCAGTTGCATTTTTAGTATTAAACAAGATAAAAGATTTTATAAGTGAAAAAGATAGCAGTTGCCATAGTCGCATTTTTTACATCATCAATTGCATTTGCACAAATTGAGGAACAAGAAAGTTTTGCATTAGATTCTACCATCGTAGCCGAAGATACTGCGGCAGTCAAAGACGATAGTTTTTTCTTGAACGATACAATAGTCGATAATTACATCACTTGGAGCGAGTCAATGGTTGTCCCTATGCCTTGCGATACACTCGGCGTTGTGCCAAATTATACCGATGAAGATTATATCCAAAGATTGTCGAAACTTACTATGGTAATTGAGTTGCCGTACAATAAAATTGTGCGTGGAGCAATAGATTTTTACTTGCAAAAGCGTCGCGAACGTGTTTCTGTTATGCTTGGTTTAAGTCAGTATTATTTCCCAATGTTCGAACAAGCATTAGAAGAAAATAATATGCCACTCGAATTGAAGTATTTACCTGTGATAGAATCTGCCCTCAATCCTCGTGCTTTCTCGTCGGCTGGTGCATCCGGCTTGTGGCAGTTTATGATAGGCACAGCTCGTTTGTATGGCTTGAAAGTGAATACGCTTGTAGATGAACGTCGCGACCCTATTAAAGCAACGCAAGCGGGAGTTCGCTATTTGAAAGATTTGTATAATATTTACAACGATTGGCATTTGGCCATCGCGGCGTACAATTGCGGACCAGGCAATGTCAATAAAGCAATCCGTCGTGCAGGAGGCAAAAAAGATTATTGGGCAATCTACTATTATTTGCCAAGAGAAACGCGTGGATATGTGCCTGCATTTATTGCGGCCAATTATGTGATGAATTATTACCAATTGCACAATATTTGCCCAACAAGACCCGAAAATCCAATACAAACTGATACTGTGATGGTAAATACACGTTTCCATTTGCAACAGGCTGCCGAAATTTTAGGTTTGCCAATAGAGCAATTGCGAACTTACAATCCACAATATCGTCAAGACGTTCTTCCTGGCGACATCCAACCGTGTGCGTTTTGTTTACCTGCCGACCGTGTTTGCGATTTTATCGACAATCAAGATACCATTGCACGCCACAAAGCTGATGAGTTGAATAAAGCACTTCGTGCTGAAGTTACTCCTTCTGGTTCGGCAAGTGTTGCATCTTCTTCAAGTAGTGGAAAGATTTATTACAAAGTGCGTACTGGCGATTATTTAGGGAAAATTGCTTCAAAATATGGCGTCAGTGTTACGAATTTGAAACGTTGGAACAATTTGCGTAGCAATAACATAAAAGTCGGTCAAAGATTGGTAATTTACACCAATAAATCGGGTGCTTCTTATAGCTCTTCAAGTTCAAGTCATAATAGCGGAACATATAAGGTGCGCAGTGGTGATACGTTGTGGTCTATTGCACAGAAATATCCAGGCGTTTCGGCTGAAGATATCAAACGGGCAAATCATAAAACATCGTCAACACTAAAGGTGGGTGAAATACTGAAAATTCCGCAGAAATAATACAATGCCTTCTGAAACAAAATATCAGTATAAAATAAAAGAAGTGGCCGATATTATTGGCGAAACTGTTGCAACGATTCGTTATTGGGAATCAAGGTTTCCGCAAATAAATCCATCGACCAACAAACACGGTACGCGTAAATACACCGAAAAGGATATTAAAGAAATTAAAAGCATCCAATACTTGTTGCGCGAGAAAAAAATGACGATAGAGGGTGCTTCGAATTATTTGAAAGACAATAAAAAAGAGCGCGTAATAGAAAATAGCGAAATCGTAGAAAAACTTAAAAATATTCGCGAAGAGTTGCTCGAGTTGAAGAAACAAATTTCAGAAAATTTTCCCGAAAGTGACGACGAATAGGTTATAGTTTGTTAGCGATAATAATTGAGTTGATTTTTTCCTCTATTTCTTGCATCAACCATTTTGGCGTTGAAGTGGCTCCGCAAATTCCAATTGTTTTTATACTTTTTTCAATAATCATTTTCTTCAAATTTTCGGCGTCAATATCTTCTTTTCCGTGTATTTGAAGTGTATTGGGATTTACTTTTTGGCATTCTTCAAAAAGCACTTTGCCGTTAGAACTTTTCTCGCCACTTGCAAAGAAAACTAAATCGTGTTTTTCGGCAAAATCACGCAAGTTTGGCATACGGTTTGCTACTTGTCGGCAAATGGTGTCGTTGTATTCAAATGGTGCGTTTTGTCGTGCTTCAATGAGTTTTACTATATTGTTGAATTTTTCGAGCGACATTGTGGTTTGCGAAAAAAGTTTTACTTTCCTGTTTGGGTCTATTCGCTCAATGTCGTTTTCGTTTTCTACAATGATGGCGGTGTTGTTTGTCTGACCTTCCAAACCCACAACTTCAGCGTGTCCTTTTTTACCGAAAATTACAATTTGTGTATCGTCAGAAAGTTCGTATGCTTCTTTTATTTTTTTCTGCAAACGAAGCACTACAGGACACGAAGCGTCAATGATTTCAATGCCGTTTTGTTTTGCAATTTGGTAAGTCGAAGGTGGTTCGCCGTGGGCTCGTAGCAGCACTTTTGTGTTTTTTTGCGCTTTCAGTTCGTCGTGGTTGATGGTAACCAATCCTTTTTTTTGCAGTCTTTCTAATTCGTGACTATTATGTACAATGTCTCCAAGGCAATAAAGGGTAGAATCTGAATTACTTAATTCTTCTTCGGCTTTCGAAATGGCATTCACCACTCCGAAGCAAAATCCCGAATCTTTATTTATTTCTACTTCTACCATTTGATTGTTATGCTATTTTGCTCTCAACCAGTTTTACTAGATATTCCAATTGCTCGTCAATTGTAAGATTGCTGTTGTCTAACTCTATGGCATCGTCGGCTTTGCGCAGCGGACTCACTTCGCGTGTCATATCAATGTGGTCGCGCTCCACTACGTTTTTTAAAATTTCGTCAAAAGAGTTGTTTTCGCCTTTTACTTTCAGTTCGTCGTAACGGCGTTGTGCACGAATTTCTGCTGAAGCAGTTACATAAATCTTCAGTTCGGCATTAGGGAAAACGGTTGTTCCTATGTCGCGTCCGTCCATTACAATGCCTTTTTTATCTCCCATTTTTCGTTGTTGAATTACTAATATTTCGCGTACAAAAGGCAGAGCAGCAATAGGACTGACGTGTGACGAAACTTCCATCGTGCGAATCTTTTTCTCTACATTTTCGCAGTTAAGAAAAGTTTCAGGTTGTCCGTTTTCGTTAAGTTTAAAAGAAATGTTTATGTCGTTAATTTTACTTTTTAGTTCGTCAGTTTTTATTTTGTCGCCATCAAAAAAACCATTTTGCAAAGCAAAAAGCGTTACAGCACGGTACATAGCACCACTATCAATGTATATGTAACCGAGTTTTTTAGCAAGTCCCTTTGCCATTGTGCTTTTTCCGCACGACGAAAATCCGTCTATGGCAATAACTATTTTTTTCATAATAAAGTGTTTATAGTTTTTTGAAAGCGTCGAAATTTGTCGAAAGTGAAAAATTGTACGACATATTCATTACGTGATATTTTGCTACGGAAAATCCAATGTTGAATTTGCTTACTTTTATTCCCAATCCTGCCGAAAATCCGTTTAACGAATTGTTTTCAAGCACTTTTAGTTCTCTTCTTCTTTGGTGGTTGTATCCAATAGAAACGAAAAAATTGTCCGAAGGTACAAGTTCCACTGCAAAAATGAAGTGTCTCAATAAATTGTCGCCGAAAGTGATGGATTTTTTCTCAAGCGTATTAGTCTCGGCATTGAGTTTGGCATAGTCGGCGTAATTTCCCCACTTTTGCAAGTTTTGCAATGTGATAGAATACCGAAAAGGTGCGTGTGCCACACGTTGCGAAATGCCCATTTCTATTTCAAAAGGTACTCGTTCAAAGTGTTGCGAACCATTATCTTTGTAGTAACTTTTCAGTTGTCTACCAATATTTTTCATTGCGAAACCGAAAGAAAAGTTTTTTTCTTTGTCGTAATACGAAATACCTAAATCTACAGCCAATGCAAAACTGAAATACGATTCGTATGCCGAAAATATGGGTTTGAATGTAGCACCTGCAGTCCATTTGTCAGATAATTTTCTGCCGTACATTGCGTATATGGCAAAATCATTGGCAGAAAAAGAACCGAGTTCTTCGTTATTTTCATTTCGTTCGGTGAATTTTCCGTAGTTGATAAATTGCACGCCAAATGACATAAAATTCAGTGTGTCAATATTGTGGCAATATGTAGCCGAACCAAAATTGATGTCTGAGATGTACGATGTTACATTCACCGCAAGCGTTTTGTGCATATCAGAAGTCATCAACGACGGATTTTGCATTACAAAATTTACATCGTTGCGATAGGATACATTTTTCCCGCCAAGTGCCGCTATTTGCGATGAATTTGGTAAGTCAAGAAAACTGAATGCGTCTGTTTTGGCAAAAGTGTTTGCTGCAAAAACAGAAATAAAGATGTATAACAAAAATATCTTTCGCATCATTAGGGTAGTATTCGTTCTACAAAGATAAATCGTTTGTCCATTAAACTATTGTAAAAAAAGAAAAAAATAAGATTTTTTCACCGAAAGAATCGTTTTATGTGAAATTTATAGTATATTTGCTTGATAGAATTTTTATACTAATCTCATTATGGAAATAAAGAAATCTTACGAAGCCGATTTGGAGAACAAAAAAGGTTCTTTCCTTTTGATTGGTTTGGTAATTATGCTCGCTGTAGTGTATATCACTTTGGAGTGGACAAAAACCGAAGTGGTAAAATACGAGGAGTCTGCTATTCTCGGCGAAGATGAAAACGAAGAGATGATGCAGGTTACAATTCAAGACCAAACACCTCCACCACCTCCACCCGAGGCTGTTGCTCCACCTCCTGTAATTACAGAAATTCAAATTGTGGAAAATACTCAAGAAACTGGAGATGTTCAATTGCAAAGTTCAGAATCGAACGATAAAACAGAAATTGTAGTTGCTCCTGTTGTTACGCAAGTTGAAGAGGAAGAAATTGATGAGGTTATTTCTTTTGCTAAAATCGAGCAAAAACCAGAATTCCCTGGTGGAGATGCTGCAATGATGAAATTCATCGCTTCTTCAATAAAATATCCTACAAAAGCAGCCGAGATGGGTATTGACGGAACAGTTGTTATTCAATTTGTCATTGGTAAAGATGGAAAAGTGGCTGATGCTAAAGTTGTTCGTGGAAAAGACCCATTGTTGGATAAAGAAGCTTTACGTGTAGTAAATTCAATGCCAGTTTGGAAACCTGGTAAACAAGGTGGTAAAGCAGTTCGTGTTGCTTATACATTGCCTGTTAAGTTTAAATTGCAATAAAATATAAACGTGATAAAAAATAAGGGAGAAGACGAGCGTTTTCTCCCTTATTTTTTTGTGCCTATTTGTAGGTTATTAAAGTGTACTTTTGGGCAAAGTGTTTGTTGTTTTTTTAGTTCTATTAGTCGGTTTGATGTACGTGTAACGCAAAGTTTGTTAAAACCACAAATCGTCTATACGGTCAATAAACAAGTGCATTCCTTCCTTCACCTGAGTCTTTTGCTCGTCATCTACCATTCCGTTAGCTGATGCGTATGTTTCAAAAGCCCAAGTCATTTTATTGAGCATTTCTTCCCATTCTGCAGGTTGCAAGTTTGTAGGCGTTGTTGTTGTAACTTGCGCAAAAGTTCGTAGGTGTTGTGCTATTACATTTGCTAATGTAACATTCATATTGTAGCAGTCCTCGTAACTGATTTCTGGTTTCATAATGATACGTATTGATTGATGGCAAAGTTAAATGTTTTATTGTAATGTTTGCAAAATGTTGCAAGAATAGGACAATAAAAAAGCGAAGCCGTTAAAGACTTCGCTTTTCAATCGTATGTTTGTGAAATTAGTTCTTAACACCATCTACGAAAGTGATAACTTTTGCATTAGGGAAGAGCGCTTTCATTTGTGCTTTTGTTTTCAAAGCATCACGAAGTTTGTCGGTATCGCCACAAGTGTACTTGTAGTATCCGTTTTCTTCGTAGTAGCTAATGCCGCTAACACCTTTGAATTTAGCATCAGAAGTGTCCAACTTAACTTTGCTTGACAAAATCTCTACTTTGTAAGAAATTTTACCAGTCAATGTTTCTGCACTTGTCATACTTGAGTTGCTTGTTGTCAAGAAGAAGTCGCAACGACGACGCATATCGTTAGTAAGTTTTTCGTTAACGCTCTTACCATAACCACTCATCGTGATTCTGCTTGCGTCAATGCCATTTTCGATAAGAATCTTTCTAATAGCATTTGTACGGTTGTCAGAAAGTCTTTGGTTGTATTCTTCATTACCACGTGGGTCGCAATAACCACGAATTTCAACTTTAGAGTCTGGTGCCAATTGCATTTGTTTGATAACGTCTCTAATAGTGTTCATTTCTTTAGGTTCAACTTTGTATGAGTCAAATGCGAAATAAACAGACTTGATACCTTGCATTGCGATTGCCATATCAGCAATGTCTTTAGGAGTTGGTTTAGCGTAAACCGTATCTTTCTTAGGTTCTTCGCAACCATTTTTAATAATTTTATTGATACAAGGTGAATAGTTGCTAAGAACAGCTTTCAAACTATCAAGTTCAATTTGTTGTTGTTCATTTTGTTTAGTAAGAATTTCGCAACAGTCATCTTTTTGCAACAATTGTTTATCCATATATCCTAAGCAGATATTACGCATATGAGGTTTCTTACTTGCGCCGAATTTGTAACGTATGCCAAGTGTGGTGCTTATCAAACCATCGTTTTCAATACCTTGTAATGGTTTGTCAGCTTCCATGTTATCTTTATTGTAGAAACGATATTGAGTATTCCAAGACAATGCCCAATTTCGGTGGAAGTTCCATTCTGCATTTACACCAACAGGAATTTGCATACAACGTCCGTGTTCTACTACGTTAGGAGTGGGTATTGGCACGTGTCTTCCACTTGCTTGAATATAAATTCCTGAGTTTTTTGTAGATTCTGAATGGTAGAATGTCATTCCGATACCGATATTCAAGTAAACTTGAAATTTGCAACGGCGATAGCGATATAGCAAGTTGGCAATGTCTAACGATGCGTAAACTGACGCATTGTTAGTATAACCATCAAAATCCAATCCTTCGTCTTCTGCGCGCATAGGAATATACAAGTATTCGACACCTATACCCCATAATGGAGTGAATGAACGTTCTGCCGAAATTCCAAGCACCCAGTCGCCACCACTTTTTGGGAAGACATTGTTGTACTTTTGAGCAACGTCACCATCGAAAAATGAAAGACCTGCTTTCGCAGCTACAGACCACATTGTGAAATTGTCTCTGTAACGATTGATTGTTGGTCTGCCTTTTGCAGCAACATCATCGTCGATTTGATCCATATCCACCGTAAATTGTGCCGACATAGTAAATATGCTTGCACAAAACATTGCGAGAAGTAAATAAATCTTTTTCATATTAAAATTGTTTATAAATTGCCATAAAATATTTGCCAAAGGTAATTCTTTTTTTTGTAATTTTGTAAATCATTTAATAAAAAGTTCATTCGATGATATTATTTTTCCAATCAACACAAAAAAGTGTTTTCGCTGTAGAAGTGTCGTCTGTGCAATCGGTCGACGATATTAAGAAGTTTTGTTGGCTGTTTAGCGAAGCCGAATATCTAAATGTAGAGTCGTTAAAAGGTTTCTTTGTTGGTCCACGTCGTGAGATGATTACTCCTTGGAGTACGAACGCTGTGGAAATCACTCAAAATATGGGACTGAAAGGCGTTTCGCGTATTGAGGAATTTTTTCAAGTAGAAAGCAAAAATGCAGAGTTCGACCCAATGCTTTGCCGTATGTACGACGGACTTGACCAAAACGTTTATACAATTACGAAAACACCTGATGCTATTGTGTTTATTGATGATTTGGAAGCATACAACAAACAAGAAGGTCTGGCATTGAGCGCAGATGAAATAGCGTATTTGAAAAGTGTGAGCGAAAAATACGGAAGAAAACTTACTGATAGCGAAGTTTTCGGTTTTTCTCAAGTTAATTCTGAACACTGTCGCCATAAAATATTCAATGGTATATTTGTGATTGATGGTAAAGAAAAAGAATTGTCACTTTTCAAATTGATTAAAAAGACTTCGCAAGAAAATCCAAATAATCTTGTTTCTGCTTATAAAGATAATGTAGCATTCAACGAAGGTCCTGAAATTGAACAATTTGCACCTGCAAGTGGCGACAAACCGGATTTTTTCCAAACAAAAAAAATAAAATCAGTCATTTCGCTTAAAGCAGAAACGCACAATTTCCCTACAACAGTAGAACCTTTCAATGGTG
>DCHK01000044.1 GCA_002315615.1 Bacteroidales bacterium UBA1754 | reverse complement strand
TGGGTGACGCATTGACGAAGTCAGGTGCGTTTACAATAGCAGTACCATTTTTTTTAGACATTTGTTTTGAATCTAGAGTTTCAGTAATTTTTATACTTACAACAGTTCCCTTTTTTAAGCAAACTTTATCTTGAGCATAGCATGAAATAGTCGTAAGTAAAAATATGGTTATTGCAAAAATCTTTTTCATATCAATGTAGAAAAAAGTTTTCCCTTTTACGGAAAGGGAAAACTTTGTTTATAAAAAATTATTTTGTAAATTCTATTACAGTTCCAGTTGCTATAACTGCATAAGTATGCTTGTTGCTTTTAGCTCTTTCTAAGAGTTCTATATTTACATTGATAAGAGCTTGTGCGCCTGTAAGTTTTGCTTCTTTCACCAATGCTGCGTAAGCACTTTGTTTAAGTTGTTCTGGTTTGAATCTATAAGTGGATTGTTCGTAAACGCAGTTTGCTTGAACACTTTTTACAACCTTGAAATTTGCTTCAGACAAAACAACTTGAGTTTGATTGAGGTTTGTGTTAGAAGAATTGTTGGCATATCTACCTACAGAACAACTTTCTAAGCTTAGTGCAACCCCAACCGTAGCAATTAAATAAATTAACTTTTTCATTTTTTTAGAAATTAGATGTTTCCTACTCTTTGTATAAGGATTTTCGGATTCTTCCTTGTCGACAATGCAAATATAATTACTAAATAAATACTGACAAATATGTCAGTGATTTTTTTTGTAAAAAATATCACTTTTGCAAGATTATGAAAAAGCAAAGGTTTAATGTAGAATTGATGGCGAAAATCGTTAGAAGAATTAAACAACTTCGAGAGGAAAGAAAAATTTCTCAAGAGGCTTTCTATGTTGATACCGAAATACATATTGCTCGTATAGAAACAGGGAAATCTAATATTACAATAAGTACATTAAACGATATTTGTACTTATTTTGGCATTACATTAGAAGAGTTTTTCAAAAGCGATATTTTTTAATTTCTATTTTTTTTATTTTTGAGTTGATTGTATTTAAATCTTGTGTACTTTTGTGCCGAAATTTTTGAGAGTTTAATTTTTAATAAATAATAACAAACAATGAAAAAAACATCATTAAAAATCAGTGCATTAGTGCTTTCTTGCGCTATTTTGTTTTCATCTTGTATCGGTTCTTTCTCTCTTACAAACAAAGTAAAAGATTGGAACTCAAACATCAGTAACAAATTCGTTAACGAATTGGTATTCATCTGCTTCCATATCGTTCCTGTGTATGGAGTTACAATTTTTGCAGATGCTATCGTTATCAACTCAATTGAATTCTGGTCTGGCTCAAATCCTATCGCTCTTCAAGATCAAGAAATTGAAGGTCAATATGGTAAATATCTTATTTCTTCAAATGAAAATGGTTACGATGTAACTAACGAAGCAGGTAAAACTGTAGAACTTCGTTTCAATCGTGCTAAAAAAACTTGGAGTGCAAAAGTTGATGGTCAAAAAATCGATTTCTTGACTTATGTTGATGCAAACCACGTAAAACTTTATGGTTCAGACCAAGTTATCGAAATCAACCAAAACTAATAAGTAATATAGTTTTTTAATTTTTTAAAATAGTCATTGCCGATACAGTGACTATTTTTTTTTGTTCAAATTTACCGAAAATGCCCAATTATATGCTGACAATTCGCAGATGCTGACTAAATTTGTAAAAAAATAAACAACAATGAAAATTTTAGCGGTAGGGTGGAATTATCTCGAACATAATAAAGAGTTGAATAATAATGAGTTGCCAAAAGAACCTGTGCTTTTTATGAAACCAGATTCGGCTTTGCTCAAAAGTAATAAACCATTTTTTATTCCCGATTTTTCCGACCAAGTGGAGTATGAGGCGGAAATAATAATTAGGATTTGCCGATTGGGGAAAAATATTTCCGAAAAATTTGCACCAAGGTATTACGATGGCGTGGGCATTGGTATAGATTTTACTGCGCGCGATTTGCAACAAAAACTGAAATCTGCGGGTTCTCCTTGGGAAATTTGCAAGGCGTTTGATGGTTCGGCTGCCATTAGCGAATTTTTACCCATTGAGCATTTTCAAGACATTAACAAGTTGAATTTTCATCTTGATATAAACGGCAAAACCGTGCAAAGTGGCAATACGCAAGACCAAATTTTCAATATCAATAAAATAATTGCGTATGCAAGTAAGTATTTCACGCTTAAAATTGGCGATATTATTTTTACTGGTACGCCAGCAGGTGTCGGAAAGGTCAGTATCGACGACCATTTGCAAGCATTTATCGAAAATGAAAAAATGATGGATTTTTACGTCCGATGAGGTAATCTAAATTTTTTGTCTATATTTGTATTCTTTTAGAAAAATGTAAAAATTCTTCAGTTATGAAAAAAATATTCATAGCACTATTATATTTATTTGTAAGTACGTTTGCAGTTTTTTCTGTAAATGCGTATCAATATCAGTTGCGGTGGAATGGAATGAAGTCTATTGCAATAGATTCTGCAAGAATAGAATTGATTGATTTGAAAGACGCAGTTTATATCTCTCACGTTCCGTATGCACAAATAGAAATACCTGTAAAGTCGGGAATGCAGTCGAAGTTTGAGATTAAAAATGTCGCACTTGCCGAATTGACCGATGCAGAACGCACAAATCTGCAATTTCACAACTTGAATTTTACCGAAGATGTTTCTTTGTCTCTTCAAAAAAAATCGGATAATTACATTCTTCGCTTTTTGCCTTTTGTGTCGGAAAATGGCATAGTTAAAAAGGTGATTTCTTTCGATATAGAAGAAAATTTAACACAAAATTCATCATTTACGCAATCTGCGCCTACAATGCAACATACTCATAATTCTGCTATGAGACAAGGTTCGTGGGTAAAAATGCGTGTGGCTGAAAGTGGTGTTTACAAACTTACATATAATGATATAGTTTCGGCAGGTATAAATCCTGATGATTTACATATTTATGGTTATGGTGGTGCTTTACAAAACGAAGATATTTCTGCCGATCATTATGACGACTTGCCTCAATGTCCGTATGCCATTTTCAAAGGTGCTGACGGAGTTTTTGGCGATGGCGATTATGTACTTTTTTATGCGCAAGGTCCAATTTCTTGGAACTATTACAGCATTACAAAAGAATTTCAGAGAATCAAGAATTACTATTCTAATTACGGATATTATTTTTTGGCATCTGGTGTAGATGAGGCGCCGATGGTAATTGAAAAAGTGTCTGCCGTTTCTGTTCCCGAAAGCGAAACCCCTACGCAAATACGTTCTTTCGTTGACCATTATTTGTACGAGAAGGATATGGTAAATTTGGCGGAGTCTGGAAGAGAATTTTATGGCGAAGAATTTTCAAATTCCGTTACTTCAAAAGAACTTTCGTTTTTCGTGCCAAATGTAGATGTGATGACTAATATGGTTTTGCGTGTAAATACCGCTGTGAAATCATCAACAAGTAATGGTTCTTTGTCAAATATCTTGGCACGTGTTGGTAGGCTGAACGACGCCAGTGGAAATGTGGAATACACTTTCAAGGCAAATAATATTCTCCCTTCAGATTATTATACTAAAGGCGTTGAAGTTGGTGGAATTTTCTACGGAATGTACAATTTCTCCGAGATGATAGTGCCTGTAACAATAAAATTCAAAAGTGCGATAGCAAGCGCAAGGGCGTATCTAAATTACGTTACGCTTACTGCTACGCGCGATTTGACAATGTATGGTGACCAAATGCAGTTCCGTGTCCCTACATTTACATCGGGTTATGCTAATTTCCAAATGAATAATTCAAGTGATTCTTATCAAATTTGGGATATTACCGAACCGACAAAAGTGAAAGAGGTGTCAACCGATTTTGCTGGTGGTGTTACGAGTTTCGTTGCACAAAATACCGATGGCAAAATTCAAGAATATGTGGCTGTAAATCCTAACGGAACTTTTAATAAACCCGAAATTATTGGCGCTGTCGCAAATCAAAATATTCACTCTCACGAAAATCCTTCGCTTGTGATTATTACTAACGAAGAATATCTTGATGCTGCGAACAAGGTTGCAGAAGCGCATCGCAAGGTGGATAATATGAAAGTCGAGGTGGTAACATTAGACCAAGTGTACAATGAATTTTCGTCAGGTACGCCCGATGCTTCGGCTTATCGTTGGCTGATGAAAATGTTTTACGACCGTTATCAAAATAAACAAGATGCTACCGAAACAAAATATCTTTTGCTCTACGGCGATGGTACTTTCGATAATTGCCAAGTAAATGGTGATGGTCATAATAAAGTGCTTACATATCAGTCGTATGCTTCGTTGTCGGAGGTAGAAAGTTACATCATCGAAGATTATTTTGGTTTTATGGACGATGCTGGTAGTGGCGATATTTTTACAAGTACTGCCACGGTCGATGTGGGCGTTGGTCGTATCACTGCTCACGACAAATCTGTAGCAGATGATGTGGCAAACAAAATCGTGAATTACATCAACAATAAATCGCTTGGCAAATGGAAAAATCAACTACTTTTCTTTGGTGATGATGGTGGTAGTGGCGATGGTATTCGTCACGAAAAACAATGCGACAGCGTAGCGTGCCGTGTGTCAAATTTGTACCCCGATTTTCAGGTTACAAAATTGTATCTCGATGCCTTTACACAACAAACTTCTGCAAGTGGAGAGTCTTATCCCGAAGCAAAAGAGAAGTTTTGGAAAATGATTAAGTCGGGTGTGCTATATATGAACTATGTTGGACACGGTGGCGTTGATGCTTTGACGAACGAAAAAATAGTTACAAATGCCGATATTCTTGCGCTACACAACGATAATCTCGCATTTTGGACAACTGCAACTTGTAATTTTTCGCGCTTCGACTCTCCAACGGTTTCTGCGGGCGAAAATGTTTTGTTTAATTCAAAGGGTGGTGGAATTGGTTTGTTCTCTACGACGCGTACAGTTTATTCTGACCCTAACTATGCGCTTAATAAGGAATTTGTTGTTCCTCTTTTGGCAAAAGACGAAAACGGAAATCAATATCGTTTGGGCGATTTGGTGAAATATGCCAAAAATAATTGTACATCAAAAATGTACGACAATAAATTGAGTTTTGTTTTGCTTGGCGACCCTGCTTTGCGTCTTGCTATTCCACAATACGACGTCGTTACCGAAACAATCAATGGCAAAGGTGTGCAAGAAGCGTCTGTAGGTGCACTCGATGAGGTTACCATTGTTGGGTATGTGGCTAACAAAGGACAGATAATGACTGATTTTAACGGAACTGTATTTGTAACGGTTTTTGATAAAACGGCAAATATTAAAACGCTCGATAATCATGGCGAAGGTGCATACGTTTATGTTGACCGCTCAAGTATTTTTTCAGGAAAAGCAACGGTAATAGATGGTCGTTTCACAGTGCAAATGATGTTGCCTAAAGATATAAATTATTCATTTGGCGATGGCAAGGTGGTGTATTACGCAATGGACGAAACGAATCGTTATGAAGCAAATGGTTACGATTTGTTTACCGTAGGTGGCTGTTCTTCGGCTACTTTCGACGATGAAGAAGGACCTACATTGAGTGTTTATCTCAATACGCCAACTTTCAAGTCGGGCGATGTGGTTGCCCCAAATCCAATTCTTATCGCCAATGTGAATGACGAAAACGGAATCAATATTTCGGGCGTTGGTATCGGACACGATATTGCCATTAAAATTGACGATGACGAATGGATAGTGCTGAATGATTACTACGAATCTAATATGGGAACTTTCCGTAGTGGAGTGGTGAAATATACGTTGCCCGATTTGGCTGAAGGTCAACATTCACTCACATTCCGTGTGTGGGATTTGCTGAATAATTCTTCTACCGAAACCATAGAATTTACTATTTCAGAGAAAGAACCAATCGGCATCGACGAGGTATTTTGCTATCCAAATCCAGTGAAAGGAAAAGTTGTGTTTGCTTTTAGGCACAACCGTCCCGAATCGGAAATTTATGCTACTTTACGCATTTTCGACTTCACAGGAAGAAAAATGTACGAGCAAGGCGTTGATATTTATGCCGATTATAACGAAGACGGCAACCTTGCCACTATTGCTACGCTCGATATAGAAGAACTTGGTTGGGATAATGGCATATATCTCTACTCCGTAGAATTAGATTCTGAAGTTGGAAAATCGGTTACAAAAACAAAAAAAATGATAATCGCAAAATAAATTGTAATTTTGTGCGTTATAGATAAGGAATTATAATGTTAATTAAAAAATGAAAAAAGTTTTACTGACAATTTTAACGCTTTCGTCGTTGTTAATCGCCAGTGCTCAGAGCGATTTATATAACAAAGGTTTATTAAATAGTGGAAATGGTATCAGACCGATATATACTGCAATTCCATCGCTTTCTATTGCACCAGATGCTCGTGCTGGTGGTATGGGTGATATAGGTGCATCTACTTCGCCCGATTTGAACTCGCAGTATTGGAATCCTGCCAAATATCCACAAATGCAGAGCAATGGTGGATTGGCGTTTTCTTACACTCCTTGGTTGAAGAATTTGGTGAGCGACATCAATATGTTCTACCTTGTGGGATTTTGGCAATTCGCACCAAAACAAGCATTGAGTGCTTCGCTCAAGTATTTTTCTCTTGGCGATGTTCAGTATCGTGCCAATCCAGACGACCCTGGTGTAAATGTGCGACCAAATGAATTTTCAGTCGATTTGGCATATTCTCGTTTGTTGGCTGAGTGTTGGTCTGCTGCGGTTGCTTTGCGCTATGTTCATTCCGATTTGAGTGGTGGCGTTTCTACCGAAATGACTGCTGGAAATGCTGTTGCAGCCGATATTGCAGTATATTATTTGCAACCATTGCGTTGTGGTGCAGGTTCCGATTTATCTTTGGGTATTGATATTTCAAACATCGGTTCTAAAATTTCTTTCGATGATGGAAATACCAAAGATTTCTTGCCTACAAATTTCCGTCTTGGTTTGGCTTTTGGTTATAAGTTCGACGATTACAATAAGTTGACATTTATGGGAGAAATCAATAAATTATTGGTGCCTTGTCAATATGAAGTTGTTTCTACACCAAGAGGTGATTCTGTGGCTGTAATGAATCAGCAAAAATACAATGATATTTCGCCAATCGCAGGTATTTTCAAATCGTTTGGCGATGCTCCTGGTGGTTTCAAAGAAGAATTGCGCGAAATTATTTGGTCACTTGGTTTAGAATATAGTTATCAAGACCAATTCTTTGCTCGTTGTGGTTATTTCCACGAGTCAGAATACAAAGGAAATCGTAAATACTTTACTTTCGGTGCTGGTTTCAAACTGAATATCTTTGAATTGCAAGCAGCATACGTAATGGCTCAGGGCAATAACAATCCATTGGATAAAACTTTGCGTTTTACACTTGGATTTGATATGGCAGGCTTGAAAACAATGGTATCAAACAAACGTGCTCAGTAATTCTGATGAAAGTTCGTGTCGGTTTTGGTTATGACGTTCATCGTTTAGTAGAAGGACGAGAATTGTGGCTCGGTGGCATAAAGTTGGAACATACTTTAGGTTTGCTTGGTCATTCTGATGCCGATGTGCTTATTCACGCCATTTGCGATGCGTTCTTGGGTGCTGCAAATTTACGCGATATTGGTTATCATTTTCCCGATAATTCTTCGGAATTCAAAAATATCGACAGTAAAATTTTACTAAAAAAAACGGTAGATTTGATTCGTCAAAAAGGTTACGAAGTTGGTAATATTGATGCTACTGTTTGTGCCGAACGACCAAAACTAAATCCGCACATTCCGCAAATGAAAAAAACACTTGCCGACGTAATGGGCATCGACGAGGATGATGTTTCAATAAAAGCCACTACTACCGAAAAACTTGGTTTTGTTGGTACGGAACAAGGCATTGCAGCGCAAGCAGTGGTGCTACTCACCAAATAGTTTGCAATCTTTTTTGCATATTTGTAAAAATCCCCAATCTTTGTTGATATATTGAAATAACTATCCATCAAATCGGGTAGTTATTTCAATCATTTTTCTTACCTTTGTGTTTCGTAAAAAATCGAAGATGAGAGAACAATTTTTATATACCGCCATTGTTGCTTCTTTGAAGGCTGGTGCCGAAATTATGAAAATATACGACGCACCCGATGCCGATTTTCAAGTGGAGATGAAGGCTGATAATTCGCCGCTTACTGTGGCAGACAAAATGTCGCATATTGCTATTGCTTCTGCTTTGCAACAATTCGATATACCTCTTTTGAGTGAAGAGGGTGCTCATCTTCCATTTTCCGAACGAAAAAATTGGAATCAACTTTGGGTGGTCGATCCACTCGATGGTACCAAAGAATTTATCAAGCGAAACGGCGAGTTTACTGTAAATATTGCGCTTGTCGAAAATGGCATTCCTGTTTTAGGCGTAATTTATGTTCCTGTGAAACGCGATTTGTATTTTGCTGATATTTCTATTGGTGCTTTCAAAATTGCGAACATTGGGATAGAAAATGCGTATATTTCGCTATCGGATTTTGAGAAAAAATCGCTAAAATTGCCGTCGCAAAAAACGGAGGTTTTTAGTGTTGTGGCATCGCGTTCGCATCTTTCGCCCGAAACGCAGAATTTTATTGACGAATGTAGAAAATTGCACCCTGATTTGGAAATGAAATCGAGTGGTAGTTCGCTCAAGATTTGTTTAGTTGCCGAAGGTGCTGCTGACGTTTATCCACGTTTTGCGCCAACTATGGAGTGGGATACTGCGGCTGGACACGCCATTGCACGTGCTGCGGGTTGTTCTATGTACATTCCCGAAACGAATAAAGAACTTGTTTACAATAAAGAAGATTTGCATAATCCGTGGTTTATTGTAGAAAGGAAAAAACATTAAACGATTAAACATTAAACGATTAAAATGGAGAATATCTATCCGATAGAAAAAATGTCGAAGGCAGACAAAGAAAAACTGTTAGGTCAACGTGGGTTGATGATATGGTTTACGGGTTTGTCTGGTTCTGGTAAAAGCACATTGGCTATTGCACTCGAAAAAGAGTTGCACGACCGCAAAATACTTTGCACAATTCTCGATGGCGATAATATTCGTAGCGGAATCAATAATAATTTAGGTTTTACCGAAGCAGATCGCATTGAAAATATTCGTCGTATTGCCGAGGTCGGAAAATTGTTTGTCGAAACGGGTATAGTAACGCTTGCGGCATTTATTAGTCCGAGCAACGATATTCGTAAAATGGCGGCAGACATCATCGGACACGAAAACTTCTTCGAGGTGTATGTCAGCACTTCGCTCGAAGTGTGCGAACAACGCGATGTGAAAGGTCTTTATGCTAAAGCGCGTCAGGGTATTGTGAAAAACTTTACGGGCATTAGCGCACCTTTCGAAGTTCCACAAAATCCGTCAATCGTAATCGATACTGCTGCACATCCTATCGAGGAGTCTGTAAAAATGTTGCTCGACGCTATTTTGCCAAAAGTGAAATAGTTAATAGTCAAGAGTTAATAGTTAAGAGTTAAGAGTGGATAGTGAATAGAAAAGAGTAAATATAACCCGTAGGGTTTGCATATAAATAGAAAATATAAAACCAAAATAAATGGAAGAATATAAATTAAGTCATTTGAAGGAATTGGAAGCAGAATCCATTCACATTATTCGTGAAGTGGCTGCCGAATTTGAAAATCCTGTGATGCTTTATTCTATCGGTAAAGACTCGTCGGTGATGGTTCGTTTGGCAGAAAAGGCATTTGCTCCAGGCAAAGTTCCGTTTCCTCTGATGCACATCGACTCAAAATGGAAGTTCAAGGAAATGATTCAGTTCCGCGATGAGTATGCAAAAAAATATGGTTGGAACTTGATTGTTGAATATAACAAAGAGGGCTTCGAAGCGGGTGTTGGACCTTTTACTCACGGTAGCAAAGTTCATACCGATTTGATGAAAACTCAAGCATTGCTCAAGGCACTTGACAAATACAAATTTGATGCTGCCTTCGGTGGTGCTCGTCGCGACGAGGAGAAAAGTCGTGCGAAAGAACGTATTTTCTCTTTCCGTGATAAATTTTGCCAATGGGACCCCAAAAATCAACGACCTGAATTGTGGGACATATACAACGCTCGCATTCAAAAAGGCGAAAGCATTCGTGTGTTCCCTTTGAGCAACTGGACAGAACTCGACATTTGGCAATACATTCGTTTGGAAAATATTCCTATCGTGCCGTTGTATTATGCAAAAGAGCGTCCTATCGTTGAAATTGACGGCAACTTGATAATGGCAGATGACGAGCGTTTACCCGAAAAATATCGCGACCAAGTAAAAATGCGTATGGTGCGCTTTCGTACTTTAGGTTGCTGGCCACTGACGGGTGCTGTAGAAAGCGAAGCCGACACAATCGAAAAAATTGTGGAAGAAATGATGACTACCACAAAGAGCGAACGTACTACGCGTGTCATCGACTTCGACCAAGAGGCAAGTATGGAACAGAAAAAACGTGAAGGATATTTCTAATGTCGAATTTTATGGATAACAAACTAAATATAAAAGAATTTCTCGACAAGGACGAACAAAAAGACTTGTTGAGGTTGCTTACGGCAGGTTCTGTAGATGATGGAAAATCTACACTTATCGGTCGTCTGCTTTTCGATAGCAAAAAACTGTACGAAGACCAACTTCAAGCACTCGAGCGCGATAGCAAACGTGTGGGAAATGCGGGCGATAATATTGATTACGCTCTTCTGCTCGACGGACTGAAAGCCGAACGCGAACAAGGTATCACCATCGATGTGGCATATCGCTATTTTTCTACCAACAATCGTAAGTTTATTATTGCCGACACTCCGGGGCACGAGCAATACACACGTAATATGATTACTGGCGGTTCTACTGCCAACTTGGCTATCATTTTGGTAGATGCTCGCACAGGTGTCATCACGCAAACTCGCCGACATTCGTATTTGGTTTCGTTGCTTGGTATCAAACACGTTGTGTTGGCTGTCAACAAAATGGACTTGGTAGATTTTTCTGAAAATCGTTTCAACGAAATCGTAGCAGAATACAAAAAATTCACGTCTTCTTTGAATATCGAAGATGTAAACTGCATTCCACTTTCGGCTTTGAAAGGCGACAATGTGGTTGAAAAATCGGAAAATACACCTTGGTACAAAGGTCAGTCGTTGCTCGATTTTCTCGAGACTGTGAAGATTGACAAAGACCAAAATTTCGATAATTTCCGTTTCCCTGTTCAATATGTGCTTCGTCCGAACCTCGATTTTCGTGGTTTCTGCGGTAAAGTGGCTTCGGGTATCGTTCGTGTTGGCGACGAGGTAATGGCATTGCCTTCGGGCAAACGCTCACACGTAAAGAGCATCGTTACCTACGACGGAAATTTGCAAATGGCTTTCCCTCCACAATCGGTTACCATCACTTTGGAAGATGAGATTGATGTTTCGCGTGGCGAAATGTTGGTACACGTCGATGATGTGCCAGTTTCTTCACAAAATTTCGAGGCAATGCTTGTGTGGATGGATGAGCAAGATATGGATGTAAATAAAAATTTCTATATCAAGCAAACTACAAATACTACGCGTGTGCACATCGAAAATATTCGTTACAAAGTGGATGTGAATACAATGGAACAATCCAAAGTCGATTTCCTTAAACTTAACGAAATTGCTTGCGTGTCGTTTACCACGGCAAAACCTTTGTTCTTCGATTCTTATGCGAAAAACAAAAGTTGTGGTTCGTTCATTATTATCGACCCTATCACCAACAATACTTCGGCTGTAGGTATGATAATCGGCGAAACTGATGCGTCATCTTATTTCGATGAGCAAACTATAGAACTTGATTTGCAAAAACTTGGTATCGACGAGTCGCATTACGACGCTATTCAAAAGGTTTGCAAGGCTTTGGAAAACAAAGGTGTAATGTTAAAATTGAAGAAATAAGAAGAATGGGTTTATTAGAATTTAGCAAACTTCCAATCAATACGTTAGTGGGTGCCGATTGGAAAACATTTAACGAAATTTTGAAAGACCGTCAGGTTGACAACGCATATAAAGGTAAATATCGTCTGACGAAGGGCGTTTGCCGTCTATTGAGTTTGGCTACGCCTATACAAGAACACCGTTATCAAAAACTTTTGGCAAACAAACCGCTCGAACACGACCCTGTTTTCATTCTTGGTCATTGGCGCAGTGGAACTACCTTTGTGCATAATGTCTTGTCGTGCGACAAACATTTTGGTTACAACACAACCTACCAAACAGTTTTTCCTTATTTGATGATGTGGGGACAGCCTTTCTTCAAAAAAAATATGTCGTGGTTGATGCCAGACAAACGCCCTACCGACAATATGGAATTGGCTGTCGATCTTCCACAAGAAGAGGAGTTTGCACTCACCAATATGATGCCGTGCACCTACTACAATTTTTGGTTTTTACCAAAATATATGCAAGAATATTGCGACAAATATTTGATTTTCAACGATATTACCGACGAAGAATTGAAGGTGTTTGAAGAGAATTTTATGAAATTGGTAAAAATCTCGCTTTGGAATACCAACGGAACTCAATTTTTGAGCAAAAATCCACCGCACACTGGTCGTGTCAAAGAGTTGGTAAAAATGTTCCCAAATGCCAAATTCATTTATTTGATGAGAAATCCTTATACTGTGTTCGAAAGTACGCGAAATTTCTTCCAAAATACCATTCAACCATTGAAGTTGCAAGATATTTCCGACGAACAATTGGAAGAAAATATTTTGTCTGTCTATACAAAATTGTACAAAAAATACAACGAAGACAAATCGTTTATTCCCGAAGGTAATTTGATGGAAATCAAGTTTGAAGACTTCGAGGCAAATGCTTCGGAACTTACCAAAGAGGTTTACGAAAAACTGAACATTCCTGGTTACGACGAGTCTAAAGAAGCCATCGAAAAATACCTCGATTCTAAAAAAGGCTACAAAAAGAATAAATACAAATACGAAGACCGCACTGTGCAGTTGGTTGAAAAGAATTGGGATTTTGCCCTCAATGATTGGGGTTACAAAATTTAATGTAATTTGTTTATTATGAGAAAGATATTGCTATCGTCATTTTTGCTTGTGTCGTTGGCTATATTTGCTCAACGCGAAGTGCCTATCGCATACGGCGATATGGACAATTGGGTAACCCGACACATTAAGGAGTCTTCCATTATTGGAGGCAACACTCGTTTGGTTTACGAAATTGGTCCTAATACCGATGTGTACAAAAACGAGGCTTATAAAAATATGGGCGGTTCGCCTTGGGGCAGTGCTAATGTCTATGCCAAAGTGGCAGGTGTCGAAAAATCAAGCACTTCGGTTTTTAAAGAAAAACGTGGCGACGGCTTTTGCGCTCGTCTCGAAACTTACTTTGTAGGTGTAAAAGTGTTAGGACTTGTCAATATTCGCGTATTGGCTGCTGGCTCTATTTTTCTCGGCGAGGTGAAAGAACCTATCACGGGTACAAAAAATCCGCAACATTGGATTAAGTCTGGCATACCTTTTACCAAACGCCCATCTGCCATCAAATTCGATTATAAAATAAAAATGTCTGGTTCGCCCAATCGTGTCTATCACAATGGTTTAAGTCCCGAAAAAGAAGTGGCTGGTGTAGATTATCCCGCTGTTATTCTTTTGTTGCAAAAGCGTTGGGAAAAAGACGGTAAAATCTATGCCAAACGTGTGGGTACAATGGTTGTCAGATATAACAAAAATGTGAACGAGTGGCAAACAGGAACGTACAAAATTCTTTATGGCGACATTACCAAAAATCCTGCCTATAAAGAAGAGAGTATGCGCATTCAGGTGGAGGAACGTTATTCGCAAAATAGCAAAGGCGAAATGGTGCCTATCTACGAGGTAGGTTGGGCTGATGCCGACGAAACTCCTACGCATATGATACTTCAGTTCACATCAAGTCACGGTGGTGCCTATATTGGCTCGCCTGGCAATACAATGTGGATTGATAATGTGAAGTTAATTTATTGATATTACCTACCAGTAGCGTTCATTTGTCTATCAAAAGAAAAATATATCTGTTAATTTTTTCGTTGGGACTATTCTCAACTGCTTTGGCGCAACAAGATTCTTTGGCAATTCCACCCGAGTCCTATGCTGCCATACAGCATTACATCGATAGCGTGAATAATCGCTCACTCATAAATCGCATTGTACGTTGGCAAGCGCGTCGCGATTCTATTGGGGCTACCAAAAAAGTACGTTGGATGATGGTCGGCGGTCCTACTTATTCCACCGAAACTTCTTTAGGACTAAATTTGGCAGGATTGATAAGTTTCCGACTGAATAAAAATGATTCTATTTCTCAAAATTCTTACGCACCTTTAAGTCTGGCAACTTCGCTCAATGGAACTACGGTGGTCGATGGCTCTTTGTTCTTGTTTGCAAAAGAGAATAAGTTGCGCTTTTCACTAAAATATACATATCGCAATGCTCCCTCGCATTATTTTGGGTGTGGATATAATTCTATCCGAGGAACTGTTATGAGCGATTCTACTACCAAATATACATCGCAGTCGGTAAGGGTTTTCCCGTTTTTGTCATATTCTTTTGTGCCTAATTTGTATGTCGGTGTGATGGGGGAGTTTAAGTACGTCGAAGTAAAAGACGTGGCTGCGAAAATTTTGAAAGATGAATATTACAATAGATATGCTTCCTCCTATCGTTGCGTGGGTTATGGCGTGTCGTTGCAGTACGATACGCGTAACGATGTGGTAACTGCAACAAGGGGTTATTATCTTTCGGGCATAGCGCGAAATTATAGAGATTATATTGGCAGTACATACTCTTTTTCTTCGTTCGAATTGGAATACCGACATTTCATAAATGTGTTTCGCCCCAGAAGCACGTTGGCTCTCACAGCAAGGACAAGAATGAGTGTTGGCGATGTTCCTTTCACCGAATTACCTTCTTATGGTTCCGAATTTAACTTGCGTGGATTCTACGGAGGCAAGTATCGCGATCGTTCTATGGCATACGCTATGGCAGAATACCGACATATGTTTGGCTCACCCGAGTCATTGGCAAGTGGCAACGTATGGGCAAAATTGGGCTTCGTGGTATGGAGTGGCTGTGGCACTATTGCACCTGACATTACTGGCTGGACGCAGTGGAAATGGTGCTACGGTGGCGGACTTCGTTTCCAAGTTATGCCAGGCAAAAATGCCCGTATCGACATCGGTAGGGGAGTCGGCGAACGTGGTGTCTGCATTTACCTCGGTATGATGGAAGTATTTTGAAAAATCGTTTATTCGTTTTTCATTTCTAATATTTTCTATTTTGTCAATACTTTGAGAAAGCATTTTGGTAAATATACATTGTAAATGTTCAAAGCCGGTCTAAACCAAGGCGCAACTTGTTCTGGCTTGTAGCCCGCTATACCGCAACCCACAGGCGTAACCAAAAATTTAAGTTTAGGATTCCTTTTTGCAAAAGCAAGAAATCGTCCCACCGCTGCCTCAAACGAAGATTCGCCTTCCATTGTTGGCAATGCGTATGTTTGTTTTCTCAAACCCTCTCCAATACCATATTCAGCCCCGAAATTTTCGTATGCAAAACGCGCAGCGCCACCTCTGTGTTCTCCTCTAATGTTACTGCCAAAAACAAAAATTTCGTCCTCCTTAAGTTCTTTTATAACATCTGGTGCAACAAGTGGTTCAGGCTTTTCAATTGCTCCTTCATTCAAATCATCAATTGTCAACCCTAATCTTTTACTTTTCTTCCGACTTGCTTGAAGTGGATAAAACCTATCGCGACTATGAATATATCGCCAATCGCTCTCCCAATTCTTGCCGTTTATAACAGACATTATAAAGTAATCTTCATAATCCTTACTGAAGCATGGTGTTAGTTTAGACATTGTTAGGTACGCTTTTTGATAATGCGAAGGTCCGTACATCGTAGAAATTTCGCCTACCCAAGTGTTTTTAATTGTATCAAACGATAAGAAATAAAAAATGGTTCCCACTCGCTGAATAGCTCGTTTGCAGTGCTCTACAAGAAACATACAATTGTCCCCAACAAAGCCATAACCTTCACATTCCATCGACGTCATTACATGGTATGAACCCTCACTCCATTTGTTTCCATTATTACGTGGAAGATCGCGAACATAACACACATCACCAGTAAAAATATAATCACCCAAGTTGTCTTTATATGGTGTTTGAAAGCCACAATATGCAACGCAATGCGCATATCCACGATTTGGACACGAATGACCAAAAAAACCTACTACTGCATTTTCGTCGTGAAATTTCTCGTATGCAGGCAACTTGTCAAATACATAAAGTCTTCCCTCGTAGAAAAAATAGTCGCCGAGCGGCGCAACACAAAACACGTTGTCATCCGTAGAATAACGAATGTTTATTTCGGGCGCACCACGCATATCACCCGCCGCTATCGCATCACGAAAAACGCTACAAATCTCTTGAATGTTTGGATCGTCAAATACTCTGGGAAACTCGTATGTAAAAATTTCTTTTCGCTTTTTTGGGAAAAATATGTCAACAATCTTCCATATTTTTTCCTTGTTCATACAAACTTTCCCCGTTTCCTCGTCTTCATACCAAAGGTCTGCGTATTCAAACATATCTTCGGCTGGTTCATCGCCTTCTTCGCAAGTCTCGGCTTCAAATTCGTCATCCCTTTCATACACCCACAAGTATGGCTTTTCTTCAAAATTATAAGGCTCCCATTCCAAAAATGATTTCACATTAGAAACAATTTTTGCAAATAATTCGTTCGGTGTTGTTTTCATATTATTGTAATTTATTTGGAATTATATTTCATATTTCTTCAGGATATAAATGTTTATACAACAATTCATAATCTGCATAAAATTCATTTTGAAGCCACTTTGGTTCAAGCACGATTAAATCCATACCATACGAATGCAATTCACTGATGAATTCAGCATTCGGAATCAATTCAAATGAAAAAATCGCATCACCATACGGCTTTGTCTCTATCTCTTTTTGGGAATGATGTAGTGGCAAACTGCGCAAATACGGTACTTGCTTGTAATTCACCAATACCTTTATCAATTCCTTCTTATCACTTTTTGAAATTGTTACGCCATACACATCTTTGAAATACTCGTCTGCACTAAAATTTTCAGGCATAGTGTAAGGAATGTCCGTAATTTCTATTGACTGCATACGATCCAAAGAATAATGTCGAAATTCATCGTATCCGTCAGACAATGCGATCATATACCATCTTTGACGAAATTGTTTCACAAAATAGGGTTTTGCAGTAAATTCAATGGGAGTTGTCTGTTTGAAGTTTTGGTATGTAAAATGCACCTGTAGCTTGTCTCGCATTGCTTCTATTATGGTGGCAAGGAATTTTAAATCCGAAGAAATTGGTTCAAAAATGACTTGTTTGTTCAGTTCCTTATTTTCTGAAAGAATTTTGTTGATTACCAAAGAATTCAATAACCAATATTGTGAGGAGTTTCCTTTTACACTCTCTAAAGACTCGATAGAGTAGTGCCCTTCAGAATCGCATTCTATTGAGATATGAAACAATGTTTGCACGGCATTTCTCCATCTATAAAATGTACTTTCAGGAATGTTTGGCGTATGTTCCTCATTAACCGATGCTTTTGCCCAATATTCATCAATCTGTTCCTTCGTAAGACTTTTTTGCGAGTATAGCAACTCCGTTAACCAAGCGTAGCACTCTAATAAATATGACACAGATGGTTTTTTCATATTAAATTGTATTTATGTTTCAATGCAAAAATAACAATTCAAACTCTCATATCGTGGGAGTGTGTAATTTTTTTTGTAAAAAGAATAAAAAAATATTGTCCTCCATTTTATGAGTAAATCAATGTTGACATCTAACTTTTTCGTCAAGGACCAAAATAAAGAGAAAAAAACTTTATTTGTAACGCACACTGTTTCAGCGTATTGTAAAATATTTCA
>DCHK01000038.1:39355-50359 GCA_002315615.1 Bacteroidales bacterium UBA1754 | reverse complement strand
CTTTTAACTCTTAACTCTTAACTTTTTTACTCTAAAATGAAACGAATCGTTGTTTTAGGTGGAGGCGAAAGTGGCGTTGGCGCCGCAGTACTTGCCAAGAAAAAGAATTTTGATGTTTTTCTTTCCGATTTTGGTAAAATAAAACCAGAATACCAAAAAGTATTGAATCAATACGAAATTGAGTGGGAAGACGAGCAACATACCGAAGATAAAATTCTGTCGGCAGACGAAGTAATCAAAAGTCCAGGCATACCCGATACTGCGCCCATCATCAAAAAAATTAAAGAAAAAAACATTCATATTATTTCTGAAATTGAATTTGCAGGAAGATATGCCGGAAACGCAAAAATGATTTGCATAACGGGTAGCAACGGAAAAACTACTACCACAATGCTCACCTATCATATTCTGAAAGACGCAGGACTAAATGTAGGATTGGCAGGAAATGTGGGCAAAAGTTTAGCATTGCAAGTTGCCGAAAATTCGCACGACTGTTATGTAATCGAACTCAGCAGTTTTCAATTGGACAATATGTACGACTTCAAAGCGGATATAGCCATACTGCTGAACATCACGCCCGACCATCTCGACCGCTACGAGTACAAATTTCAGAATTATGTAAATTCTAAATTTCGCATTGTGCAAAACCAAACAATGAACGATGTTTTTATCTATTGGAACAACGACCCCGTTATTCGCAAAGAGTTAGAAACACGCAATATTCCATCTACGAAATATGCACTCGACATTGACAAAAACGGCGAAACTAGTGCTTTTATCGACAATGGCGAACTAATAATCAAAACACTGAACCGCGAATTTAAAATGCTCGAAAAAGACCTTTCGCTAAAAGGCACGCACAACTTGTACAATTCGATGGCGGCAGGAATTTCGGCTTGCGTGATGAATGTGAACAACGAGAAAATACGCGAATCGCTCAGCAACTTCGAAGGTGTAGAACATCGTTTGGAATATGTGGCATCGGTACGTGGCATTAGATTCATCAACGACTCTAAAGCCACCAACGTAAACTCTTGTTGGTACGCATTGCAAAGTATGACTACCCCCGTAGTGCTTATTTTAGGAGGGAAAGACAAAGGCAACGATTACAGCGAAATAGAGAATTTGGTGAAAGAAAAAGTGCACACCATAGTTTGTATGGGAAAAGACAGTCAGAAAATTATTGATTTCTTTGCTGGCAAAGGACCAAAAATTATTGACACACACTCGGTAGAAGATGCCGTACGCGAATCGTACAACGCAGCAAAAAAAGGCGACACCGTTTTACTCTCGCCTTGCTGTGCAAGTTTCGACCTTTTCACCAGTTACGAAGACCGTGGCAGACAATTCAAAAATTGCGTAAGAAAACTATAATTTTATGGCAGAACAAGAAATACAAAATAAAAATTTCTCTTTCAGTTTTCACTTGAATGGAGATAAAACAATTTGGGGACTTGTGTTTGGGTTGGTACTTTTATCAACTATATTTATGTTTAGTGCGTCCAGCAGACTTTCGTTTAACAATATTTACGGATACACACACCTATTATGGACGCATTTATTGTTCCTTAGTGCAGGAATTGTAATTGCCATTTTCATTAGCAATGTGAATATACAAAACCTAAAATTAGACATTGTAGCACTTTTCTTTTGGGTCATTTCGTTTTTGTTGTTCTTGGGGGCAATTTTTATTGGAAAAGGTTATCAAGGCTCGCACCGAAGTTTTATGGGTGTAAACCCAATTGAACTGCTGAAAATTTTCACGGTTGTTTATTTTTGTGCTGTTACCGCAAAATACAAAAAGCCCGAAGACCTGAATTGGAAAAACATTTGGCCTTTGTACGCTTCCGGATTTATAGTCCTGCAAAATATGTCGAGTTTTTTGCTAATTTTCTTTACCGTTTTTGCAGTTTTCGTCATTGGAGGCATACATTGGAAAAAAATATTTAAGTGGGTTTTCTTACCTTTTTTTGTTTTAGGTGTTTTAGGAATGGCGGCTGGCGCATTAGTACCAAATGACAAACTTGATAAAGTAAAGTTAGGACGACTTACAACGCAATGGAATCGTGTAGAAGCGTTTCTTAGCAACGCAAGTGCCGACGATGAAAACGAAAGCACTGTAAGCAACGAAGAAAACGACCAAATAAAATACAGTAAAACAGCCATTTCGTGCGCACACTTTTACCCAATTATTCCTGGCAACGGCATACAAAAAGATTTTTTACCTAATGCTCACGACGACTATATTTTTGCTATTATAGTGGAAGAATTAGGTTATATACTTGCATTTCTTTTTATAGTATTTCCGTTTTTGGCTTTATTATTTATTATTGCCGTATATTCCTACAATACTAATATTGTCAAAGCACGACTTGTGATGATTGGTTGTGGCATTCTTATTGTAACGCAAGCCTTTATGCACATTGCCGTAAATTGCAGTTTGATGCCGGTAACTGGTCAAGCACTACCGTTAATTAGTAAAGGTGGTACTTCCACCATTGTAGTTGGCATTGCTATCGGCATCATTCAAAGTTGCATTGCTTCCATAAAATACGAAAAAGAGAAAGCGAAAAACAATACTAACCCTATTAAAGAAACTGAAGATGAAACAAAATCCGAAATATCTGATTAGTGGCGGAGGAACTGGTGGACACATATTCCCTGCCGTAAGTATAGCAAATGCCTTGCGAGAAATACAACCTAATTGCGAAATTCTTTTCGTGGGTGCTTTGGGTCGTATGGAAATGGAACGCGTACCTGCCGCAGGTTACAAAATCATCGGTTTGCCAGTGCGTGGTTTCGACCGCAAAAATTTGTTCAAAAACATATCGGTAGTCATTGATTTACTAAAATCAATGCGTCAAGCAAAAAAGATAATCAAAGATTTTCAACCCGATGTGGCAGTAGGCGTTGGTGGATACGCAAGTGGAGCAGCAATGAAAGTGGCGTCGAAAATGGGCGTTCCAGTGTTGTTACAAGAGCAAAACGGATTTGCTGGTGTAACAAATAAACTATTGAAAAACAATGCACAAAAAATATGTGTAGCATACGAAGGCATGGAGAAATTTTTCCCTGCCGAAAAAATCATTCTCACTGGAAATCCTGTTCGCCAAAATCTTTTGCTTGGAAACAAAGAAGATGCATATAAGGAATTTGGTTTTTCTGCCGACAAAAAAACTTTGCTCATCATTGGTGGAAGTCTTGGCGCACGCACCATCAACCAAAGTGTAATTGAAGGACTCAAAAAATTAGCAGAAAGTGGTATTCAAGTGCTTTGGCAAACGGGAAAAATCTACATCGAAAATTGCCGAAAAGCATTTGAAGAACTCGACGAAAACGCACGCAAAAACATAATTGTTACCGATTTCGTAAGTCGTATGGATTTGGCATACGCAATGGCAGATTTAGTAATTTCGCGCGCTGGAGCAAGTTCCATTTCGGAACTTTGTCTGCTCGGCAAACCATCAATTCTTGTTCCATCTCCAAATGTTGCCGAAGACCATCAAACACACAATGCAATGGCACTCGTAAACAAAGATGCTGCCGTACTTGTAAAGGACATCGAAGCGAAAGAAAAACTAATTGACACAGCCCTTCAAATGATAGCAAACAATGCCCAACTCGCTACCCTATCTGCCAACATACTTAAATTGGCTCAACGCGACTCTGCTCGCCGAATTGCCGAAGAAGTAATAAAATTGGTAAAAGAATAAAACGGCATAAACGTGCGTCGCACATAAAATGCGAACACTCAAAAAAAGACGAACAGAAATCTTGCCTTTCATAGTGCAGGATTTCTTTTGTTTTATAACTTGTTAAAAATTACAACAATACGAATGGTTTTTTTATGATTAAATCTGTAATTTTGTATTCAGTAAATCATTAATTGCAGAATGAAATATAAAAACTTCTATTTTCTTGGTATTGGGGGCATTGGAATGAGTGCCATTGCTCGCTATTTCAAATCAAAAGGACACAATGTGGCAGGTTACGACCGCACACGTAGTGCGCTTTGCCGTGCACTCGAAGACGAAGGTATCAATATTCATTACGAAGAAGACATTAGACTGATAGAACCAGAATACCGCAACACGCAAGATACACTTGTGGTTTTCACGCCTGCTATTCCTGTTGACAACCAAGAACTTGTATATTTCAAAAACAACGGATTTACAATAGAAAAACGCGCACAAGTTTTGGGCGAAATCACTCGTACCGAACGTGGACTTTGCGTTGCTGGCACACACGGCAAAACTACCACTTCGTCGATGACTGCACATTTGCTAAAACAAAGTCACGTTGATTGCAATGCTTTTCTTGGTGGAATTTCGCAAAATTACGAAAGCAACCTTTTGCTCTCCGACCGAAGCGACCTTGTGGTGATTGAAGCCGACGAATTCGACCGCTCGTTTCACCAACTTTCGCCATATATGGCTGTAGTTACCGCTGTCGATGCCGACCATCTTGACATTTACGGCACACACGAAGCATACATTGAAAGTTTCGAGCATTTCACATCACTTATACAACCAGCCGGTTGCCTTGTGATGAAAAAAGGTTTAGCAATGAATCCACGCGTACAAAATGGCGTAAAAATTTACACCTACTCCGCTACCGAAAAAGCCGACTTTTACGCAGAAAATATAAAAATCGGCAATGGCGAAATTCATTTCGACTTCGTTGCACCAAACACTCGCATCAACGACATCAGTTTGGGTGTACCCGTTATGGTGAATATTGAAAACGGTGTGGCTGCTATGGCTATTGCCCACCTCAACGGCGTGAATGACGAAGAAATTCGTGAGGCAATGGCAACTTTCAAAGGAACAAACCGACGCTTTAATTTCATTTTGAAAAACGAAAAATGCGTATTGATTGACGACTATGCTCATCATCCCGAAGAACTGAAAGCGTGCATATCTTCTATCAGAAATCTTTATCCCGACAAGAAAATTTTGGGTATTTTCCAACCACATTTGTTTACACGCACACGCGACTTTTACAAGGATTTCGCAAAATCGCTTTCGCTACTGAACGGCGTAATACTTTTGCCAATTTACCCTGCACGCGAAAAACCAATACCTGGCATCACTTCAAAAGTTATTTTAGATGAAATAACTGCTGAGGATAAATCGCTTTGCCTAAAAGAAGAACTTTGCGAAAAACTGAAAGACACCGATTACGATGTTTACATTACCATCGGCGCAGGCGACATCGAATTATTGGTTCCACAAGTAAAAAACGCATTAGAAACACGATAAAATGAAAAAAATCATCCGAAATATTCTAATAGTATTGTGCATTATTACAATGTTCGGATATTTCATTTTTACACTTTGCTATTTCCATCGCATTGATGACGACAATATTTGCAACGATGTAAAAATCTGCATCAAAGACAGTTCAGTTTTAAAATTTATAAATGAGCAAAACATCAACAATATTCTGAAAAAAGAAAAACTTTCACCAATCGGTTCGCAAATGGGGAAAATAGATTTGACAAAAATAGAAACCGCTATTGAAAGACATCCCGTTGTGAAAAATGCTGAATGTTATCGCACTGCAAACAAATGCGTTTGTATCGATGTTTATCAAAGAAATCCAATTTTTAGAGTACTGTCTGGCAAAAATAATTTTTACATCGACAATGACCACGAAGAAATGCCGATTCCACAAAATTTTGCAGCCGATGTTCCTATTGTAACTGGATATATCAACAAAACTTTTGTAAAAAACGAATTGTACGATTTCATCACATACATCAATGACGATGATTTTTGGGATGCGCAAATTGAGCAAATAAACATTGTTCCAAACAATGAAATTGAACTTGTGCCACGAGTTGGCAATTACACCATAAAATTAGGCAGTTTGGACAAATTTGAAGAGAAGTTGGAAAATATGGAACTTTTCTACGAAAAAGGACTCAACAAAGTGGGTTGGAACAAATACAAAATCATCAATTTGAAATACAAAAATCAAATTGTTTGCACAAAATATTAGGAAAACAAAAAAAATAACAAATATATGGAAGACGAAAAATTTATAGCTGTAATTTATTTCGGTCACACCAACATCACAGGTGTATTGGCAAAGAAATCGGGCGATAATGAGATTTCTATAATAACAACACAAAGCGAGCCGTCAAATGGTTGCATTCAAAATGGTGTGCTAAAAGGATATATAGATGATATCACATTCAAAGTTAAAATAGTAATTGACAAGCTAAATAACGTCTTGCAAAACACAGAAAAGAAACTTGAAATCAAGTATGCGTATGTCTGCATCAATGATTATTCTATTTCACTGGTATCATTTTCAAACAGCCAAGGCATTGACAACCAAAAGACTTACATAAAAAAAGAAAACTACGAAAAAATCAAAAATGTTTTTGAAACAATAGGAATCACACTTAAAGGCATTTTCTCAAGTCCTAATGCTTTAGCCAACTGCGTACCCGCCGAAGCCCAAAGCAAGAATTGCCTTATCGTAGATTTCGGGGAGGACACCACTTCAATGGTGTTATACATTGACAAGAAAATTGGAGAGCTTGCCATTCACCCTATAGGAGGAAATAATATCACGTTTGACATTCAAAACATTTATAGTTTGAAATTAGAAGATGCTGAAATGCTAAAAATAGAAAAAGCCACGTCAAATACGGACAATATCTCGCAATTGGACGACATTTATTGCCAAAACAAAGACGGAGAAAATATAAAAATTTCCGTCAAGGAATTAGCAGATATCACAGAAGCACGTGTTCAAGAAATTTGGTGCAATTTTATTTGGGACACAATAGAATCTTTTCAAAACATCGTACTCAATGGAGGAATTTTTATTACAGGGAATGGTTCTAAATTAAATGGACTACACCGTTTTATAGAAAAAAAGACCAATATTAAACCTACTAACATTGGATTTGAAGGTTTCTACAATGCAGCAGTGAAAGGTATCTTATTACTACAAAACAACGAAAATTGCGTAGAAGAGATAAAGATAATCGAACAAACCAGTACTCCTAGCAAGAAAAAAGAGAAAAATATCATTGAAAATTTAATTGATATTATTTTTGAACAAGAAAAATCAAAAGAAAAAACAAAAGAAAATTAAAAAAAATGGAAAATGAAATAATAAAAGAAGACGAGAAAACTTTAGATTTTATTTTCAATAAGGGCGAATCTTCTATCATAAAAGTAATCGGTGTAGGTGGTGGTGGAAGCAATACAGTGAAGCACCTTAAAGAAATAGGTTTGCAAAACGTTTCACTTGTCATAATGAATACAGATGCATTAGCACTTGATAAAGCAAATATTGACACAAAAATACAACTTGGTCCAGAGACAACACATGGACTCGGTGCTGGAGCAAAACCTGAAATAGCAAAAAAAGCGGCAGAAGAATCAGAAAAAGAAATCAAAGTAGTTCTCGCAGACAACACAAAAATGGTATTCATTACAGCGGGAATGGGAGGCGGAACGGGAACCGGAGCTGCACCTGTAGTGGCAAAGTATGCCAAAGAAATGAATATTCTTACCATCGGCGTAGTAACCATCCCTTTTGAATTTGAAATGGGCAATAAAATCGAGATGGCACTCAAAGGTGTTGAAGAAATGCAACAATACGTTGACGCTATGCTGATTGTTAACAACGAACGACTTATTGATCATTACCCAGACGATGACTTGTCTATAGCATTTAACAAAGTGGACGATGTGGCCTCAAATGCAGTAAAAGGCATTACCGAACTTATTAACTATGAAGGCTACATCAATGTCGATTTCGCTGATGTTTGCACCATCCTTAGAAATGGAGGTATGGCAATAATGAATACGGGGGTAGGCAAGGGTGAAGAAAGAATTAAAGATGCCATCGAAGACGCTCTAAACTCTCCTTTGTTGAACAACCAAGATATCCGTAAAGCACGAAAAATCCTTTTTGATATTCACACATCAAAAGAGAACCAAATCAAGCCAAAAGAAATCAAACAAATTAAAGATTTTATGGCGAAACTTCAATATCCTACTGAAGATTTCATCTGGGGTGCCGCTTTTGACGATTTGGAAGATAAAGATTCTGTTAAAATTACGGTTCTTGCATCTGGTTTCCGCGCTTCGACAGAAGCCATTTCTGGAGAATCGAATATTGTAAAAATCAATATTGACGATTTATACAACACCAATAAAATAATCACTCCAGAGAGAAAAAATTTTAAATCTGACGAGGAATGGATAGCAAAATTAACAAACGAACCAGCATACAATAGAAAAAAATAATTACTATGGCACTATTTGAACAAATCAGCGAAGACATCAAAAAAGCGATGCTCGCGAAAGAAAAAGTAAGACTCGAAACATTACGAGGAATAAAAAAAGAGTTTCTCGAAGCAAAAACGTCTAAAGGCTCCGATGGCGAATTGACAGACGACGCCGCACTGAAAATTCTTCAAAAAATGGCAAAACAGCGCAAAGAATCTGCACAAATATTCAACGAGCAAAATCGACCAGAATTGGCTGAGAACGAATTGGCAGAAATGGCTGTTATTGAAGAATATCTTCCAAAGCAAATGAGCGACGAAGAACTCACCGCTGCTATCAAAGCAATAATTACCGAAACTGGCGTTACTTCTATTAAAGAAATGGGAAAAGTTATGGGCATCGCATCTAAAAAATTAGCAGGAAAAGCCGAAGGACGCGCCATTTCAGACAAAGTTAAATCATTGCTCGCATAACAAACATAACATATAATATATGTAAGGACTGAATCTCGAAAGATTTTCAGTCCTTTATTTTTCCATCTCGCAATTGCTTTTTCTGCCAAAATGTCAGTAATATGGTAATAATTGGCAGAACTTCTCATCGAAATATGTCAAAAATCTCGCAGAAAAACTTTGGCACACCCATATTTATGTTTGGCACAAAAATTGATGTTATTTATTTCGAAAGCGTAAAACGCAAATAACAAATAAAGAATATTAACTATTTAAAAACATAACAATCATGGGAAAAATAATTGGAATTGACTTAGGTACTACCAACTCTTGTGTGGCAGTAATGGAAGGTAACGAACCAATCGTTATCGCAAACAGCGAAGGAAAACGTACAACTCCTTCTGTAATCGGTTTTGTTGATGGTGGCGAACGCAAAGTGGGCGACCCTGCTAAACGTCAAGCTATCACCAATCCTCACAAAACAGTGTTCTCTATCAAACGTTTTATGGGTGAAACTTACGATCGTTTGGAGAAAGAAATCAGTCGTGTACCTTACAAAGTAGCAAAAGGCGACAACAACACTCCACGTGTAGATATCGACGGACGTTTATACACTCCACAAGAAATCTCTGCTATCATTCTTCAAAAAATGAAGAAAACTGCCGAAGATTATCTTGGAACAGAAGTTACCGAAGCCGTTATCACAGTGCCTGCTTACTTTAGCGACTCTCAACGTCAGGCAACAAAAGAAGCCGGAGAAATTGCAGGACTCAAAGTTCGCCGTATCGTGAACGAACCTACAGCAGCAGCTTTGGCTTACGGACTTGATAAAAAGAACAAGGATATGAAAATCGTTGTTTTCGACTGCGGTGGCGGTACTCACGATGTTTCTGTACTTGAACTTGGCGACGGCGTATTCGAAGTAAAAGCAACCGATGGTGATACACACCTTGGTGGTGATGATTTCGACCACAGAATTATTGAATGGTTGGTACAAGAATTCAAAGACGAAAACAGTGGTGTAGATTTGAGCAAAGACCCAATGGCATTGCAACGTTTGAAAGAAGCTGCAGAAAAAGCAAAAATCGAACTTTCAAACACTACTTCTACCGAAATCAACTTGCCTTACATTATGCCAGTTGATGGTATGCCACGCCACTTGGTTCGCACACTTACACGTGCAAAATTTGAACAATTAGTCGATGATTTAATTCAACGTACTATAGCACCTTGCCGTTCTGCTTTGCAAAATGCAGGTTTAAGCACTTCAGACATTGATGAAATTATTCTTGTAGGTGGTTCTACTCGTATTCCTGCTATTCAGGATGCAGTTCAAAAATTCTTCGGCAAAACTCCTTCTAAAGGCGTAAATCCTGATGAAGTAGTTGCAGTAGGTGCTGCTATTCAAGGTGGTGTACTCACTGGCGAAGTAAAAGATGTGCTTTTGTTAGATGTAACTCCACTTTCTTTGGGTATTGAAACTATGGGTGGCGTAATGACAAAATTGATTGATGCCAACACAACAATCCCAACCAAGAAATCGGAAGTATTCTCTACTGCCAGCGACAATCAACCAAGCGTACAAATCAACGTATTGCAAGGAGAACGTCCTATGGCACGCGACAACAAACAAATCGGTATGTTCAACCTCGATGGTATTCCTGCCGCTCCACGTGGTGTACCTCAAATCGAAGTAACATTCGATATTGATGCCAATGGTATTTTGAATGTATCAGCCAAAGATAAAGCAACAGGTAAGGAACAAAAAATCCGTATTGAAGCATCATCTGGATTGAGCGACGACGAAATTAAACGTATGAAAGCAGAAGCGGAAGCAAACGCCGAAAACGACAAAAAAGAAAAAGAACGCATCGACAAACTCAATCAAGCCGACGGTATGATTTTCCAAACCGAAAAGCAGTTGAAAGAACTTGGCGACAAAATTCCTACCGACAAAAAAGCACCTATCGAATCTGCTCTTGCAAAATTGAAAGATGCTCACAAGGCTCAAAACATCGACCAAATTGATGCTGCAATGAAAGAGTTGAACGACGCTTTCCACGCTGCAAGCCAGGATATGTATAACGCTGCTAACGCTCAAAACGCACAAGGTGGCGCGCAAGGCAATCCTTTCGACGGCGCACAACAAGGTGGTCAGTCTAACGGTGGCAATCAAGGTGGCGACAATGTTCAAGACGCTGATTTTGAAGAAGTAAAATAAAACCATTAAAACAACATCTTTATAGATAGAGCGTGTAGTTCGTATGAATTACACGCTCTATTGCTTTTGTTTA
>DCHK01000038.1:0-39231 GCA_002315615.1 Bacteroidales bacterium UBA1754 | reverse complement strand
TAAAGTAGCATTTTTTGAGCAATACCCTACTCTAAAAAATCCAAATTTACCTTGTTCCACAAATCTATCGTAGAAAATTCGCGACACAATACCCATTGTCATTCGCATATTTATTTCCACGCACGGATGCAAAAAAAACTGACCATCTTGCTCATAAACAAACATATCAACACCAAAATATCCTTTATAAAATGGTGCGACATTTTGCTCGAAAAATTGTAACAATAAGTGTTTTTTTTGCTCCAAAACTTCTTTCGAAATAAATTTTGATAATCTTAGTTCAATCGCTTCATTTTCAAGCAATTCGTTTTCAGAATAGGCACAACGCTCTGTTGTATTAAATAGCGAATAACCAGCAAACGACACTTTGTTATCACCACTCAAAAATTCCATTGCAAAATCTGCCACACGTTTATAATACTGCTCAGCCATCACAGAACCTTGTTGCAAAATGACATTTTTCGCCCAACCCGAAAAAGATGGTTGCGCATCGCCACTCACACGAAAAAGTCCCTTACCGCTACCAGACCACGGCGCTTTAAAAATGTAATTTCCTCCACATTTCAAACAATCATTCACTTCGTTTAGAGAAAAACATTCGTTTGGCAACTGTGGCAACCGAACAGACATTTTTTCTCGTAAAAACCGCAAACAATCTACTGCAAAACGCCTATGAGAAAGTCGCCTTACGTCTTTCAAATATTCTTCCGTTGGCAAATTCCGCACATTGTTTTGCTTTGCCATTTTGCACAAATGCACATTCCATCCCCAAGGCGACAAACATTCAGCATTTTCTAAACTGCTTGTTATTTTCACATTGCGCAACTGTGGAAAAATTTGATTCATTTCTTTCGCCCATTCAATCGCATTTGGAGCATAAACAGAACTTCCGTTTAGTGCATACCAAAGAGGCAACGCTGCACAGTCTGAAGCAAATTTTGTAGCAGACTGCAATGCATCGTAGCGCTTGTCGGAATGCGCAAGAGCCAAATCATGATCGGGGTTAAAAAAATACATACGAAAATTTTATGCGAAGATAACAAAAAAGAGAACGATTTTTCAACCGTTCTCTTTCCTTATTTTTTGAATAATTAATTATTCAGCTACAACTTCAAAAGGAATTTCTACAGAAACTTCTTTGTGAAGTTTTACAGTTGCTTTGTAAGAACCAACTTCTTTTACAGCATCTTTGATGATGATGATTTTTCTATCGATGTTGAATCCTGCTTTTTCCAATGCTTCAGCAACTTGGATATTGCCAACAGAACCAAAAATTGTACCAGTTGAGCTTGTTTTAGCACCAATAGTCAAAGAAATACCTTTGAGTTTTTCTGCCAATTCTTCAGCATCAGCTTTAATTTTAGCCAATTTATGAGTTCTTTGTTTCAAATCTTCTGCCAACATCTTCTTTGCAGATTCTGTTGCAAGGATAGCTTTCTTTTGTGGAATCAAATAGTTACGACCATAACCGCTTTTTACTGTTACTACATCGTCTTTGTATCCTAAATTGATTACATCTTCTTTCAATATAACTTCCATCTTAAAATCCTCCTCTTTTTTTTATTTCATCATATCTGTTACATAAGGAAGCAAAGCCAAATGGCGAGCTCTTTTCACTGCTTGACCGATTTTTCTTTGGAATTTCAAAGAAGTTCCGGTAAGACGACGAGGTAAAATTTTACCTTGTTCGTTCAAGAATTTTTTCAAGAATTCAGGATCTTTATAATCAATGTATTTGATACCATTTTTCTTGAAACGGCAATATTTTTTCTTTTTAACATCCACTGAAACAGGAGTCAAAAATCTTATTTCTGTATTTTGTGCTGACATATTATTTCTCCTTTTCTTGGTTAGATTTTAGACTTTTTCTTTTTTCAGCGTACTCGTAAGCGTACTTGTCAAGTTTGAAAGTCAAGAAACGCATAATACGCTCGTCGCGACGATAGTTGATTTCGAGTTTAGAAATAACTGTTGGTTCTGCATCAAATTGAAGCAATTGATAAAAACCAGTTGATTTCTTTTGAATTGGATAAGCAAGTTTGCGCAATCCCCAATTCTCTTCATGAACGATTGTTGCTCCTTCAGCTTTCAAAAAATCCTTGAATTTTTCTACCGCTTCCTTCATCTGAGCATCAGACAAAACGGGAGTCAAAATGAAAACGGTTTCGTAATGATTTAACATAATTTTTAATAAATTTTTATTTGGTTTATAAAAAACGTTGCAAAGGTAATGATATTTTTCCTAACAAAAAAGTATTCGCTACTTTTTCAATGAATTATTTTCAAAATATGAGGGAAAATCGCTCAAAACAATTTTTTAACAATCAGACATTAAAGCGTTGGCAAATAAGAATTTAAGAAACAATTCCCATTTCTTTTGCTTTCTGCATCATAAATTGATGGGCGGCTTCGTGCTCGTTTGGAATTACGCCATCGAGAATGGCATCTTTTATCGCCATTTTCAGTTCGCCCACAAGGTTACACGGCGACAAATTAAACGTAGCCATAATTTCCTGACCATCAATAGGTGGCTGAAAATTACGTATGCGGTCTTTTTCTTCGATAATTTTCAGTTTTTCGCGCACCAATTGAAAGTTTGCTAAAAAACGTTTCTCTTTTTCTTTGTTTTTTGAAGTAATATCGGCTTCGCAAAGTGTCATTAAATCGTCGATATCATCGCCTGCATCGAAAAGCAAGCGACGAACGGCAGAATCTGTTACTTCTTCTTCGCTCAACACAATTGGACGCATATGGAGCGACACCATTTTTTGCACAAACTTCATTTTCTCGTTTTGTGGCATTTTCATTCGCACAAAAAGTTTTTGCACCATTCTTTCGCCCACTACGTTATGATTATAAAACGTCCAACCAAGTTTGCTATCGTACCGTTTTGTGCGTGCTTTACCAATATCGTGTAGCAATGCCGCCCAACGCAACCACAAATTATCTGATTTCTCCGACAATCTGTCCAACACAGTTATTGTATGCTCAAAATTATCTTTATGTCCACGTCCCTCTTTGGTTTCGATGCCTTTCAGTGCTGCTAACTCCGGAAAAATCAGTTCTAATAATCCGCTTTTATCAAGCAACACAAATCCACGTGAAGGTTTTGCCGACAGCAAAATTTTATTCACTTCATCCACAATGCGTTCTTGCGAAATAATTTTTATTCGCTCACGATTTTTGGCAATAGCATTAAAGGTATTTTCTTCGAGATAAAATCCGAGTTGCGTAGCAAAACGAATGCCGCGCATCATTCGCAATGGATCGTCGCTGAAAGTAACATCGGGATTAAGTGGTGTGCGAAGGATTTTATTTTCCATATCGAACTGACCATTGAAAGGATCGACTAATTCTCCAAATCTGTCTTTATTCAAGCATATAGCCAACGCATTCACCGTGAAATCACGACGATTTTGGTCGTCTTCGAGTGTACCGTCTTCCACAATAGGATTGCGCGAATCTGCACGATACGATTCTTTTCTCGCTCCTACAAATTCAACCTCAATATTTCCCGATTTCACTTGTGCTGTACCGAAATTCTTAAACACAGATAAATGCGTGTGTTTTCCAAGAACTTTTGCTACTTCTTGTGCCAACTCTATTCCACTCCCGACAGTTACTACGTCGATATCTTTCGATGGACGTTGCAAAAAAATATCACGCACATAGCCACCTATCACATAACATTCTTTTCCTTGGCGATCGGCACAATCTGATATAATTTGAAATATTTTATCTTTGAGAAATTCTTTCATACAATGTTTACCATAATGTTATGGTTTATAATAACGTTTTGCTTCGGGCATCCAACCTTTAATTTGTTTGATGCGAGATTCGTCTGCTGGATGGTCGCTGAAAATTGAATTAGAACCTCCACCCGTCGCTTTCGACATTCGTTGCCAAAATGCAACTGCCACTTCGGGATTATATCCAGCCATAGCAGCAAAAATCAATCCAATATGGTCGGCCTCACTCTCTTGCTTACGCGAGAAACCTGAAGTCCACACTTGCGAACCGAGATTTAGTACCACCGAACCCAATTGCACCATACTCGAATTTACGCCATAACCTTGCGCCACTGTACCGCCAACCGAAGTTATCACATCAACACCAATTTGCTGCCGATAGGCATTACTGATTCGCTCTGCCGAATGTTTGGCTACGGCGTGAGCAATTTCGTGTCCCAGCACTATCGCAAGCGACGCCTCATCGCCAGTTATGGGCAACAAACCTTCGTAAACGATAATTTTCCCACCAGGCATACAAAATGCGTTCACCTGCGTATTTTGCACCAAATTAAATTCCCACTCGTATTGAGATAATTCCGATGAACGTCCGTGTTGCTTCAGATAAAGTTCTACTGCATTTGCCAATTTCTGTCCAACACGTTTCACCATCGTAGTATTTTGAGCGTTTGCAGAAAGTTTCGACTCTTTCAAATACGTTTGGTATTGTTGTTCGCTCAAACTCAAAATTTCCTTGTTGGAAACCAATAAATGTTGTTTGCGTCCCGTAACAGGCACTGTAGTGGTCGTGCCACAACCCAAAAACAAAGAGAGCAACGACGCAAAAAATATTATTTTAAAATTTTCCATAAAAAAGTGTTTATCAAAATCTTACACCAGTTTTTCAAACGAAGAAGGCCAAGCGACTTCAAAATTCATTTTTTCGTGAGTAACGGGATGAATAAACGCCAAGCGATAAGCGTGAAGCGCCATACGTCCGATTGGATTTGTGCCATTGCCATATTTTTCATCACCTACCACGGGATGCCCCAAATCTTGCATATGAACACGAATCTGGTTTTTACGACCAGTGTCAAGTTTCAAATCGACCAACGAATAATCATCGTTTGCTTTTACTGTTTGATAATTAGTAATTGCCAATTTCCCGCAATTATCTACAGGCGATGAATATGTTACATACGCCTTATTGTCTTTCAACCACGACTTTACCGTACCACTTTGTTGCTCCATTTTTCCAGAAACTACCGCCATATATCGTCGGTCGGTAACGTACCCTTTCCAATCTTCTTCAAAAAGCAATTCGGTTTTTTTATCTTTGGTGAACACCAACAACCCCGAAGTATCTCTATCAAGACGATGCACTACGTGCGCACTGCAATGCTGATTGCTTTGGTGAAAATAACGATTGAGAATTGTTTGCGCTGTCTCTTTCGCCACTACTGGACCATTTGTAAGCAAACCTTCGCGTTTTTCTATCACAATCAAATATTTGTCTTCAAACACAATGCGTACAAACGGATTATGGAAATTGCGAAGTGGAGATTGCTTCAGCACAGCAACAGACATACCAGGTTTCAAAATGACATTGTACTGCGAACATATTTTGCCGTCAACCGTCACCAATTTATTTGACAAAATTGATTTCACCTTATTGCGACTGATGCCGTCCATCGCTTTCATCAAGAATGACATCAGTTCCATTTCTTCCTTCACACGAAACAATGTTTGTTTTTCTTTTCCCATTCTATTTGTACAAATTGTTTTCTTTAATAAAATTCCAAACTGCCATCGGCACCAAACTTGAAACATCTAAACCATTTTTCAAGCGTTCTCTTATTTGCGTCGAAGATACATCAAAAAGTGGTGCGTCAACCATTAAAATATTTCCACTATATTTTTTATATTGCTGATTTTCATTGCCTTTTCGTGGATAAACAATCAATCTATAATTATCTAAAATATACTGATATTCACGCCATTTGTCGAATACAGCAAGATTGTCGGCACCAATTATCAGCGAAAATTCCACACCAGTATATTCTACCGAAAGTCGGCGCAACGTTTCAACTGTAAACGATGGTTTCGGCATTTTCAATTCCACATCGCAAGGTAAAATTCCACGCTCATCACACAACGCCAACTTCAACATTTCGTAACGAACATTATCGGGCAATAAAACTGAATTTTCTTTCAGTGGATTTTGTGGCGAAAGTACCATCCAAACTTCGTCCAAATCGGCGTTTTTGAGCAAATATTTAGCCAAAGAAATATGCCCAATATGAACTGGATTAAACGAGCCTGAATATATACCAATTTTTTTCATCAAAATCTTTTCGCTTTCAAACAACAAAGGTAATTAAAAAATTGCCTATTGACACAAATTCGGTTTTTATGATTACAAAAAAAAGCAGTCTGCATTTCTGCAAACTGCCCTGTTGATATTTTTGCTATTCAAAAAATTATTTGAACGCTTCGATAATTGGCATAAATGTATCAGCCTTCAATGCTGCACCACCAATCAAACCACCATCGATGTCTGGTTGTGCAAACAATTCAGGAGCATTGCTTCCTTTGCAAGAACCACCATAAAGGATAGATGTATTTTCTGCGATTTGTTTGTTGTATTTATCAGCGATAGAAGCACGAATGAAAGCGTGAACTTCTTCTGCTTGTTCGCTTGATGCAGTAAGACCTGTACCGATAGCCCAAACTGGTTCGTAAGCGATTACACATTTTGCGAAATCTTCAGCAGAAAGTGTGTAAAGTGCAGCCATTTGACCTTCGATTACTGATTTGAAAGTATTTGATTCGCGTTCTTCTTTCACTTCGCCAACGCAGAAAATTGGAGTCAATCCGTTAGCCAAAGCCATTTGCAATTTTTGAATAAGAAGTGCGTTGTTTTCGCCGTGGTATTGACGACGTTCTGAGTGACCAAGAATAACGTATTTTGCACCAGTAGAAGCAACCATACTTGCAGAAACTTCGCCAGTGAAAGCACCTTTTTCGTTAGCAGAACAATCTTCAGCACCAACACCAATAATTGAACCTTTAACAGCCTCTGCTACTGATGCAACAGAAATAAATGGAGTGCAAACTACAACATCACAATTTACTTTTTTGCCAGCCAAAGCGTTTTTCAAATCATTTGCCAAAGCAACACCTTCTTGCAGGGTGGTATTCATTTTCCAGTTACCTGCTACAATCTTTTTTCTCATTTTTACGATTTTTTATTAAATTATATATTTTACGAATAGTCTTGTCAAAAGCAACTAAAATAAATGCAGGAGCGAACAACAACACCAACACCACAATCAACACTTTTGTATTGTTGACATCTTTCACTTGTCCTAATTCGGAATTTTCCAATGGTTCTTCAAATTTAGGCAAGTCGTTGTAATGCCACTTATTCAACACCGTTCCACCTTTCAAAAGCACAAGTCCAGGATTTGAACGAACTATTGTTTTCAGCGTAATATAGTCGGTCGTAGCAAACGGATATTCTGCACCTGTTTCGTCGCGATAATCCTCTTGATCTCTTTCGAGCGAAGAATTCAAGCAGTAAAATTTATATCCATTTGCCTTTGCATAATCATAAATATCATTTATTTCAAAAGATTTACGCAAAGTAGCATTTTCCAATTTGCCCGAAACGAGCAAAAATGTATAACCATTGTCGTTAAGAACTGCTTCGGTCAAATCTCCTTGATTTTCCACGTCAATAGAAAAATCGTGAATTGGAGCGACATCACCTTTTTGCAAAAGCGTCGATTTTTGCGTTACGAATGTCCAAGTAGAATCCACGTCAGGCATATTCACACCATCGAACGGAAATTCTTTCTCTACCCCATCTTTTTCATACACAAAAATTGTTTCGTACACATCTTGTTTTGCATTTTCGGGCAAAACCATCTTGTCTGGAATATGTGTGCCTATGCTGTACGGACGAAAATCGAAAATCGGCAAGTGGAAATAGCAGTGCAACATCAATGCGAAAAGGAAAAATATCGCAAATAACTCTAATAAGAAACGAGTCGGCGTTGCCACAAATGGTCGCATAAATCCGCCTTTCCAAACAAAGAAGATTGCCATAGAAATGAGTACAACGTTCTTCCAAAACGTCTGCCAATTGCTAATAACAAGTGCATCGCCAAAGCATCCACAGTCCGACACCGGATTCTTGATGGCAATATAAAGTGTCAGTGGCGTCATAAATGACAAAAGCAATAGTACCAAACGACCTGTTTTTTTCAGCGAAATACCGAATAGCAAATTAAATCCAAGCACAAACTCAAATGCGATAAGCATCATTGAAAGTGGGAATGCAATTGGCACAAAAAACTCGAAAAACGAGCCGAATGCTGTAAGGTAATCTTCAATTTTATAGGTAGTTCCAAGTGGATCGACCGCTTTTACGAAACCCGAAAAAAGGAACGTAGCCGCCAAAAGATAACGGCATATATAAGCGGCTATTTTTATTGATTTATTCATTGAACTCTATTTTTATCAGTCCAAAAATGGCATAATTGATAATGTCGAAATAGTTTGCATCTGCACCTTCGCTCACCAATGTTTTCCCGTCATTAGCCACAATCGACTTGTTACGTTCTATTTTTGTAAGAATAAAATCGGTGTAGGAAGTAGGAAACATATCGCGCCACGCTTCGCCATAATCGTGGTTCTTTATCAACATCAAATCTTTGGCTTGTTGGATATATTTGTTGTAAAATTCCATCGCCTTTTCGCTTGACATATCAACAGAATCGGCATAACCAATTTCGAGTTGCACCAAACCCATCACGCAATAGTTTACAATAGCCATAAGTTCGCTATAAATGCTATCGCCAACAAGATTTTCGCCCGTAGTTTCAATTTCGCGAATACGTTTCGCTTTAATAAAAAGTTGGTCGTTGATGGTTTGCGGACGCATAATTCGCCACGAAGGACCGTAATCTTTCATCTTTTTCTCGAAGATTTCTCGGCACTTCGGAATAATTACATCGAACTGTTGCTCTGTTTTAGTCATTTTTTCAACTTTTCGTGCGCAAAGTTACAAAAAGAATTTGAAGAATTCACAATAAAAATTTCTTCGGCAAATCCTATGGTCTATTTTTTCTCGTCTTTATTTTTCTCAAAGTTGGTTTTTTCCATTCCAAACTCGTTTGCCAAAATGCCGTCCAATGTTTCGACACTGATTTTTTTAGCCAAAATATTTCTGTCTTTGTCAATTAGATAAACTCCAGGCGTTGTACTCACATCGTAGAAATACCAAAAATACGACTCACGATTTGGGTCCCATACGTTGCGCCAACCATACAGGTCGTTTTTGTCGAGAAATTCTTTCCATTCATCACGGTCTTGCTGAATGTAGAAACATACAATTTCAAGACTTTGGTCTTTATATTTTTGATAAATTTCCTTGTAAAGTTTTGGCGTTTCCACTTTGCAATGTCCGCACGAAGGTTCGAAGAAAAACAACAGAATATAATCGGCATTCAGTGTGCTGACACGAATTTTTTCGCCCTCGAATGTCTCTACCACGAGGTCGCGTGCTGGGTCGCCAACTTGGTTATACTTTATTTTTTTTACTTCATCGCTCAACTGCGAAAGCAAAGTAGAATCTGCCCAATATGCTTCGCCCGAAAGATAATATTTTTCGGCAAGTGTAAGTGTAACTCTGTCCATTCCCATTACATTGCTTTTCACGGCATAATTCAGCATATTGCTCAACATATTTTGAAATGTAAGCGTATCGCCTTTTGTTTTTTCAATGAGTTTCACAATTTCTATACTCAACGTGTCGGGCATTTGCGGAATAACTTGCTCGACGTACTGCGTTACTTTTGGCTCCAAAAATGGACTATAAACCAAGCGTGGGTCACTCAAGTTGATATTGTCAAAATAATGTTCGCGATACCAATAATATTTTTTTACTCTACGAATAGAATCATTTTCAATTTCTTCAAATTTTGGTACATCTATTTGGTCGGTAGCCGAAAGAAATATGCCCAAAGTTTTTCCTGCGTATGCGGTTTTTAGAGCATTTTGTTTTTCTTTCACCATATTATCTATTGCCGAAATTGCCTCGGTTTTCTTTTCCTCGTTTTTCTCTTTTTTATCTTCGTTTATGCGTTTCACTTCTTTTCTACATTCTCCCAAAAAATTAACATACTCGGCAAAAACTTTTGTCTGCTCGGCATCGGTATATACATTTTTAGAGAAATCGGTTGTATCAATTTGAATTTTGAACGTTTGGTCGTCTGACATCAACACATCGAAATAATCGCTGTTGGAATAATAAACCACATACATTCCTTCTGGCAATACTTTGTCTTTTTGAAATGCGCCCATTCCTTTATCATCGAGCATTACAGAATCTCGCGAATATAGTTTTCCATAAAAATAAACGCCCAAGTTTATATTGTGATTTTTCAGTTGCGGTGCTACTATTTCAATTTTGTAACCTTTCTGTTTATTAGCCGAAAAAACTGGCAACGACAAACAAAAAATCAACGATAATAAAAGTACTTTTTTCATTTTGTTTACTAATAATTTATTTTTTCTTTCAACCACTGTTTTTCCTCCTCGCTGAGCGAAGGACTCAATTTTGTCCAAATTTCTGCATTGTAGTTTTTCAACCACAATTTTTCATCATCACTGAGCAACGAGAAATCTATCGCTTGTTTTTCAAACGGGAACAAAGTTAATGTTCTAAAATGAAAAAACGAACCAAAATCCGATTTAGTATAATTTTCTGTCAAAATCATATTCTCCAAACGAATGCCGTACTCGCCCTCGCGATAAATGCCTGGCTCGTCTGAAGTGAGCATTCCTGGTTTTAGTGCCACAGCGTTTTGGTCGCATCTGATGGCTTGTGGACCTTCGTGCACCGAAAGAAAATGTCCTATGCCGTGTCCCGTTCCGTGTCCGTAATTCAAATTGTTCTTCCACAAAAACTGACGAGCCAACACATCGAGATGTGCGCCCGTAGTTCCCTCGGGGAAAATGGCAGAAGCCAAGGCTATATTTCCTTTCAACACCAATGTATAGTCTCGCCTTTGTTGCTCAGAAATTTCACCCAATACGAAATTTCGTGTTATGTCGGTCGTACCGCAAAAATACTGCCCTCCCGAATCTATCAATAGAAAATTTTTCGGTAAAATTTCTACATCTTTATCGGTAGTAGCAGAATAATGCACCACTGCGCCGTGGTCGGCATACGCCACTATGGAATCAAAACTTTCGCCCCAAAAATCAGGTTGCACCGACCTAAATTCGTACAACTTTCGGGCAACTGAAATTTCGGTAATTTTCTCGCCCAAAGCCAACGCATTTTCGAGCCAAATATTGAATCGCACCAACGCAACGCCATCGTACACACACGCTTTTTCTATGCCCGAAATTTCCGTTTCATTCTTTATAGACTTAAAATAGCAAACTGGCGTAGGACACGTACACTTCAGCACACTACGCACTTGCTGATAAAGTTCAAAATTCAATTTTGACACGTCTGCCCACATCGAAACGTCTTGTTTCTGCTTCAGCACGTCCGACAATTCATTTATGTCTCGAATTTGTATCTTATTTTCAAAAAAATAAGAATTGACGTCATCATCAATTTTTCGCTTGTCGCAAAAAAAGTAACATTCATCGGAAAGTACCAACGCAAACGCATCTACAAAGGGAACATTCTTAGCGTCAGCACCACGAACATTAAACAACCAAGCAATTTCGTCGAGTGCTGTTAGCAACAATGCCTGCACATTTCTTTGCGACATTTGCGTACGCACTCGCGATATTTTTTTTAGCATTGACTCTCCCGAAAATTCTTCTCTCAAGACAAATATTGGTTTACATTGCTCCTGCGGACGGTCGTGCCACAATGGCGAAACCAAATCCATAGAACAAAATTTCATACTCGTCAAGCATTTTTGAATCGACTCGATTATCTTTATAGAAAAGCAATCGCCCCTGAAAGACACTTTGGCATCGGGTGCAAGATTCAACCGTAACCATTCGCACAAATCGGACATTTTGTTTGTGGTAATAATATCGGTACCCTTATCACCTAACTGATATTTAGACTGCAACTCGTAACGAGAATCCGTCAGCAAAGCAGTTTTTTCTTGAGTTACAACAAAAATTCCATTTGAGCCTGTAAAACCAGATAGCCACGAGCGTTCTTTCCACTGTGGCGACAAATATTCAGACAAATGAGGGTCGGAGTCGGTAACCATCAAAGCATCGACACCCCGAGAAGCCATCAACGAACGAACTTTTTCCAATTTTGAATTTTGAATTTTCAGTCTATACTATGCTAATCGTCGAAACGAATAAACTCACCATTCTCGTTGAACACAAGTTCTTTACCGTTTGTAAGTTTTACTTCGTAGCCATAAAGGTCTCGTTCTATTTTCACTGCTTTATCGTTTGGATATGTAGAAGTAATGAATTTTTGAATTTCCTTTGGTATCACACTCAAAGGAAGTATGCTACGGTCGCAGTCAATTTCTTTCCACACACCCATTTTGTCAAATTTAATATCAATATCACCCTCAAGTTCCACTTTATATTCCTTTTTGTCGTGTGTGTATTCATACTTTTCTTCCACCAACAACACGTCATTATTTGGGAAAGTTTTTTTTACGAAAGTCTGCGCTTCCACTGGCAATTTTTTGAACGGAATTTTTGTTTTAGAATCTGCCCACGTCAAAGAGAACGAGAGCAAAGCCAACGCCATAATCAACAACTTTTTCATTTTCGTATCAATTTAGTTTGTTAAAAATATTCACAGCAAAATCTGTCAAATGAGGGTCGCGAGCACCCATCACCAATATGACACAATCATCAGTTACTGCGTCTAAAATCGTCTTTTCTGCAAAAGTTTTATCCTTTGCATAAACAGCATTTTTCCCATCCGAAATAATTGCATCGCTCACCACATCGGCAGTAATATCTTTATTCACTGTACCACCAGCATAATAGACATCGCCCACGAAAAACGTATCGGTCTTGCGAAGCACATTTGCCACTTCTTTTGATAATTCTTTGTGCATAAAGCGTAGCGGACCAAATCCGTGTGGTTGGAAATACGCTAAAACGCTTGGTGCAATGGCTTGACACGCCTTGATGGCACACGCCACTTCCGAAGGATTATGAGCAAAATCATCTATCACAAATACGTTTCTTTTCTTGTTGTGTCCAACCAACTGCGTACGGCGATAAATGCCCTCGAACGAAGCCATTGCCTCAATACTTTCTTCTACCGAAACGCCTGCCTTGACACATACTGCAATGGCAGCCAAAGCATTTTCCATATTATGACGACCAATCAATGGCACTTTACAAAGTTTTCCGTTTACTTTGAACGAAATAGAAAAACCATTTTGCACAAAATCACTGCCCGAAAATCCCACCTCAGCACCTTCGGCAGAAAAATCGTTTGCCACATCGGCAGAAAGGGCTTGCGTCTTGTCGCAATCGTGATTCACCACGAAAGCACTTTTTGTGTGCGACTTAAATATTGAGAACAACTCTATCAACTCATCAAACTCTTTGTGGTCGCGTTCCATATTGAGCAAAACCGAAATTTCAGGTTCGTAACCTACTATTGAACCATCAGATTCATCGGCTTCAATCACCAACCATTCGCCATTTCCATTGAACGCATTGCCAGGAAGACCTTGTCGTTGCAATGTTGCCAATCCCGCACCCGTAATGAGCGAAGGCGATTTGCCACATTCTTGCAAAATATGAAATATCATTGCAGTAGTAGTTGATTTTCCCGATGTTCCACCCACAGCAATCGTTTTTGTTTGGTTGGCTATCATCGCCAAAATTTCCGAACGTTTCACGACAGGAATGCCCAACTGCAATGCCTTTTGATATTCCACATTACTTTGTTCAATTGCAGTAGATACAACCACCACTTGTGTCTCTTTTGTTATGCCACTTCCATCTTGAAAAAAGCAACCAATTCCCATTTTTTCGAATTGCTGTTGAATTTCCATTTTTTCGGTTGGCGAAAATAATCGGTCTGAACCCGCCACATTTTTACCCAATCCACGCACATACTGTGCAATTGCACTCATTCCTGTGCCAGCAATTCCGACAAAGAAAAATGATTTTATTTCGTTGAATTTCATTTATTTATAATTTAATTATCGTTTCAATCGTTTTTTCATTTTGCAAAAATATAACAACATTTTGCATATTAGACTTCATATTTTTATGACTTTCAAAATTATGTATATTTTTCCTAAAACACAAACCTTGTCGCGTACATTTACAAATTCAAAATTTCAAATCAAAGAAATATTTTTTCAATTTTAACCTAATAATTACTAACTTTGCATTTCGTTTTAGAAAAATAGTTTATCGTTGATAAAATTTTTTAGCAAAAACTACGTTTCTTATTAGAATAGATACTTTGACGTGAAAAAGTTTGTTTTTCTTTTTATAATAACATTTTTAACATTACCGACTTTTGCACAGTACGGAAGATTAGACCAGTACAGTTGCGAACTCGGTTTGCAAGGTGGTTGCTCGTTCTACTTGGGCGATGCCAATCCTAATTCGCCATTTCACACTCCAAGAGAGTCTTTCGGCGGATTTTTTCGTTACAACATCAATCCACGCTACGCACTGAAACTTGCCATTACGCAAAACAAAGTTGTAGGCGACACACGCGATTTCAAGAATAAATTTCCCGACAACCGAGAAGCATCGTTCAAACGCAAGTTTATGGACATCAGTGCACGTTTTGAGTTTAATTTTTTCGACTACGGATTGCCCTCGTACAACCGCGATAGCAAATGGTTTTCGCCATATATTTTCGTGGGATGTGGTTTGACTACCTACAACGATCAATATCAAGATATGAAACGAAAAACCATAAATATTCCGTACGGAATAGGTATGAAGTTTAAGTTTGGTGGGCGCTTCAATGCTGGTGTAGAATGGTCGTTGCACACGTTGTTTATCGATGATTTTGATGTTGTTGACGAAGAAAGTCTGATACTTGACAACCCATATAAAGCAAACACTTCTAAGTGGAAAAATAACGATAAATACTCTATTGCAATGGCATATATTTCAATTGATATTTTCCGTAGAGGATTTTGCAATAAGCATTAATAGAAACAAGAAACAAGAAGCGAGAAACAAGAAACGAGAAGTAAGAAAAGAGTGCGTGGCATCTAAACACCAATAAACAAACATTAAACATAAAGACCTGAAAGCGCCACCTTTAGGGAGACGGTGGGCAAAAATAAACATTAAACGATTAAACAAATAAACGCCTAATGTTCAAAGAGCAAATAGATAAAACACGAGTACCACAACACGTTGCCATCATTATGGATGGAAACGGGCGTTGGGCAAAAGAGCGTGGACTTGACCGAATTTTCGGGCATAAAGAAGGTGCCGCAGCTTTTTCTGATGTTACCGAAGCAGCGGTCGAAATCGGCGTAAAATACCTTACTGCATACGCCTTTTCTACCGAAAATTGGAACCGTCCGCAAGCCGAAGTGGAGGCACTGATGTCATTGCTCGTTTCCACCATAGAAAAAGAGACCGAAAAATTGCTCAAAAACGACATTCGTCTTTGTTGTATAGGCGACATCAAACGTCTGCCAAAACCTGTATTTGACAAACTTAATGGTTGCTTAGAACGCACTGCCCATTGCAAACGAATGACAATAATTTTAGCACTGAGTTATTCTTCAAAATGGGAAATACTCGAAGCAGTAAAAAACATTGCCAACGATGTAAAAGACAATAAGTTATCGGCAGAAAAAATCGACGACGAATTGTTTTCATCATACCTCAATACGAAAAACTTCCCCGACCCTGATTTGCTCATTCGCACAAGTGGCGAAACACGCATCAGCAATTTTTTGCTTTGGCAAATTGCTTATTCGGAGTTATACTTCACCAATACAAATTGGCCAGATTTTCGCAAGGAACAATTTTTTGAAGCCATCTGCGACTATCAAAAACGCGAACGTCGTTTCGGTAAAACAAGCGAACAACTAAAAACTGAAATTTGATGAAACGACTACTTTTTATATTCATAATGCTCTGGACTACGATAGGTATTTCTTTCGCACAAGAAACGCCCGAAATTTCGTATGGTTCATCTGCACGAGAGTATGAAATAGCCGACATCACCGTTTCGGGTGCTGACAATTATGAGGACTTCGTAATCATTGGTTTTTCGGGACTTAAAGTTGGACAAAAGGTAAAGATTCCAGGTGATGACATTACCAAGTCAATCAAACGATTTTGGAAACAAGGACTTTTTTCGGACGTTGAAATATCCGCTACAAAAATTGAAGATGGCAAAGTTTGGCTCAATATAGCGCTTAAAGTCCAACCGAAAATCAACAAAATAGAGTTTCACGGATTCAAAAAAGCGGAACAAACAAAAATAGAGCCCAAAATTAGTTTGGTAAAAGGCGGTCAAATCACTCCAAACAAAGTGAACCGCACTCGAGACATTATTAAAAAAGAATTTATTGAAAAAGGATTCTTAAATACCGAAGTAAAAATTTTGGAGCGCCCTGCCGACGGTGGAATGACTGATGTTGACATTGTACTCATAAAAAATGGACGCGTAAAGATAAAAGAGTTGAACGTAATTGGAAACAAAGCCCTCTCTTTCAACAAAATAAATTGGGTAATGAAAAAAACTAACCCAAAAGGCAAATTGTTTACTTTCTTCCGTACAAAGAAATACATAGAAGACAAATACAAAGAAGATAAAGTGGCGTTGATTGACAAATACAACGAACTTGGTTACCGCGACGCACGCATATTGTCAGATAGTGTTTCAAAGATAAATGACAAATTTGTACGCGTTTCACTTAACCTTGAAGAAGGTAAAAAATATTACTTTGGCGACATCACTTGGGTAGGAAATACTTTGTATCCTTCAGAATATCTGCAACAACTTTTGCGTATAAAACGTGGTGATGTTTACAACCAAAAGTATTTGAACGACCGTTTGTCTAACGACGAAGATGCCGTTTCCAATCTTTATCTCGACAATGGTTATCTATTTTTCAGCATCGACCCCGTAGAAGTTCGAGTTGACGGAGATACCATCGACCTTGAAATGCGAATGTACGAAGGCGCACAAGCCACAATCAATAATATTAACATCACAGGAAATACACGCGTTTTCGAGCACGTTGTACGTCGTGAACTTCGCGTAAAACCAGGCGAATTGTTTTGCAAGACAGATTTGCAACGAAGTTTCCGCGAGTTGGCGCAAATGGGACATTTCGACCCCGAAAAAATGCAACCAGACATTCAACCTGATATGGAAAACGGAACTGTAGATGTCAACTTCAACCTCGAGACAAAGAGTAGCGACCAAGTGGAACTCTCTTTGGGATATGGTTCTACAGGTATAACAGGAAGTATCGGATTGAAATTCACCAATTTCTCGTTGCAAAACATTTTCAATCCTTCATCATATAGAATTGTTCCACAAGGCGATGGACAAACACTCAGTTTACGTGCCGAAACAAACGCAAAATACTACCAATCGTACAGCATTTCGTTTTTGGAACCTTGGTTAGGCGGAAAACGACCGAACTCATTATCTTTCTCTGCATTTTTCTCGAAACAAACAGGAGTAAGCGACCGTTACTATTCGAGTGGCGCCTACGAAAGTAGTTATTACTACTCCTACCTTTATGGCGACGACTATTATAGTAGCAGTTACATTGAATATGACGATGAAAAATTCATCAAAATGTTCGGTGCATCAATCGGTATAGGAACACGCCTCAGTTGGCCTGATGACTATTTTACACTTTATGGCGAAGTCGCATACCAACATTACAATTTGAAGAGTTGGAAATACTTTATATTGACCGATGGACACGCCAACAACCTTAATTTCAATTTAACTTTTGCGCGTAGTTCTATCAACAATCCTTACTATACAACTAATGGTTCCGACTTCTCGATATCAGTACAACTCACGCCTCCATATTCGTTGTTCAATCCTAAATCTGACGATGAATATAGTCAAATGAGCAAACAAGATTTGTATCGTTGGGTTGAATATCATAAATGGAAATTGAAAGGTAAAATTTTCGTACCATTGACTAAAAACGAAAAACTCGTATTGATGGGACGTGCCGAATATGGTTTCTTGGGTTATTACAACAAAAACCGCCGTTCTCCGTTCGAAACTTTCTATGTCGGTGGTGATGGTATGTCCACCAACTCATATTCTGCATACGCCATAGAAGCCATTGGACTGCGTGGTTACGAAAACGGTTCTTTAACGCCAATTCAAGCAGACAAAGGAACACAAATTGGTAACCTCTACACAAGAATGACAATGGAATTGCGCTACCCTATCGTTACGGGCGGTACGATGACGGTTTATGTACTTGGTTTTGCCGAAGCAGGAAATTGTTGGTACGACTTTAAAGAATTCAATCCTTTCCAACTGAAACGCTCTGCGGGTGCTGGTATTCGTATTTTTATGCCAATGCTTGGTCTGATGGGTGTTGACTGGGGTTATGGTTTCGACGAAGTGCAAGGCACAATGGAATACTCAAAGAGTCAATTCCACTTTGTGTTGGGTAGAGAATTCTAACGAAAATTAAACTTTTTGTAACGAACAGTAGTCTAACGAGAAAGTTTTATTTATTTTTGTACAATTAAATTTAGAAATTATGAAAAAGATAATTCTTGCTTTTGCCCTATTTTTAGGTTGTGTAAGTTTTGCAAATGCACAAAAATTTGCATTGGTTGATATGGAATATATTTTAAAAAATATTCCGTCGTACGAGACTGCTAACGAACAATTAAGTCAGGTTTCGGCAAAATGGCAAGCCGAGATTAAGGAAAAACAAACGCAAATTCAAACTTTGTATAAAAACTACAACACAGAATCCGTTTTCCTTTCTGACGAGATGAAAAAATCGCGCGAGACAGAAATTGTAAATGCAGAAAAATCATTAAACGAATTGCGCTCAAAGTATTTCGGACCAGAAGGTGAACTATACAAAAAACGCGAAAGTTTAATCAAACCTATTCAAGACGAAATTTATAATGCCATAAAGAGCATCAGCGAACTAAAAGGTTACCAACTCATACTTGACCGTGCTTCAGGAGTTGACATAATTTTCGCTTCGCCAAAAATCGACATTAGCGATGATGTTTTGGCAGAAATGGGATACGCAAAATAATTTTTAATACTAACTATACTTTTTACAAATGAAAAAACTTTTGATTGCCGTATTGTGCTTGATGTCAGTTTCTACATTCGCACAAGAATTAAAATTTGGACACATTAACACACAAGAACTGATGTCGGCTATGCCAGAATACCAATCTGCACAAAAACAATTGGAAGACACTCAGTTGATGTATGCAGAAGAAATGAAGAAATTAGAAACTGAATTTCAATCAAAATACTCAACACTGCAACAAGAAGCAGAAAAATTAGACCCTGCAATTCGCGCATCTCGCACAAGCGAAGTTGAAAAAATGTACGAAAATATGCAGACATTCCAACAAACAGCACAAGAAAACTTGCAGAAAAAAGCAATGGAATTACAAATTCCTATCAGCGAAAAAATCAAGAAAACTTTGGCAGAAGTCGGTGCAGAACTGAAATTGATTTACATTTTCGAAATACAAGAAGGCGTAACTCCAATTTTGTATTACTCATCGCAAAGCATTGATGTATTGCCTGCTGCAAAGAAAAAATTAGGTCTATAAATTTTTCATTCATAATTGAGAAGATAATGCATTTGCGTTATCTTCTTTTTTATTTAATTTTACGAACAAAAAACAAATTCAACTATTGACTATTAACTCTTAACTCTTAACTAAATGTCACCTATCGGCGTTTTCGACTCTGGTTATGGTGGACTGACAATTTTGAACCAGTTCACACAGTTGCTTCCCGAATACGATTATATATATTTGGGCGACAATGCACGTGCGCCATACGGAAACCGCTCTTTCGACATTGTGTACGAATTTACGCTACAAGCAGTTTGCAAACTTTTCGAAATGGGATGCGAATTGGTAATTCTTGGTTGCAATACCGCCTCTGCGAAAGCGCTACGCACCATTCAGCAAAAAGACTTACCACTAATTGACCCGAACAAGCGTGTATTGGGCATTATTCGTCCTACAGTTGAAGTTTTGGGCAACATTACAAGAAACGGACACGTAGGCATTTTTGCAACGGAAGGAACGATTCAGTCGGACTCGTATGCGATAGAACTCAGCAAAATGTACCCCGAAATGAAAGTTACAGGCGAAATTTGTTCAATGTGGGTGCCATTGGTCGAAAATAAAGAGTTTCGTAGCGAAGGAGCAGATTACTTTATACAAAAAAACATCAACCATATTTTGTCTGTTGATTCACAAATTGATACGTTTGTTTTGGGTTGCACACACTACCCTCTTTTGCTCGAAAAAATAAGAAAATTCACGCCAAGCAACATTACAATAGTATCGCAAGGAGAAATCGTAGCAAATAGTTTATGCTCGTACTTGCAACGACATCCTGAAATGGAAACGAAATGCACAAAAAACGGCACACGACAATTTTTCACAACAGAATCTGAGACAAAATTCAGCGATTCCGCAGAAATATTTTTAGGTAGAAAAATATCAGCCAAACGAATTATTCTATAAAAAACTCCTAAATAATTTATATCTTCGCATTGTTTTTACAACAACAATAAATGACCGAACGGATATATACACTCGACGAGGTGGACCCCACCATTTTTCTTGGCGTGAACAATGAAAATATTGTCTTGCTGAAAGATTTATATCCAAAACTAAAAATACACTCGCGTGGGTGCCTTATAAAAGCCACAGGAAGCGATGCAGAAATGCGTCAGTTCGAGAGTGCAATGGAGCAACTTTTGAAATACTGTGTGGAATTTAACAGACTATCTGCCGAAAACATAATCAGCATAAGCAAAGGAAGCGCACCCGACGAAGTAAAACCCGCCGACAATTTAATTTTGTACGGAATAAACGGCAAACCAATTACTGCACGAACCGAAAATCAACGAAAATTGGCAGAAGAATTTCAAAAAAACGATTTGCTTTTTGCCATTGGTCCTGCTGGAAGTGGAAAAACTTATACTGCTATTGCACTCGCAGTAAAAGCGCTGAAAAACAAAGAAGTAAAAAAGATTATTCTTTCACGTCCTGCCGTCGAAGCGGGCGAGAAACTGGGCTTTTTGCCTGGCGATATGAAAGAAAAAATCGACCCTTACTTGCAACCACTATACGACGCACTGCAAGATATGATTCCTGGTGCAAAACTAAAAGACCACATGGAAAACGGTGTGATACAAATTGCACCCTTGGCATTTATGCGTGGTCGTACACTAAACGATGCGATAATCATTCTTGACGAAGCACAAAACACTACTACACAACAAATTAAGATGTTCCTCACGCGTATGGGAATGCAGTCGAAAATGATTGTAACGGGCGATATGACTCAAATAGACTTGCCAACCTCGCAAAAATCTGGACTACGCGAAGCACTCGAAGTATTGCGCAACGTGAAAGGCATTGCAAAAATCGAATTTGACAAAGGCGACATCGTGCGCCACAAACTTGTGCAACGCATAGTAGAAGCATACGAAAAGGCGAAAGATAATGAGAAATGAGGAGTTAGAAATTAGAAATTTATTAACGATTAAACATAAAATAATTAAACGATAAAAAATGAATGCTTTAACAAAGACCGACTTTAATTTTAAAGGTCAAACAAATGTTTATCACGGAAAAGTTCGCGATGTTTATTCAATCAACAACGACACACTTGTAATGGTTGCTACCGACCGTATTTCTGCTTTTGATGTAATCTTGCCAAAAGGAATTCCATTCAAAGGTCAGATGTTGAACCAAATTGCAGCAAAATTTCTTGATGCCACAACCGACATTTGCCCTAACTGGAAATTGGCGACGCCAGACCCTATGGTAACCGTAGGACTTCGTTGCGAAGGATATCCAGTAGAAATGATTGTACGTGGCTACCTTTGTGGAAGTGCGTGGCGCAGTTACAAAGCCGGCGCACGCGAAATTTGCGGTGTAAAAATTCCTGAAGGAATGAAAGAAAACCAAAAATTCCCAACTCCAATTATCACACCTACTACAAAAGCCGAAATTGGCGAACACGATGCCGACATTTCAAAAGAAGAAATCATTGCTAAAGGACTTGTATCGAAAGAAGAGTACGAGATATTGGAGAAATACACAATGGCACTATTCAACCGAGGCACCGAAATGGCTGCAAAACGAGGATTGATTTTGGTTGATACAAAATACGAATTCGGCAAAAAAGACGGAAAAATATACTTGATGGACGAAATTCACACTCCAGATTCAAGCCGTTACTTCTACGCAGAAGGTTACAAAGAACGTTTTGAAAAAGGCGAACCTCAAAAACAACTCTCAAAAGAATTTGTCCGCGAATGGTTGATGGAAAATGGTTTTCAAGGCAAAGAAGGACAAAAAGTACCTGAAATGACCGAAGCAAAAGTAGCCGAAATCAGCGAAAGATACATTGAATTGTACGAAAACATCACTGGCGAAAAATTCAACAGAGAACAAACCAACGATATTGCCAAACGAATAGAAGAAAACATCAATCAATATTTGGGTTAAAATTGCGCTATTGTTGATAACTTTTTCAAACAACAATTACACAAACAAACACCTTACAATCAGAGCGTTATAAAACAAATAACGCTCTGATTTATTATACAGAATGTTCTATTTTCCCTTTCAAGTGTTCCAAAATCAAACCAAAAGATTATTTATCGAAAAATTATGCTAACTTTGCACAACTTTTACAAAAATGAGTATATGAACATAAAATCTACTATCATTTTCGCATCGCTATTGTGCATTTCTGCTCTTTCGTCGTGTATTCAAGACGAAGCACCCAACGCCGAAGCCGACATTCTTACGTGTACAGTTCCCGATTTAGATCCAATGTACCTCTATGGAAGCGAAACAATTGAAGTTTCTAAGAATAGCAATGAGGTAAATATATTGGTTTTTTTAAGCAAAATGCCGTCCGAAATACAACTATCACCGACCTTCACTACCACCGAAGGTGCCACAATTACACCAACAAGTGGTTCTACACTTACTTTCTCAAAAAATAACGGATACAAGCAAACATACACAGTAACCTCTCAAAGTGGAAAGTATTTTAGAAATTATACCGTCCAACTGAAAGAAGCCAATGTATTTAAAGTCAATGGAGATTCAAGAATATTCTCATTTGAATACTCATCTATTTTTAAAGAACCAACAAACGCACAATACCAAAAAATATATGATGTTTTTGAAGGAGAAAAGGACACAATTTGGGAATCTGCTAATGCAGGATTTGCCATTACAAACAAAAAAGCCAGCATTGACGCATACCCCACAACTCACGTTGACAACGGCAAAGGAGGAAAATGTGTATGTTTAAGAACGTCGCTTGTCGGTGCTTTGGGAAAAATGGTGAATATGCCAATGGCAGCAGGTAATTTCTTTATCGGTTCGTTTGACAAAAGCAATGCGATGAAGAGCGCATTAACTTCCACAAAATTTGGTATATTGACATACCGAAATCCTCTTTCTTTCAATTTTTCATACAAATTCAAACGTGGAGATAAATTCACAAATGAAAAATTAGAAGTGCTATCGGAACTCGACTATCCTGACGCATACGCAGTTTTGTATCGCCCATTTGATAAAGACGGAAAAAGAGATAGCACTATTGTAAATCCAATATTGCTTGATGGCACAAGTGTATTGCCAGAGAAATCGGGTGCAAGAGGAAATATTGTAGCTTGTGCAAAATGGAATAACAAAGATATTGTTAATGAAGACAACTTGGAAACTGCAGAATTCCACCATGTGTCAATTCCATTCAAGTTTGTAGCACCATACAGCGAAATAAACCACAAAGAACTTAAAGATGGGCAATATTACTTAACTGTTGTATTTACCTCCAGTTACAAAGGAGATTATTTCTATGGTGCCGAAGGTAGCACACTTTACATTGACGAGGCAACAATAACATTTGAACCTGAAAACGAATAACCAAAATGAAACATTATAAACACATCATCGCATTTGTATTGCTAATTTGTTCTTTATCACTTTCTGCACAAGAAAAAACAGAGGGTGAAGGAACATTAATGGGTCCAATTGTTGACCAAACAGAATATGCAAAATTTGCATTTTTACGTGGCGTTGAATATTCTATTAGGGTTGGTTACGAAATTGGAGGTACGTCTCCGATGCCATTGCCTGCCGAAATCAGAAAAATAGAGGGTTTCAAACCTGGAATGCACTTCTATGTAGAAGGTAATGTAAACAAATCTTTCGGGTTGAAACACAAATGGGGATTGTTGCTTGGTTTAAGATTGGAACAAAAAGGAATGAGCACCAAAGCACAAGTAAAAAATTACTTTATGAGAATGGAAGGCGACAAAGACGAAGATATAGAAGGACCATTCACTGGACACGTAGAAACGAAAGTCGAGAACCTTTATCTTTCTATTCCGTTGCTCGTTACATTTAAAGCATCAGACCGATGGAAACTGCGTTTTGGACCATACTATTCTCATTTATTGGGTAGTTTGGATGAAGATAATTTTTACGGCACTGCGTACGATGGTTACATTAGAGAAGGAGACCCAACAGGTGGATACATTGAAGTTACCTCCGCTAATTACGACTTTTCGGAAAACTTGCGACGTTGGAATATTGGTGTTCAGTTCGGTGCCGAATGGAAAGTGCTAAAACATCTATCAGTTGCAGCAGACTTGCAATGGGGATTGAATGACATTTTCAAAAATGATTTTAAAGTGATTACTTTCAATATGTATCCAATATACGGAAACATCGGCATTGCGTATATTTTCTAACGATTTATACTATATCAAATTTATTAATAAAATTAAAAACATGAAAAAAGTATTTATGTCTTTTTTAGCCATTTCAATGGCATTGGTAGCGAATGCTACCGTCGTGAATAACTTCACGGGAACATACAACAACTGCGATATCAAGGTTGATTATGCACCACAAGCAATTTTACCTTCAGGAAATCCCGTTACTGTGCAAAGTGCTATAAACTTAAAGGCAAGCACCACTACTCTTGGAAAGTATTCTTTGGGTATCAACGATTTTAATTTCCTTGGACAACAACTTTCAATTTTGGTTGACAACCTTACTGCAAGCGAATTTGGTAACGGAGTTTCTTTTACTGCAGAGAGTGAATATATTCAAGGCCCTAATGCAGAAGTTGGAGGAAATCAAGTTACTACTGTTTTGAAAATAACTTCTTGCTCTGTAGAAAACAGCATACTTAACGTTCAATTAGTTGTTTATATTGGCGGTGAAATGCCTTTTGACCACGCTGCTTGGTTGACTGGTTTAGATGTTGCTGACGATGATGAAGCTTACGATGAAGGTGGCATCGTAAATGTTAGTGCAGATTCTAAAAATGCGTCTAACTATGTAAGTGATGCAACACCAGTTGTAAACAATTTCACAGGAACATACAACAACTGCGACATTGTTGTTGATTATGCTCCACAAGCAATTTTACCTTCAGGAAATCCTGTTACGGTACAAAGCGCTGTTGACTTAAAGACTAGCAATACAACTGCAGGAAAATACTCTTTGGGTATCAACGATTTTAATTTCCTTGGACAACAACTATCAATTTTGGTTGACAACCTTACTGCAAGCAAGTCTGGTAACGCAGTTTCTTTTACTGCTGAGAGCGAATACATTCAAGGTCCTAATGCAGAAGTTGGAGGAAATCAAGTTACTACTGTTTTGAAAATAACTTCTTGTTCTGTAGAAAACAGCATACTTGATGTTAAATTGGTTGTTTATATCGGTGGCACAATGCCTTTTGACCACACTGCTTGGTTGGCTGGTTTAGATGTTGCTGACGATGATGAAGCTTACGATGAAGGTTTTACCGTAAATGTAAGTGTTAACTCTAAAAATGCTTCTAACTACGTTTCTGATTTGACTGGCATTTTTGCTCCAAAAGCAGAAACTTTGAATATCTACCCAACTGTTGCAACAAGCGAAATCAATGTAGAAAACGCTGAAGGAAAAGCATACAGCATTATCAATTTGAATGGCGCAGTTGTTGCTAACGGAACTGTAGCAAATGAAAAAGTAAACGTAAATAACCTTGCAAACGGCAATTACATTATTGCTGTAGGAAATGCTGCTGCTAAATTTATTAAAAAATAATTTTAACTAATTTTCAATTACAAAGTCGGGAAACAGTTTTTCTGTTATCCCGACTTTTAATAAAATACTTTTTTTGAGCATTTTTTCAGTGAAGAAAAAGAATGCCGAGCCCAAGGGCAACTTTGTTCGGACAAAAAAACGAACCACTAAAATTTGAAGCAAACAATTTCTAATGAAATTGACAATATAACACCTTATTTTTTGAAGACAAAACAATATTATAAAATGAAAAAGAATTTTAAATCTTTATTCTTAACTACCGTAGCACTCTTGACGAGTGCAAACACCTTTGCCGCTTGGGAAACCGAAGGACAAGGAACAAAGCAAAATGGAACTTGGTACGCATTGTATGATACACAAGAGGCGAAAAAAGGAAAAAGTGATTTTAACGAAGAAAATTTGACATTGGTTGCCCCACCTCTCGCTATGACGGGTGGACAATTTGGACAGAATTATGGTGCTGTATCTTCTTCCATTAAATTCAAACAAGTAATAAATGGAACTGAATCTGAAATAGGAAGTGTTGACGTTCCATACGACATTAACTTTTTCAAAGGCACTGGCAATATGTACAAATATAGTGACAATATTTCTGCAAAATCCATGAACAGCGAAGCTACCATACTTCGCCTTCGTAGTTCAGGAGGAGATGCTTTGTACTATTGGAGAAAGAATGTAACTGTAACCCAAGCGACCTACACAAACGCTCCATCTGAAAGTTCGTTGAATTTCGGCACTATTACACTTGGAGAATCGGTTACAAAAACTTTCACCATTAAATACTCAAATGGAACAAGCGGGAAAGGCTTGACTATTAGTAGCAACAATTCTGCTTACTCGACAGACGTAACAAGCATTGCTGAAGGAAAATACGGAGAAAAAACCATTACAGTTACGTTCAAACCAACTTCAGTAGGAAATTTTAACGGTACCATTACTATCAGTGGAAACGGAGCAGAAACGAGAACAGTTTCTCTTTCGGGAACAGCACTGCCAGCCGTACCTACAGCGACTAACGCAACAAATGTAACAGCAAAATCATTCACTGCAAATTGGAACACCTCAACAGGCGCAACATCATACAAACTCAATGTTTATAATTCTTCGAGCGAATTGGTTTTCAGTACAGAAACGCCATCTACCACAGTCAACATAACAGGTTTGGACTGCAAAAATGGGAACTCATACACATACAACGTAACGGCATTGAATGGTTCTTTTCAAAGCAAAACTGCATCGAACACTATTTCTGTAACAACCCAGACTGCAATTATTAACGTTAATGCACAAAGTTTTGACTTAGCATCTGTCATCGGCAACTCCAAAACGGCAACATTGAATATTACATCACAATATTTGGTTGAAAATATTTCACTTGCTTTGCAAAACGGCAACAAGTTCAGCATTAATCCCACAAGCATTACCAATAATGGAGACGTTACAATTACTTTCTCTTCAACGGAAGTTGGCAAATACAACGACGTTATTGTAGCATCGTCGGAATGTGCTGAAAATGTGATTATCACGCTAAGCGGAACCGCTACACCAACTGCTCCCGTTGCAAAAGACGCAACTTTTATCACCAATTCTTCGTTCATTGCCAACTGGAATTCCGTTCCAAACGCAAGCAAATATGAAGTTTATTTGAATGGCATACAAAAAGCAACAACGACAAGCACTTCGTTTATTTTCACAGACTTAACTGCAGACACTGAATATCAATATTACGTAAAAGCGTATGTAGGAGATTTTGTTTCAGAAAATTCTAATACAATCACACTTAAAACACTTCCAAACCCAACAATCTTTATCAGTGGTAAAGATAGCATTTCTGCCGTAAACGGAGGAAGTAACACTTTGGAATTGAGCATTTCGAGCAAAAACGCAATTGGCAACATAAACATTGCCATTACCGACGAAAGTGGATTTTTCAGCATCGACAAAACCTCTATCAGCGAAAGCGGGAAAGTTACCTTAACTTTTGAACCTAAAAATGTAGGAACTTATAAAACAACTGTTACTATTTCATCGGACTATGCAGAGAGCAAATCGTTGGAAATCACAGGAACAGCCTACCCTACCGCTCCCGTAGCAACAGACGCGACAAATATTCTGCCAAATTCTTTCACTGCAAACTGGAGTAGCGTAGCAGATGCCGACAATTATAAACTCTTCATCAACGGTAAAGAAACATATACAGGCACAGAAACTTCGTATTCGGCTACTTGTACGCCAAACACAGATTACACCTATGTCGTAACCGCAACTGTGAACGGACTTGTTTCTGAAAAATCTAATGAAATTAGTGTTAAATCTTTGCCTACGCCAGTAATAGGCATAAGTGGCGACACAAACATAAAAACCACTTACAACACTTCGAAAGACTTGACACTGACCATTATAAGCGAAAATACCATCAACGACATCAATGTAGTTTTGACCGATGAAAGTGGTTATTTTAGCATTGACAAAACAACTATCAGTAAGAATGGAAACATTGTTTTGACATTTGCTCCAACTACAGTAGGCGAATTCAATGCGACAGTGAGCATTTCTTCTGATTTAGCAGAATCAAAATCTATCACTATAGATGGAACTTCAGCACCAGTTGCACCTACTGCTACAGCAGCAACAAATGTGCGATGCGAAACATTCACAGCCAATTGGAACGCTTTGACAGGTGCAAATTCATATACCCTCTATCTGAACGGAGTGAAAAAATACGAAGGAACGAACACCTCTTATGATTTGAGCGGACTGACTGCCAATACAAACTACACATACAATGTTACAGCAGAAATAAATGGTTTTGTAACAGACTATTCTAATACAATCAATGTTACGACATTACCAACACCAATCATCAATATTAGTGGAGATGACGAAAAAGAAATCGTTGTAAACGAAACCGCCGATTTCACATTAAACGTCACAAGCGAAAACACCATTGAAGACATTGCTATTTCTTTGGAAGACGAAAGCGGATTCTTTAGCATTGACAAAACTTCTATCAGCGAAAACGGAACAGTTATCGCCACTTTTGCTCCTACAAGCGTTGGCAAATTCAGCGCAACGGTAAAAATCAACTCTGACTTGGCAGAAGAAAAAACAATTGTACTGAACGGAACTGCAAATCCTACTGCACCCGTCGCTACTGAAGCCACAAACATTCGTTGCGAAACATTTACTGCCAATTGGGAAGAAGTAGCAAATGCAACATACACACTTTATTTGAATGGCGAAGAGAAATACAACGGCACAGAAACATCATATAATCTTACCAATTTGACCGCTAATACCGATTACAAATATTATGTAGCGGCAACTGTAAACGAATTGACATCGTCAAAATCAAACGAAATAAGTGTCAAAACTTTACCTATTCCCGTCATCAACATCAGTGGTGACGATGAGAAAGAAATCGTTGTAAACGAAACGGCAGATTATACTTTGAGCATCACAAGCGAAAACACCATTGAAGACATTGCTGTTTCTTTAGAGGACGAAAGCGGATTCTTTAGCATTGACAAAACTTCTGTCAGCGAAAACGGAACAATTATCGCCGCTTTTGCTCCAACAAGCGTTGGCAAATTCAGTGCAACCGTAAAAATCAACTCTGACTTGGCAGAAGAAAAAACAATTGTACTGAACGGAACTGCAAATCCAACAGCACCTATCGCAACAGCAGCAACAAACATTACTGGAATTGCATTCACAGCAAATTGGAATGCCGTAGCAAATACTTCAAAATATATCGTAAATGTAAAATCAGTCAACGGCGAAAGCAATTATGAAGTTGAAGGAAGTAAAACTTCTTACGATGTTACGAACTTAATTTCAAGTACAGAATACACTTATACAGTGAGTGCAAAAGTGAGCGAACTCACATCGGAAAAGTCAAACGAAATATCTGTTACGACTACCGGCGGCGCTGCCATCAGTTACAATGACTTTGATAAATCATTCGTAACAAATAGAAATACCGATGTAGTTAGAACAGTTACTGTAAATGCTGCCGAACTAATAGAAACTATTGATATTACTACAAATGGTAACGATAATTTCAGCATCATTAACAATACGCTTACAAAAGACGGTGGTACTTTTGATATTAAATTCGCACCTAACACGGTAGGAAATTTTGCCAACGAAATTACATTGAGTTCTGGCGAAACTTCGGTTAAAATCAACGTGACAGGTACTGCAAACCTCGAAACTCCTGTAGCAACAGAAGCAACAGAAGTGAAACCAACTTCTTTCGTTGCAAATTGGGACGCAATGTCTGGTGCTACATTCACATTGTACGTAAATGAGGAAGTGAAATACAACGGTACAAACAACTCTTTCTTGCTTGATAATTTAACACCAAACAAGAATTACTCTTATTATGTGATTGCAAACATCGACACTTTTGTATCGGAAAAATCAAACACAATAAATGTCGGCACAGAAGCAACACCTATTATTTCTATTTCGGGCAGAAACAAAGCCGAAACCATTGCCAACTCTACCGACACCATTAAACTCAACATTGTAGGCGAAAACTTGCTTGGAAATATCAACATTGCATTAACCGACGAAAGTGGTGTTTTCAGTATTGACAAAAACACTTTGACCGAAAGTGGAGAAGTGATTCTTACATTCGCTCCTACAGCAATAGGAACATACAATGGAAGCATAAACATTTCGAGCGATTTTGCAGAAAACAAGCAATTCAACTTTAATGGAATTTGCATTCCAAACACACCTATAGCAAAAGATGCAAGCGATGTAAGAGGAACAACTTTTGTAGGTAATTGGGAAAGCGTAAGCGAGAATGCAACTTACTGTATCATTGTTAAGAAAAACGCACAAAATGTTTACCAAGAGTACACAAAAGACACAAATATTAAAGTAACAGGATTAGAACCAACAACAGACTACACTTACAACATCTATGCAATTATTGATGATATTTGGTCTGATGCTTCAAACGAAATCAATGTTACCACAAAGAAACCTGTTATCGCATACGAATCATTTGACACTTCTTTTGAACTTCAAATTAACGACTACGAAAACAGAACAATAACTTTGACACCATCTTATCTTGACGAGCAAATTTCAGTTGCGATAGAAGGCGACGAATGCTTCTCTTTGAACGATGTTATTACAAATAAAGACGGAGGTTCTTTCGTTTTGCAAATGCTACCAAGAGCAACAGGAAACTTTAATGCAAAAATCACTCTAACTTCAGGCGTTGCCGAAAATGTGACAATAAATATTACGGGCGTTTCAACACCAAGAAAAACACCAGTGTTTGCAGCAAACGATATTACGAACAATTCTTTTGTGGCATATTGGAGTACAACCGAAGGTGCAACAAACTACATTCTGAAAGTGAATGGCGAAGAAGTTTATCGTGGCAACAAAACAAGTTACGAAGTAATTGGTTTGAACGCCAACAGCGACTACAATTTGGAATTGATAGCAATAGATGACAACAACATAGAATCTGAAGCAGCACAATATGCAGTTTCTACCGTTAGCGTTCCTGTTATTAAAAACATTACAGCACTTTCCGCTTTTAAAACTATTGTTGGAAAAACACAAAATCAAGTTGTAAACGTAAAAGCAGAAAATCTACTTGGCAATATACTTATCAACGTAGATGGTGATGACGAATTTATCATTTCAAACGGACAAATTTCTGCTAACGAAGATTTGACAATAGGTTTAACAAGCAATGTGCCAGGCAACTACTCTGCTACACTTACATTCAGTTCGAGAAACGCAGAAAACGTAACACTTAATGTTAATGGAACAGTTACACCTAAAACCGCCACAAGCAAAGCTGCGACAAATATTACAAGTTCATCGTTCAATGCGAACTGGGTTGCTTCGAGTGACAAAGCTACCTACAAAGTAGTTGTTAAAAATGGTTCAACCATCGTTGCCACCAAAAATGTTGCCGCAGGAAATTCATCTGCCACCATCGACGGATTGAGTGCTAATACGAATTACACATATACCGTAACAGCCATTGAAAATAGTGTAGAAGCAACTACGTCAGAATCAATCAGCGTAACAACAAAAGCAGAATCAACTGTTACATTGAATGTGGCAGTATCCGCAGAAAAAACAACTGCAACTGCAAAATGGAGCATTATTTCTGACGAAGAAGTAACCCCTACTTCCGTTACCATTTCCTGCAACGGCACAAGCAAAACTTTAAGCGGAAACGAAACTTCATACACTATTACGGGATTGAGCAAATCGTCAAGTTACACAGTAACAGTTTCTGCTGTTATAAACGGCAAAACATACACCAAGAACGTTTCGATTGCCACAAAAGGCGATTACTATGGTTCGCAATTAAGAAACCCTGAGTTTGAATTGTGGGAAAGCTCTACCGAAGAAAAGGCAGAACCTATAGGATGGAACTCTTTCTATTCTGCAAAAACAACTACAGTAACCTCTTTTGGAAAGCATCAAGCAATGGACAAAAGCACTACAGTAAAAAGACCAGGTACAAATGGTTCTACGTCGGTATATATTTGGACTAAAGAAATTTCAGGTATTAAAGCCAACGGAAATATGACTACTGGCAAAATAAATATGGGTAGTGCTACTGCAACAAGCGCTAAAAATTACAATTTTACAGACACATCAGACTCAAATCACAACACCCCATTCACCGAAATTCCAGACTCTCTAACGGTGTGGGTAAAATTTGAATCGGGAGATGCAAGCAAAGGACCTGCAGGTGTTTCTGCATACATTCACGGAAATGCAAATTTCCAAGATCCAGTATCAAGTACATATAGTAGTTATTTAGTTGCTACTGCCGCTGCAGACATTTCACCAAATACATCTTCTTGGGTTCGACTTTCAGTGCCTTTCACCGTAAACAATGCTACCGTAACACCTCAATACATTCTCTGCTCTTTCAAAACAAACAATGTAGCAGCAGTAGGTACCGATGGCGAAAAACTTTATATTGACGATGCTTTGATGATTTACAAACCTACAATGACCGTAAATAATTTAGCAACAACATCGTACAAACCAGGAGATGCTATTTCAGTCGGATTCAGCATTACGGGTACTATGTCGCCATACAATTTGAATGTCGCGGCTAATGTAGCATATCTTGAATTGTCTGACAAGAATGGTTCATTCGGCAACCCGACAGTTATCGACCAAATTACAACCGACTTTGGTGGAACATTTATGGGAAACATTCCAACAAATCTTGCTGACGGCAATTACAAAATTCGCGTTCGCACTACGAACTACCCTATGACTTCGGCTACACAAAGCATTACAGTTTCCGCTCCAACTTTGAGTGTTCCTGTAGCAACAGAGGCAACCGATGTTACAAACAATTCTTTCGTGGCTAACTGGAATGAAGCAAGTAATGCTGAAGGTTACTACATCACAGTACTTAACTCAAACGACGAAGTTGTAGAAGGATACAATAAACTTGACGTTGGTAATTCTTTGTACGAAACTATTACTATCAACAACTACGTTGATGGTGGCACTTACAAATATTCGGTAATTTCTTACAACAGCACTTCAGAGTCGGTTTCATCAAATACAATTAGTGTGAAACTTACTTCTACAACTAATTTAGATGAATCAATTATTGAGAACTTTAAATTAGACGTTTACCCAAATCCTGTGGTTGATGTTCTTTATATTGACAATGCCGAAGCAATATCACAAATTGCAGTTTACACCACAAGTGGTGCTTTGGTTCTAAATCAAAATGAAGAAAACGCAAGCGTTAATGTAACAAACTTATCTCAAGGAACTTACATACTTAACGTGACAACCACCAATGGTAGAAAATATCATACAGTTTTTGTGAAAAAGAAATAACAGATTGACTTTTTGAAGGCAAAAAAGCAGTTCTTTTAGGACTGCTTTTTTTGTTGCTTTACACAAAGATTTTTCAAAATATAATTAGTAACTTTGCACCGCAAAAAAGAAATTATACATCAATAAATTAATATCAATTAAAATGAGTAAATTTAAACTTATCTCACTGATTGCTTCATTACTTATTGGAGCATTCTTTTGGTGCGTTCCTACCGAATTTTACGGTATAGATGCACTTACAGTAGTTCAACAAAGAGTCATTGCTTTGTTCATTACAGCCGCATTGCTTTGGATTTTTGAACCAATTCCAAATTGGACAACTTCTGTAATGATTATCGTAGCTTCACTGCTAACCGTATCTGACAAAGGTATCGGATTACTGATTGGAACAATCACGAAAGACGGAGACAAATTGATGTCCGACTTTGGTCAAGTAGCATCATACAAATCATTGATGGCTTCTTTTGCCGACCCTGTAGTTATGCTTTTCTTGGGCGGATTCGTTTTGGCTATTATGGCTTCAAAATACGGATTGGACGTAACTTTAGCACGTATGCTTTTGAAACCATTTGGAACAAATCCTAAAATGGTATTGCTCGGTTTCTTGACTGTTATCGCAATCTTCTCAATGTTTATGAGCAACACTGCTACCGCTGCTATGATGCTTGCTTTCTTGGCTCCAGTTTTGGCAGTTCTTCCAAGCGACGACAAAGGTAAAATCGGACTTTCACTTTCTATTCCTATCGCTGCAAACCTCGGTGGTATTGGTACTCCAATCGGTACACCTCCTAATGCAACAGCAGTGAAATTCTTGGCTGAAGCTGGTTGTGAAGTAACTTTTGCAGAATGGGCTATCCGTATGATTCCATTCGTTATCATTATGATTCTTTTCGCTTGGTTGGTACTTCAAATTCTTTTCCCATTCAAATCGAAAGAAGTTGTGCTCGATATCAAGAAAAACGAACGCAAAACAGACTGGAAAACAATTGTTGTTTGGTGTACATTCATCGGTACTATCCTTTTGTGGATAACTGAACAATGGACAAAAATTAACTCAAACGTGGTTGCTCTTATTCCTCTTGCAGTACTCACTTGTTGTGGTATTTTTACAAAAGAAGACATCAAAGAAATCAACTGGACAGTGCTTTGGTTGGTAGCCGGAGGTTTTGCTCTTGGAACTGACTTGCAAGGAACAGGTTTGGCAAAAGTTCTTATCAATGCTATTCCTTTCAGCGAAATGGGCGTTGTACTTGTATTTATCATCGCAGGTTTCGTATGCTACTTCCTTTCAAACTTCATCAGCAACTCTGCAACAGCCGCTTTATTGATTCCTATTTTGATTGTAGTAGCAGAAGCAATGGCAAGTCCTGAAGCTGCAAACCACGATGCATTTATGGCTCTTGGTGGAACTCACGCAATGATTTCATTCATCGCAGTTTGTGCTTCTATCGCAATGTTGTTCCCTATCTCTACACCTCCAAATGCTATTGCAGCATCAACAGGTTTGGTTGAAACTAAAGATATGGCAAAAGTTGGTATCATTGTAGGCGTTGTAGCATTCATCTTGGGTTATTTCTGGTTAACTAAAATTTTCCCTTTTGAAGTAAAAGCAGATACTGCTTCAACCGAAGCCGCTATCGAAAAAATGATTGCAGAACCTGTAGCAGATTCAACTGCTGTTATGGCAGATACACTTACAGTTGATTCTATTGTAAAATAAGAATTAACGTTTTCAATAACGAAAAAGCATCGGTTTTTCTCCGATGCTTTTTTTGTTCGCAAAAGGCAAAAAAAGAATGGCGAATTTTCAAAAATACGCCATTCTTTGCTCGTTGAAAGTTCGAATTAAATCAACTTTTCAAGTTTATCAACATTGGCTTTGATAACTTCATCAGGCAATTCGTAGTTTGTTAAATCGCCAGCATTGTATTGGTCGTAAGCCGTCATATCAATCAGTCCGTGACCAGAAAGGCAGAATAGAATGTTCTTTTGTTTTCCTTCTTCTTTTGCCTTATTTGCTTCGCGAATAGCAGTAGCAATTGCGTGTGCCGATTCGGGAGCAGGAATAATGCCTTCTGTTTGGGCAAAAAGCGTAGCCGCTTTGAACGATTCCAACTGAGGAATATCCACACCTTTCATCAAACCATCTTTTAGTAACTGACTCACAATAGTTCCAGCACCGTGGTAACGCAATCCGCCTGCGTGAATGTGTGCAGGTTGGAAATCGTGACCAAGCGTAAACATCGGCATCATTGGAGTATAACCAGCTTCATCACCGAAGTCGTATTGGAAAATACCGCGTGTAAGTTTTGGACACGAAGCAGGTTCTGCCGCCAAAAATTCTATGTTCTTTCCTTCCAAAAGATTATGACGCATAAATGGAAACGAAATTCCACCAAAATTTGAGCCTCCACCAAAGCAACCTATTACAACATCTGGATACTCGCCTGCCATTTCCATTTGTTTTTCTGCTTCAAGACCGATAACTGTTTGATGCAAAGTAACGTGGTTCAAAACACTACCCAACACATATTTACAATTTGGCGTTTGTGTAGCCAATTCTACCGCTTCTGAAATGGCAGTTCCCAAACTTCCTTGGTAATTTGGATTCACCGTAAGAATGTCTTTTCCTGCACGCGTACTCATACTTGGCGAAGCAATGACTTGTGCACCAAAAGTCTGCATAATAGAACGGCGATACGGTTTTTGATGATAACTAACTTTTACCATATAAACAGCCAACTCGAGTCCAAATGCTTTTGCTGCATACGAAAGAGCCGTACCCCATTGTCCTGCACCAGTTTCGGTTGTAATATTTGTAACACCTTCTTTTTTGCAATAGTATGCTTGTGCCAACGCCGAATTTAATTTGTGCGAACCAATAGGACTCACACTCTCATTTTTGAAATAAATATGAGCAGGTGTATCCAACGCTTTTTCCAATCCGTAGGCGCGAACAAGTGGCGTAGAACGATAGTTTTTGTACAATTCACGCACTTCTTCTGGAATTTCAATCCAAGCATCGGTGGTATTCAACTCTTGTTCGGAACAAGCACGGTTGAAAATCACAGTCATCTCATCAAGCGTAATCGGCTTTTTTGTTTTTGGGTTTAACATCGGAAGTGGCTTATTTTTCATATCTGCCACAATGTTATACCATCTTGTAGGTATTTCGTTTTCCGTGAGGAAAAATCTTTTTTGTTTGTCCATAATATATTTTTTACAATTTTATTTTTAACTATTTTCCTAATCTCTCATTTATCATTTTTCGCCATCGAAACACTTCGTCTTCTCTAAATGTATTCATAATTGAGTATGTAAAAGAAAAAGCCGCAGGTGGTTTTCCTACGGCTTTCATATTTAACAAATAGCGTTGCGTTCCACCTCAAATTGTTATTAAGACAGAAGCCACCACCAAATATTTTTCAATTCTCTCAACATTTCTTTAATTTTTCGTATGCAAAGAAAAATAATAAATTTGAGAATTCAAAACGATTTCAAAAATATTTTTTCGTTTTTAGTTACATCTTGGCAAACCTAACGAAGCAAACTCAAAGTTCCACAAAGGTTTCCAACTTTCGTCTGTAGGAGTTGAGAGATTTCTCACTCCTCACTCCTAATTTCTAATTACGCTAAAAGTTGTAACTCAACGACACCCCATTTGATTTTACGTTAAATCGTATTTCTGAAGTAGGCGTTGCTTTGGCACAAGACTTATTGTACACCCCTACCGCCTTATCCATTTTGTGAGCACCACAAGCAATAAGAGGCAGAGATGTTATTAAACACGGCAGTGACACTCCTAAAAATGCCAATTGGTACACTTGATCTTGAACGCACAATCCTGCTATGCTGAGCGCTACACCACAAATAGCTAAAGTAGAGCCTGCCCCAAACTGGTTTCTACCCTTATTTCTCAAGTCAAATGCTTCGGGACAATTGTTTTGCGTAAGTGTTAAGAATTCAGTACCCGAAATCTTTTTCCCGTTGCATTCCAAATGTCCACCTACCTTTTTTATAGGATATAATTCCGTTTCCTTTTCTGCCGATTGACTTGCAGTGGAACCGATTTGGTAATTCTTTACTGAGCCGTTTTCAAACACTATCGTAGTGATTTCGCTCGTTTTTAGTATAAATATTGGTCCCGTCAAATTATCGGCTTCCCTATATTTTATTTCCTCATCGGAAACCTCTTCAATTTTTGCCTTTATGGACTTATCGGATTTTGTAACAATTAAATCTTCCGAAAATGCTTGTATCGAAATGATACACATTAATGCTAAAATTATTCTTTTCATTGTCTGCGTTTTGTAATTGTATATCCTTGTTTTTGCATTTCGCTGATTACCTTATCAGCATCACTCTCTGTTAGTCCACACTGACTTGTTACCACACTGCCTTTGTACAGAAAATCCCAACAGTAAGTGCTACTTTGATTAGATTTTTTTGAATCATCGTCATCTTTACTGCAAGACCAAACACAAATGCTCATTGCTATCGCTGCGACTGCAATGAAAATTTTACACAAATTTTTCATAACTGATAATTTTTAAAATAAAACTTAAATTTACTTTGCTCAATCACTAATTTGCAATTGAACTAATGCAAAAATAGAATGAGTTTTTCGGGAAGTTCCAAAATCGCAATATTGCGATTTTAAATTTATTATCAGCAAGTTTCCTACTTTTACGAAAAATAAAATAAAAATACTATGAAACGAGAAGGATATATACCTGTAGATCAGTTCTTTAAAGAATTGATTAAAAAAATAGAAGATTACTATGATAAACAAGATAAACTTAAACGAGTAAATAAAGAAGAAGGTACTATAAAACGAAAGGACTCTAAAAAAAAATAGAATCCTTTTTTTCGCTGACGACAAAGAGGCAACGAGCCAGTCATTTAAAACCTTTCTGTGTATGGGTTACGACGCCGCAAAGATAAAATAAATTTTACACCAAATTCCAAAATCGCAATATTGCGATTTTTCGATTTTAACAAACATTCTATTATATTTGCGTTAAATAATAATGATCACACTATGAAAAATCTGCAAGTCGGCACTTTATATTGCACCGCACCACTGAGCGAAATAGAGAAAACAATGCTTTGTAAACATCTGCCACCCTATTTCAAAATAGAATATTTGCCTTGCGACGGCACCGACTGCATATTCGCTCGCAGAATTAATATTGGAAGCCTCAGTTACCCACAAGACACCATCACATACCATTTCGGCAAAAGCAGAAACCGCTTGACTCATTTTGACGATTTCATTGCCGAACTGACCAATGTTACAAGCTTCAACTATGGCGACCAAGAC
>DCHK01000039.1 GCA_002315615.1 Bacteroidales bacterium UBA1754 | reverse complement strand
TATAAAGACGACAAACGCTACGAAATTCAAAAACCGATTTCGCAACATTTGCATATAAAACCGATTAGTTTCATCAAACTACATAGTTTTGCAGAAAACGATTATTTTGACGAGCCAGCAATGATATTTTCGCTCACTTCGCCCGAAACAGAATACGATTTAAGCAATGTTGATTTGAACAAAGTATCGGAAAACAAAGAACGCATTTTTCGCACGCCAAAATCACAACCAAAACGTCAAGCCGAAGTTTTAGAAATCGATTTGCACATCAATCAGTTGGTTGACAATACAGCAGGACTTTCTGCCACCGATATGCTACAATATCAATTGAAAATTTTTACGGAAACGATGGAGAACAACAGAAAAAACAAAGGACAAAAAATCGTTTTCATCCACGGTAAAGGTAATGGAACGCTTCGCAACGAGATTATTAAACTTTTGAAGCAAAAATACGGAAATTGCACATATCAAGACGCTTCGTTTCGCGAGTACGGATTTGGTGCGACAATGATTACTGTAAAATAAAAAGAATGGGACGATTTTTTTCGCCCCATTCTAACTTATACAACTTCAATTCCTTGCTCTTTGCAAAGTTTCAAACCTAAATCTTTTAGTTTGAACTTTTGAATTTTTCCACTTCCAGTAAGCGGATAACTATCTACGAAGAAAATATATTTCGGAATTTTGTATCGAGCAATTTTTCCACGGCAATATTCTTGCACATCTTCTGGCGTAATTTCTGCTCCCTCGTGAAGGATAAGGAACGCACCAACAGCCTCGCCATATTTTGGCGATGGAATTCCTGCCACTTGTACATCTTTCACGCCTGGCATATGATAAAGGAATTCCTCTATTTCGCGAGGATAAATATTTTCACCTCCACGAATTATCATATCCTTTATACGACCAGTGATTTTGTAAAATCCTTGTTCATCTTTCACGCCAAGGTCGCCCGAATGAAGGAATCCATCTTTATCGATAACTTCGGCTGTCGCCTCTGGATTTTTATAATAACCTTTCATCACATTGAAACCTCGGCAACACATTTCGCCTTGAACACCTACGGGACATTCTTCGCCCGTTTCGGGGTCGATAACACGCACCTCGACAAACGGAAAATCTCTTCCGACAGTTGTGCATCGTTGCTCAAACGTATCGTGAATATTCGACTGCGTCATACCAGGCGAACTTTCGGTCAAGCCATAGACACTTGTAATGGTGAGATACATTTTTTCGCTCACTTGCCTCATCAACTCGATAGGACAAAGCGAACCTGCCATAATTCCAGTACGCAAACAAGTAAGATCGAACATATTGAACATCGGGTGATTCAATTCGGCAATAAACATAGTAGGCACGCCATAAACAGCCGTACAACGCTCTTTGTGAATTGACGCAAGAACTACAAGCGGATCGAATTTCTCAACCACCACTTCGGTACAACCGTGCGTAAGGCAGTTCATCGTAGCAAGCACAACTCCAAAACAATGGAACAAAGGCACACAAACGCAAAGTTTATCATTTTGAGTAAACTCCATATTCTCGCCCGTAATATATCCATCGTTTGCTATTCCGTGGTGCGTGAGCATTACACCTTTGGGGAAACCTGTTGTTCCCGAAGTGTATTGCATATTTACGACATCGTGGCAATCGACGCTTTTCTTCACTTCCTCAAAATGTTTATCATCAACATTTTGTCCGAGCAAAAGCACCTCGGCAGTATTGTACATTCCACGAAATTTCTCTTGACCAATGTAAATCACATTACGCATATGCGGGAAACGCTCGCTATGCAAATGTCCGCGCTGACAAGTTTTCAGTTCGGGCAACATAGTATATGTCATTTGCACATAGTCGCAATCCCAAGTTCCATCGATAATGCAAAGCGTGTGCATATCAGAATTTTCGCACAAATATTCAAGTTCATTTTGCTTATAATTGGTATTTACCGTAACGCAAACCGCACCGATTTTTGCGCAAGCATAAAGAAAAGTAAGCCAATCTGGCACGTTGGTTGCCCAAAGTCCGACGTGCGAACCTTTTTCCACACCGATAGCCAACAATCCGCGAGCCATATCATCTACACGTTTATTGAACTCTTTCCAAGTGAAACGCAAATCGCGGTCGGAATACACGATATATTCCTTATCGGGCGTTTTTTCTGCCCAATATTCAAGCCACTGACCTAATGTTCTGTCAAATAATTGCATACAACAATTAAAAATTAAGAATTTTTGAATTAAGAAAGAATTATTGCTCAACGAATAATTCTCGTCTTACATTGGCGAATAAACTACTGCAAGAATTTTTGCAGATTTATTGTCGGCACCGTGCACATGATGAGCCACGATAGAATCGTAATAAATGCTATCGCCAGAATTCAAAATAATTTTATCTTTCCCATAATTTACTTCCACCTGACCTTCGATTACGTAGATAAACTCTTCGCCCTCGTGCGACGAGCAAACGATATCTGTATTGTCTGATGGGAAAATATCAATGATAAACGGATCCATCTGGCGATTTGCTTTCTTTTTAGACAAAGAGAAATACTCCATATGTTTAGAAAGTTTCGGGTCGTTGTTTGAAAAACTGATGCTTTCCTCGCGTTCGTTTTTACGACAAACCACAGGACCTAGTTCATTGCTATCGTCCAAAAAAGTGCCCAAGCGCACACCAAGCACACGTGCAATTTTCATCAAAGGAGCCAACGAAGGCAATGTATTGCTACCTTCTATTGCTTTTATCTGCTCAACCGACAAAGACGAACGCTCTGCCACTTCTTCTACCGAAAGATTTCTTGATTCGCGCAAACCACGAATTTTTTCGCCAATTTTAATAGTTTTATCCATCTAATGATAAGATTTGAATAATTTATTTTATAAATCGTATGCAAATGTATGCTGCAACAGCATATCTGCAAATTTGTCCAATGACGAGAAACAACAATGTTCCCCACTTATTCACACGGAAAAAGCCCAAAGCCAAGGGGAAAAGCGGTCCTAAAATAGGCACCCACGAAAACGATGCCAAATATATACCAAATTTCTCGAGTCGATGTTGCTGACTCTCAATTCTTTCGCGCTTAATTCTTAAATACCTTTCCACCCATTCCCACTTGCCAAGGTAACCTAAAAAATAATTGAGCAGACAACCACCCAAACTACCGAAATACGCTACCGCTATGCAAGGGAAAACTCTGTAACCAAAACCAACAAGCGAAAAAAGCACCAACTCCGAACTCAAGGGAAGAATCATTCCACAAATGAAAGCCGACACGAACAAACCGAACAACCCAAAATTCTCAAAATTTAGGTAGCCATTATTCGTAACGAAATCCCAAACGATGTTTGCTAATTCCACTTAATGATTTTTACTTTCCGAAATTTAGCGCAAAGTTACATAAAAAATTGTGCTCAAATGTTATTTTAGAAACATTCTTTATTTTTTATGCTTAAAAAAGTACAATTTAACAACAAAATTACCTTTTGGCTTACATTTTTCAACTAATCGTAAAGAAAATAGGCAATTTTACTTACAAATTGTAACTAAATAGAGGCATTTACTTTTTCAAGTCTTCCAACTCTTCGGTAAGGATTTCCCACTCGTACATTTTTTGCTCGAGTTCTCGCTTAACCTTGTTGTATTTCGACATCAATTCGTCAAGATTTTCACCTTTATTGAGTTCCGCTTCAAGCGAAGATTGTTGTTCCTCGAGTGCCGAAATTGCTTTTTCAGCCTCTTCCACAGCACGCTCGGCTTTCTTTATTTTTTTATTGAGTTCTTTTCGTTCTTCGTAAGAAATTTTATTTTCGGAAATAACTTTTTCCTCTTTCGCTTCAATTTTAGGCGCACGCATTTCCAACTGTTGCAGCGACTGTAGTTTTTTCGCTTTCAAGAAATCAAAAATTCCACCTAAATTTTCCTTCACACGCTTGTTGCCAAACTCATAAACTTTTGTTACAAGTCCGTCAAGAAATTCACGGTCGTGCGAAACAATGATTGCAGTTCCGTCAAAAGCCAGAATTGCCTCCTTTAGTACATCTTTTGAGCGCATATCAAGGTGATTGGTCGGCTCGTCGAGAATTAGCAAATTGACAGGTTCGAGCAACAATCGTATCATTGCCAAACGACTGCGTTCGCCACCCGAAAGGACTTTCACTTTTTTGTCGGACGCTTCGCCACCAAACATAAATGCCCCCAAAATATCGCGAATTTTCGTGCGAATATCGCCAACTGCCACATAGTCGATAGTCTCGAAAACCGTGCGATTTTCATCTAACAACGATGCTTGATTTTGTGCAAAATAGCCAATTTTCACATTATGTCCGAGTTTCAATTTACCCGTATAGTCGGTAATCTCGTTCATTATACATTTGACGAGCGTAGATTTTCCTTCGCCATTTTTACCAACAAAAGCAACTTTTTCGCCACGTTTTATCATCAAAGAAACATTGGAAAACACCACATCATCGTACTTTTTTTCAAGTTCATCAATTTCAACCACTATATCGCCCGAACGTGGTGCTGGTGGAAATTTCAAATGAAGCGAAGCATTGTCTTCCATATCAACTTCGATGCGGTCGATTTTCTCCAACTGCTTGATGCGCGACTGCACCTGAACAGACTTTGTGGCTTTGTATCTGAAACGCTCAATAAATTCTTCGGTATCTTGAATTTGCTTTTGCTGATTTTTATAAGCACGTATTTGTTGCTCACGACGTTCTTTACGCAATTCTACGTACTGCGAATATGGCACACGATAATCGTAAATTTTACCCAAAGAAATTTCTATTGTTCGGTTTGTTACGGCATCAATAAAAGCGCGGTCGTGCGAAATGAGAATAACTGCACAATTTCGCGAACTCAGGAAATTTTCGAGCCACTGAATTGACTCAATATCCAAATGGTTTGTCGGCTCATCGAGCAAAAGCACATCAGGTTGACGCATCAAAATTTTTGCCAATTCTATGCGCATACGCCAACCACCACTAAACTCCGACGTATCACGACCGAAATCTTTACGTTCGAAACCCAAACCGAGAAGTGTTTTTTCTACATCTGCCTGAAAATTGCTTAACCCAAGCGTCTGCATTTGTTCATTTTTCAGCGACAAGCGTTCTATCAACTCTGTGTATTCTTCCGACTCATAATCCGTTCTTTCGGCAACTTCGGCAGTAAGCATATCTATTTCCGTTTGCATTTGCTTCACGTGGTCGAAAGCAGTTTCTGCCTCTTGCAACACCGTTTTTCCATCTACGTGAATCATATGTTGTGGCAAATAACCTATAGTTACATCTTTTGGAACGACAACACTGCCCGACGTCGGCACTTGAATTCCAGCAAAGATTTTAAGCATTGTACTTTTACCCGCACCATTTTTTCCTACCAACGCAATTTTATCTTTCGGATTTACGACGAACGAAATATTATCAAAAAGATTAAACGAACCAAAACTTACAGAAAGGTTATCGACCGATATCATAGACGAATATTGAGATTTACTTTTGTTAAAAATTTATGCAAAATTACAAAACAAGTTTTCAGAAACAAGCAGATGAATAAACTTCATATCGATAATTTTGCTATTTTTGTAATTAAGTAAAAAAAGAAAAGACAATATGCTTCCACCTTTAGCAGAAAGAATGCGTCCGAAAACACTTGCCGACTACGTTGGGCAAAGGCATCTTGTGGGCGAAAACGCCGGACTGCGAAAAATGATAAAGTCGGGGCATATTTCGTCATTTATTCTTTGGGGACCTCCAGGGATAGGCAAAACCACATTAGCACAAATTATTTCGCACGAACTGAATGTTCCATTCTATACTTTGAGCGCCATCAGTTCTGGCGTGAAAGACGTGCGCGATGTGATAGAAAAAGCACGAAACAGTGCGTTTTTCAATACAAATAATCCAATTCTTTTTATTGACGAAATTCACCGTTTCAGCAAAGCACAACAAGATTCGTTGCTCGGCGCAGTAGAAAATGGAACTGTAACCCTTATCGGCGCAACCACCGAAAATCCATCATTTGAGGTTATCACGCCACTGCTTTCGCGTTGCCAAGTTTACGTACTGAAACCACTCGAAAACGACGATTTAATGCAAATTGTCAATCGTGCTGTAAGTACCGACACTATTTTGAAACAGAAAAAAATAGTTTTTGAAGAATACGACGCTTTATTTAGATATTCGGGTGGCGATGCAAGAAAATTGCTGAACATTCTTGACCTTGTGGCTGGCGACGAAAACCAAGATGAAGTGGTGGTAAACGACAAAATCGTAACCGAACGACTACAAGAAAACCCGCTTGCCTACGACAAAAACGGTGAAATGCACTACGATATTATTTCGGCATTCATCAAAAGCATTCGTGGTAGCGACCCCGATGCAGCCATTTATTGGTTGGCACGAATGGTAGAAGGTGGCGAAGACCCAAAATTCATTGCACGGCGACTTGTAATTTCGGCTGCCGAAGATATTGGATTGGCCAATCCTAACGCACTATTATTAGCAAACGCATGTTTTGATACTTTGCAGAAAATAGGTTGGCCCGAAGGACGTATCATCCTTGCAGAAACTACCATCTATCTGGCCGCAAGTCCTAAAAGCAACTCGGCATACATGGCCATCAATGCCGCCATGTCCGATGTGAAAGCTACGGGAAACATCCCTGTACCCCTGCACCTGCGGAATGCTCCTACCAAACTCATGGCCGACCTCAACTATGGCAAGGACTATAAGTATGCACACGACTACGAAAATCATTTCGTAAAACAGGATTATCTGCCCAAAGAGCTAAAACAAAAACGCTGGTGGCTGCCTCAAAACAATGCCGCAGAATCAAAACTGTCGGAATGGCTGCGAAAGCTTTGGGGTGGAAGGTTCTAAAATATCTGCTCTTGGTCTGCTACATCAGTCAATTGCATCTTACCATCGTGTGCCATCATTTTCAAACCGTGACAACCTGTCACGGTTTCATTTCCCCCGCGTTCTGCATAGCATCTTTCGCCATGTCTGAGTAAAAGCAGGTAAAAAGGATAATTCAAAAGGTATATAAAAAAACTTGGTTACCTTTACAGTAATAGCCAACCAGAAGCTTGCCTATAGCCACGGCGTAGCGAGAACGCCACGCCGAACTGGAGGACAATGTCAATCTTGCTCATTTATGAAGGTTGCATAGTCCTCATGTATGGCAGAAAACGACATCCTATATTCCCTTTCACCATTTTCATTAATTCTATGCAAATCCTCCACACAAATACTATCAAATCCCAATCTGTCAAGGTCTTCCATTGTCACTAACTCCCATGGGGTTTTCTTCAACACCTTTCGCAATAACCATTTCCCTAATGCACTGTTTGGATTAGACATCAAAGCCTTGCCACCCTGCTGACAAATTTTTGCAGACAACTTTTCGCCGTCTGGCAAATACAATACAAAAGGAGTATCTCTACCTGGAAAGAATTCAGGATAATTTTGATGAAGTTTTGCTGGTACGGGAATATACACTTCCAAATCACTGCGTTTTCTACCTCCCGCATTAAATTGATTCAGCCCAGATTTTTCTGGAACGAAACAATTTTTTCTTGCTTGTGAATACAATGGTAGTATTACATAGTCAACGCCCCGTTTTTCACGGACTCCTTTTCCTCCAATAATCCTCTTTGCAAATAAATTCTCAAGAAGTTCATATGGATCCTCTATTATATTAACATCAATATCTTTGAAAACATCTGGTACAAAAAAACGTTTTTGAAGAACACTCTTGCTTTTATTGAAGGAATATTCGTTTATGCCATCCGTAAAAGATATTGATCTGTCATCATCTTTAACTTCATGAATCTGTGACACATCAACCTTTTCATAAGGGGTATTGAAAATTCTCAATTTACCAGCTTTTCTTCCTACTATATGATATTGCGTTTCTGTCACATTATACGTATCATCAGCAAATTGCATTCTATCGTTTCTAAACTCTCCGAGTTTTCTCGCTAAATCCAACCCTTTAAGACCGTTTAATTGAGGTCTTAATTTATTGAATTCAGCTATTTTTTCCATAGAAGAATCTTTATCACTCAGTATGAATGTTTTTATTCCTATGCCAATTCCAGAAAGTCTGGCATCATAGGCCGTGCACGAGCGAGCATCATTCATTGCCACATAATATTTACAAAAAACATTTTCTGCAATACGATAATCAAGGTACGGAATTTCATTACTTGAAAATAGTTTACTTAAACTTGCCAACAATTGCAACATTTCAAAATACTTTATATTGCCTTGCCAATTGTTTAAGAAGGATTCGAGATTATTGATATTATTTGTCGACATACTTTTGTAATTAATGAAACAACAACGGAATTACCCGCCTGTTTGTATTTCGCAGAATTTGCAAGAGATGATGGGAATGTATATTTTTCAGGATATCCCTGAAAATTTATACATTCTTTTGGACTCAATTTGCGAATTCCTTTATCTGTAAGAATCAATGGCACATTGTGGCCTCCAGTTCCCATGTTCGCCGTGAGTGTAGGACATACATTACTTTTATTTTCTCTCACGTACTGACGTCGCCATTGATAAATAGTGTCTTTTGATTTCACATCACGTTTCAATTCCTCGTAATGTGGGAATGAATCCGTATAAAACAACTCACTGTCTGTTATTGAATAATCAATACAATCAGAGATGCCCTTTGTTAACATTTCTTTTTCTGGAAATTTAAAATCCATATGATTTGCAACCTGTTTGGAATCAAAACAGACAATAAAAATACGTTCCCGATTCTGTGGCACATTGGCATACTCCATCGCATTCATAACCTTATGATATACGACGTAACCAAGTTCTTCAAGAGTCTTTTTTATGACAGCAAAAGTTTTTCCGTCATCGTGAGTATACAGATTTTTCACATTCTCAAGATAAACAGCCTTCGGGCGTTTTCTTCGTATTATTTCTGCAACATCAAAAAATAATGTCCCCCGAGTATCTTCAAATCCTCTTCTATAACCTGCTATTGAAAATGCTTGGCAGGGGAATCCCGCACAAAGGACATCGAAACCATCAGGAATAAATTGTTTAGTGGATTCTTTTGTAATATCGCCGAAAGGGACTTCCCCAAAATTTTCAAAATATGTTTTTTGTGCTTGCACATCCCATTCTGAAGAATACACACATTTGCCTCCTAAACTTTGCATGGCAATTCTAAATCCTCCAATACCTGCAAAAAGATCAATGAACGTAAATTTGGGATTTTCTGGAGCTGGGAAAGGTACAGAAAATAATTCTGGAAATAAAGAATATGATCCACTCGGTTCCGCAACCACTCCATCATTTTCGTTCTCTTCTTCATTCAATAATCGTAAGGCATCTTTTTCAAATGGCAAGCAATATTTGCAATCCTTGTTCTGAAGATAATGCGTAAGAATTGCAGAATCAGTATTTGTTGTTATTTGAAACTTTGTCATTTTCATACATCAAAACCCTTTATAAAAATGCTATATCTAAAAATATTTTCCTCCTATCGAGCACTTTAATTAATCCCACAAAACAAGATTTATTCTATTCTCTCTTTTAATAATTCATAAAGTTCTATGTCTAATCCTTTTACAACGGCAAGCAATGTGCTATATGTTGGATTCCGCTCTCCACGTTCAAGCATACCAATATAATTACGATTCATGTCGCACTTATCTGCTAATTCGTATTGAGTAAGTCCTTTCTTTAGTCGGAACTTTTTTATCTTTTGCCCCAAATCAAGCAGTGCATTTCTATTATTCATGATACCTACTATAAGTGTTATTACAAAACAAAAGCGGAGTGTATCTCTGCACTCCGCTTTTGACTATATTTTGAGTTATAAAAAGGAACCTCTCAATCTTGTATTTTACCTTGTTCATTTTTACTCCATCTGTTCACAATTTTTATACTTCCTTCTATTCTATCACACATAAGACCTCCTGATGACATAAATATCTCAAATTCTAACTCGCTAAAGTTTTCTTTTGACTTCCGCATCCTGCAAATAAATCTATGAATGTATATTATTAGTTTTCAATTCTGTTTCCTATCAACACTAAACGCTTCCGTATAAGTTTTATTTACGACACGATCACGCATTAGTTTCATATCCGTAAAGTTACGTGCAATATTCTGCACAATTTCCATATAATTATCTTTTCCATCTTTATCAATGTGATAAAAGGGCTTAATAGACACACAGTTTTTATGCTCAAACAAAGTATTCAACAATGTTCTATCCGAGTTTCCACACGAGTGTCCCATAATATAAACTTGAAAAGGAGCTGATTCTATAAATTGAAGCATTTGGCGATAATTATCTGACTCTAAATAGCGGATAGATTTATGAATGTATATTTCTTCTTCGTCATGAAGCCCTCTTATTTTTCAAAAGTTGGTTGGTTACCTGCACCATTGTATTTCAATCTTTGCGTATCCTTCAGCCACTTATCTCCCAGGCTCTACCTTAAGGATAAAAAAGTTATTGTATTTATTTACAAATATAATGAAAAAATTTCGGTGCACAGCATAAACTGAAGTTATTTTTTTCACAGCTGCAAGCGTTGGTATAAAGCACATTTCTTTTCGCACTCCAAAAGCAACCTGCCACATTGCCAAACAACGGCATAAGTGTGTTTTTTTCAGGAAGAACAACACAGACTATGGGACAGAATGAAGACACAGTCATTCAATGTGTGGTTATAATGATACCCCACATAGTTCACAGATATGCTGTCGTTGACATCTTTCAGCTTTGAAACACCATCGAGGATGCCCCTAACCTTATCCGCTGGATACTGATGTTCTTCTATGAGGATTCGCATGGCTAATCTTCTTTGTTTTCCGATGGTAACAAGTAATCGCTAGCCTTATTCGTAGATATAACAGACTTCCCTGTTTTGCTTTCCAACTGTTTTCGGGCTGCCTTGGCAACGCTTCCACCCTCTTTTGCCACCTCGGCACTTTGAGCAAAACCTTTCGGATTCTTTTGTTTGGAAATCTCAGTAGTCGAAGCTTCGGCCAACATATTCAGCGCCAGTTCCACATTGGTCATATTATCACGAAGATTCTCTTTTTTCAAACCTTTGTGTTGTTTATATTGGCGTGTGGTCATACCACTCCATTCCCTGGTGATAATATCAGTCAGCGAAGCATATTCCTGCCCTTGTTTTACGCCAGCACGTTCCCATTCATCGGTTAATTCCTTTCGTACTTCTATACCCTTGATGCGGCTATTGATCCATTTGTCGCTATAGCCAAGGCGTTTGTAGTCTGCAATGGCTTGGTCGATGCTCATTTCTGGGTCCTGCATCTGGTCCAAACGCTGCGATGCCACTTGCGACATCCATTGCTTGAACGGCTCTGCTTTAGGAGATGGGATGGATTGGATGATACGGAAGAGTCCTTGTTGTGTGGCGCAATTAACTCTTTGCTTGCCTCCTGGTGTCTGAACCGAAAGGGGGGTGACAATTTGTCCCCACCCTTCAGCGAGTGAAGGATCTCTTTTTTTCATTTTCTTTATGTAGTCACTAGGATTCACACTATCAGTAAGAACCTCTACTACGTCAACTATCACAAAGTACCATTGCTCGGTCTCTGAATCCCAAACGGAGCGAACTTTTTTCTCCTCAAAGAGCTGTATCTCTTGTTTTTTTGTCATATATCCCTCAAGAATTAAACTTTATCCTCGATTTGAGCAGCTTCGGAAGTTGCAGACTTATTTCCCGTCTTTTCCACCTTCAGATTGTCCAAGAATTTTAAAACCATACTTTCGTTGATAGTAGCATAATCACGTATGTTGCCTTTCTTGTCAGGATTTGCATCTCGCCATTCTTTAGCAGTAATGCCGAACATGGCAACATTGAGAACATCGGCTTCCTCTACATAGATGAGTGAACGATGATAAGCATCTATCTCCTCTGGTACAATATTCTGCTTTATGGCATCCGTATGGATACGATAGTTCAACTTAGATAATTCGCGCTTAACCGACCAACCGACAAGTCTTTGCTCCTCTTCTTTTAGTCGTTGAAACTCTTTGATAAGGTAGAGCTTGAATTCTACGGATATCCATGCAGCAAACTCAAATGCAATATCTGGGCAAGCATAGGTTCCTCCATAACGTCCTGCCGTTGAGAACACCCCCTTCGCATTGGTAGCTTCTACCCATTTTGTAGGCGACATGGTGAAAGCATTAAGTCCTGCCTCTTTTCTAAACCCTTCGAATTCGAGGGGGTTAAAATATGGATTAAAAAGCTGCTCCCAAATGCCAAGGAACTCAATAGTATTACGATTACGCATCCAATTGGCAATTACACCATTAGGGTCTTGCGCATTCTTCTGACGAGCTATGTCTGTGATGCACACGTAATCCATACCTTCGTGCTGCATCGTACGGATGGTAGTGTCCTTGACCTCTATGTTTGTTATTCTCTTTGCCATGAAGCCCTCTTATTTTTCAAAAAATGGGTGGTTGGTAGCCCACTGTATTTTTTATCTTTGTGTGTCAATTTCAGCTATTTATCTCCCAGGCTCTACTTTAAGGATAAAAAAGCTAATTGTATTTACAAATATAATGAAAAATTTTCGGTGCACAGCACAAACTAGAGCTATTTTTCAACAGCCGCAAGCACTGGTATAAAGCACATTTCTTTTCGCACTCCAAAAGTAACCCGCCACATTGCCAAACAACGGCATAAGTGTGTTTTTTTCAGGAAGAACAACACAGACTTTGACCTTTGGGGGCTTATATTGCTTATAAAGCTTATAGATTTATGATTTAATCTCCGCTAATGGGAGCCTGTAATTCGTTTCCTGCAATTCACATATTAACATTTTTAACATTTAGGGCATTTTCGGGCATTTTTCACCAAATTACGACCTCTCGCAACCCCTATAAATTCGAGGTTTCTTCGGTTATGTTCCCATTATCCTCCCATTATGTTCCCATTATGTTCCCATTTAAAATGGTAGTTAGATGGGTATTATAGCGAAAAAAAAACGGAATAAACACGAAGGAATAACGAAAGAAGATAGTAGATGCTACGCACGAACACTGACCATTTGGATGCTTATGGGCTGAGGAGCTTATAAGTTGACAGCCCGTCAGTGTCAGAGTCAAATCACTCATAAGTCTATAAGCCAACGACTTTATCCCCTATATATCAGCCATTTATGTATGAGCAAACGAAATACAAACGAAATTTGAGTGACAAATGAAGAATTTTTCCTAAATTTGTGAATTGAAAAATCTTTAAACTTTATAATTAAACAAACAATGGCAAAAAGTGCATTACAAATTGCTCGTGCTACTTATCAGCCAAAACTTCCTAAAGCTCTTAAAGGAAGCGTAGTAGCAAAAGAAGGTAAAGCAACAGAATCAGTTGCTGACCAAGCAGAAATCAAAAAATTGTTCCCTAACACTTACGGAATGCCAGTAGTAACTTTCGAGACATCTAACGAAAAAGTTACACTTCCTGCAATGAATGTCGGTGTTATCCTTTCAGGTGGTCAGGCTCCTGGTGGTCACAATGTAATCTCTGGTATCTTCGACGGTATCAAATCTTTGAACAAAGATTCTAAATTGTATGGTTTCCTTGGTGGTCCTAGCGGACTTATCGACCACAAATATATCGAATTGACTTCTGACATCATCGACGAATATCGTAACACAGGTGGTTTTGACATCATCGGTTCTGGTCGTACTAAATTGGAAGAAACTTCACAATTCGACAGCGGTATTGAAATCTGCAACAAATTGGGCATCAAAGCACTTATCATCATCGGTGGAGATGACTCTAACACCAACGCTTGCGTATTGGCAGAATACTACTTGCAGAAAAACACCGGTATTCAAGTAATCGGTTGCCCTAAAACAATCGACGGTGACTTGAAAAACGACATGATTGAAACATCATTCGGTTTCGACACAGCATGTAAAGTTTACTCAGAAGTTATCGGTAACATCATGCGCGACGCTAACTCAGCTAAAAAATACTGGCACTTCATCAAATTGATGGGACGTTCTGCTTCACACATCGCTTTGGAATGTGGTTTGCAGACTCAACCAAACATCTGTATCGTATCAGAAGAGGTTGAAGATAAGAAAATGACTTTGGCTCAAATCGTTGGTAACATCGCTGACACCGTTGCTGCCCGCGCTGCTGCAGGTAACAACTTCGGTGTTATCCTTATCCCAGAAGGTTTGATTGAGTTCATCCCTGAAATGAAAGTGTTGATCAAAGAATTGAACGACCTTTTGGCAGAAACTAACGGTGATGTTGCTGCTGCTGTTAAGAAACTTTCTGCTAACTCAGCTTCAGTTTACGCATCACTTCCTGATTTCGTTCAAAAACAATTGACTCTTGAACGTGACCCTCACGGAAACGTACAAGTTTCTTTGATTGAAACAGAAAAATTGCTCATCGAGATGGTTAAAACTGAATTGGCTAAGAGAAAAGCTGCTGGTTCATACACAGGCAAATTCTCTGGTCTTGGTCACTTCTTCGGATACGAAGGACGTTGCGCAGCTCCATCTAACTTCGATGCAGACTACTGCTACTCATTGGGTTACAATGCCGCTAACTTGATTGCTGCTGGCAAATCTGGTTATATGTCGTTGATTAAGAACACAACTAAACCTGCTGATCAATGGATTGCTGCTGGTGTGCCTATCACAATGATGATGAATATGGAAAAACGCCACGGTGCAATGAAACCAGTTATCCGCAAAGCATTAGTTGAATTGAATGGTGCTCCTTTCAAAGCATTGGTTGCAAACCGCGAAAAATGGGCTATCGAAACAAGTTTCGTTTACCCAGGTCCTATTCAATATTTCGGTCCAAGCGAAGTATGCGACCAACCAACAAAGACATTGAAATTGGAAAAAGCATAATCCAATACTTCAATATCAACGAAAGGCTCAAACGCGCAGTTTGAGCCTTTTTAATTGCCAAAATATCGTTTAGATTAAGAAAGTGCCCGAATGAATTATTTCATTTTTCGGAAAAATTCCCAAATAATGATGCCAGCAGTAATACTGACATTGAGCGAATGTTTTGTACCAAACTGAGGAATTTCTATGCAACCGTCGCACAAATCGACAACGGATTGTTGCACACCTTTTACCTCGTTGCCAAAAACCACTGCGTATTTTTCGTCATCGGCAGGCACAAAGTCGGGCAACTTTATGCTATGCTCCACTTGCTCTATGGCAAGAACGTGGTAACCTTCTGTTTGTAAGCGGCGCACCACATTACAAGTATCTTGCTCATATTCCCAATCGACGCTAAACTCAGCACCAAGGGCAGTTTTATGTATATCGGCATTTGGTGGCGTAGATGTTATGCCACACAAAAATATTTTTTCTACCACAAAGGCATCTGATGTGCGAAACACCGAACCGATATTGTTTTGACTTCGCACATTATCAAGAACAACCACCAACGGCATTTTTTCGGCATTTTTAAACTCTTCTACCGAAATTCTATTCAGTTCCTCTACTTTCAGTTTTCTCATTTTTTTCAATTCATTACTGCAAAATCACATTATCGCCTACCGTCAGTTTCCATTTTTTGCCCATCACAAGTGGATAATTTTCGGGGGTATGTCCCGCAGGAAAACCAAAGCAAACTGGATAATCGTAATCTGCCACAGCATCGGCTATTATTTCGTAGGCAGATTTCATTCGGTCGTCTTCGGCAATATCGGTAAACTGTCCTACTATTAAACCTGAAATTTGCGACAAAATGCCACCTAATTTCAAATTATTCATCATTCTATCAATATGATATGGTGCTTCGGCAATATCTTCGATAAAAAGCAATTTCCCTTTTGGACGAATGTCATAATTTGTGCCACGTAGTCCGTACAAGACCGACAAATTTCCGCCTGTTAGCACTCCACTCGCCTCGCCTCGCCTATTCAACGGATGCGATTCTACATTATACTTCGGTTTCTTTCCTTGCAAAATTCGCAATAATGTTTGTTGCGGTTCGGCATCGGGATATTCTGTAAAATATTTTGCCATAGATGCGTGCAACGACGGCACTTTCATATTGGTGAGTGCAGAATGAAAAACCGTAATATCGCTGAAACCAATAAGCGGTTTAGGATTCTTTTTCATTCGCGAAAAATCTATTTTGTCAACTATTTGAACGGCACCATAACCACCTCTGCTACAAAGAATTGCCTTAATGCTATCATCGTCGATGGCAGTTTGCAAATCGGCTACACGTTCGTCGATTGTTCCTGCATAGCGACCAAAGCAACCTTTGACGCATTTACCCAAAACAGGCACAAAGCCGTGGTTTGACAGAAACTTCGCCGCACCATCTACATAATCAGGATTTATTGCACCAGACGGCGTAACAATCATTATTTTGTCACCCTTCTGTAATTTTATTTTTGCCATAATAGAACAACCGTTTTTTATATATTTTCCCCGAAAATTTCAATATAAAAATTATCGCAACAAAAGAAACGCACATAGGCAAGATTCCAACACCTTTTACAAACGGCATAGTGAACGGAATATACTTAAGCAACGTTTCGCACAACAATACATTACCGAAAATATCCGCCAAATTTTCAACAACAAAATAAGACGAAACCATCAAAATGGCAATTACAAAAATAGAACCTTGCATCTCGGTATGCACCCGAGAATATGATGCGCCAAATGCCACAAGCGACAGATAAAAAACGCACCCAAGCAACTGAACAAACACTTGCCAACCACACAACATACTTACACAAGGCAAAAACGAAACATCTACAAAACGAAGCAAACCCGCCACTGCACAAATATTTATAAGCAAACTAATGACAAAAAAGAAAATTGCGTATGCCTTTATTTTTCCAAGCAATAGTTTTGTGGGCGAAAAAATAGAAATGTAATACTCTGCCAAACGCGACTCCTTTTCCGAAGCGATACTACGAAAAAGTGCCATCGAAAAATTCAGCACGAAAAACATAAAATACAAATTCTCTTTTCCGGGATCGGAAATTGCACAAATGGTAAGAATAAATAGCAGAAAGACAAAAAGTCGCTGACGAAACATTTGTTTCATCTCGTTTTTTGCCACAAGCCAAATTATTCGTATTGAATTTATCATTTTTGTTCTACTTGCAATTGTAAAGAATCAACCATTTCTATGCTTTTACCATCAAAAAGCAAAAATGCGTCGCAAAAATGCGTCAAATCGTCCGTTTTATGTGCAGAAATCAATATCGAAGCACCATTATTTTTCAATTCCAACAACTCTTCCCAAAACAATTCCTTGTTTTTTTCATCAATACCAGAAAATGGTTCGTCCAATATCAAGACTTTTGGATTATCAATGATTACCGAAAGAAATTGAATTTTTTGTTGCATTCCCTTCGACAAATTTCCAATGTAAAAATCGGCAAACTCAAACAACGAATATTTTTTCAGCAAATCGGTAATACGAGTTTTTGCTATTTTCTTTCGCATTCCACGCAATTGTGCCACAAATAGCAGAAAATCAAAAACTTTCTGTTCTAAAGGCAAACCACGCTCTTCGGGCAAATACGAAACCTTTGCGCTGGACACAACATTGCCCGAATCGGCATTGTAGATATTGGCAATAGTACGAAGCAACGTCGTTTTCCCCACGCCATTATCAGCCACCAAAGCATAGATTTTTGCATCAGGAATTGAAAAACTCACATTACTAAAAATCTCACGTTCGGCAAAAGTTTTCGTTATGTTGTTTACTCTAATCATATCTCTATTTCTAACAACAAAAATACTTCTAAAAACACATAGTTTCAAATCTTAATTTATAAATTTGCAATATAAAGTTTGAACACATCTGTTTATGCAAAAATATAAAATAGGATTTATCATCAATCCTATATCTGGAACACATAACAAAGGCGACATTCCTTCGCTCATTCAAGAACATCTTAACACCGAGATTTTCTGCACTCCCGATTTGTTTTTTACCGAACACAAGGGACACGCTTCGGAATTTGCACAAAAGATGGTTGACGAAAATTACGATTTCGTTGTGGCAGTTGGTGGCGACGGCACAGTGAACGAAACCGCAAAAACCCTATTGCACACAAATACCACATTGGGCATCATACCTTGTGGCTCGGGCAATGGATTGGCACGACACTTGGGCATTCCTATGCGTACCGTACACGCCATAGAAATGTTAAATACAGTAGAAACCACAATTATTGACTACGGTATTGTAAACGGAAAAGTATTTTTCTGCACTTGTGGCGCAGGTTTCGATGCCGATGTAAGTTGGGACTTTGAGAGAGCAAACAAACGAGGACTAAATTCGTACATCGAATTGGCACTGAAAAATTATCTCAACTTCAAACCAAGGCACTACATTTTGCACAACGATCAAATTCATATTGAGCAAGATGCTTTTTTGGTAACATTTGCCAATGCCGCTCAATACGGCAACAATATTTTCATTGCGCCACAGGCCTCTACACACGATGGGATGATGGATATTGCCATATTCAGCGAATTTCCAATTACTGCCTTGCCAGACATCACGCTAAAACTGCTCACAAAGCAACTGCATAAAAGTGTTTACTTGAACTACTTGCGTACGCCACAAATAACACTCGAAAGTTCCGAAAAAACACTTCAGTTCCACGTCGATGGCGAAGCGGTAGAGATGAACACCCCTATAGAGATTTCAATGGTACACGCTGGGCTTCGTGTATTGCGCAAAAAAAGAGAAGATAAGAAATTTATCTTCCCTATCTTCTCCTAAAAAACTAATTCTAAAATTTCTCTAGAATTATTCTTGGTTCAATGTAATACGTTGGAAACCAGAAATAGTCATTTTGTCTTTTGCCAAGATGTCTTTCACAGTTTCTTTACTTTCAGACATTACGTATGCTTGTTCAAGCAAAGTATTTTCTTTCAAGAATTTTGACAAACGACCTTGAGCAATCATTTCCAATTTCTTTTCTGGAATGTTTGCGCCTGCTTCAGCCGAAACTTTAGCAATAATTTCGCGTGCTTGGTTTGCTTGGTCTTGAGTCAACCAACCTTTAGCCATATTAGATTCAATATGGTCGTCGCTATCTACGTGAGCAGGATTGATATCCGCTTTTTTAATAGCAACTTCAACGGCTTTCTTAACTTCGTCTTGTTTAGTTTTTTCGATAGCCATTGCCAATTCTTTATCTTTCACTTCTTGCGAAACGTGGTCTGCATCGATAGCAACTGGATTCATTGCTGCAACTTGCATTGCAATACCGTGAGCAGTTTCTTGGTTAGCATCTGCTTCGTTAAATGCAGCAAGAGATGCCAATTTATTTCCAAGGTGGTTGTAAGCATCAACTGTAGCGGCTTTCAAGAATGCATAGTCTGACAATTCCATTTTTTCGCCTGTAACACCCGAGCGTTCTGTAACAAGTGCTTCTACAGTCAAACCATCAATTTTAATGGCTTTCAATTCATCAATTGACGATGGTTTGTTTGCAATAGCAACGTCAAGAATTTTCTTTGTCAAAGCAACAAAGTCTGCGTTCTTTGCAACAAAGTCAGTTTCGCATTTCAAAGCCACGATAGCACCGAAACCATTTTCTGCTTTTGCCAAAACACAACCTTCAGATGCTTCACGGTCTGAACGTTTTGCAGCGATAGCCTGTCCACGTTTACGAAGCAAATCTTTTGCAGCATCGAAATCGCCATTCGCTTCTTCCAACGCTTTTTTCACGTCCATCATACCAGCACCGGTGATGTCGCGCAATTTTTTAATATCAGCAAGAGTAACTGCCATAATATTTTCCTTTCAAAAAAATTAAAAAAAATAAAGAGTTACAAATAAAACAAGATAAACATCAACCTTGCGTTATTCATAACTCAATATTCGGTTAATAAAAATTATTCTTTATCTTCTTCTACGAATTTTGCAGCAACGTTATTGTTCAATGCTTCGTCATCGTTTTTAGAACGATTTTTTCTTGTAGTACGAACTTTACGTTCTTTCTTTTCAGCACCTTCTTCTTCTGTTGCTTCGTTTTCAGTTTTTTCCAACTTGCGTTCTTGTGCACCTTCTTCAATTGCAGCGATAATTGTATTCAATACAATTTCGATTGATTTTGTTGCATCATCGTTTGCTGGAATTACGTAATCGATGTTTGAAGGATCTGAATTAGTATCAACCATACCGAAGACAGGGATACCAAGACGATTTGCTTCGCGAACTGCGATTTGTTCTTTCATTACGTCAACTACGAACAATGCTGCTGGAAGGCGATTCAAATCGGCGATACTACCAAGCACTTTGTCCAATTTCTCACGTTGACGAGAGATTTGAAGTTTTTCGCGTTTTGACAAGTTATCGAAAGTACCATCTTTAATCATTTTGTCGATGTTGGTCATTTTCTTAACAGCCTTACGAATTGTAGGGAAGTTAGTAAGCATACCACCTGCCCAACGTTCTGTGATGTAAGGCATTCCTACTGCTTTTACTTTTTCAGCTACAATATCTTTCGCTTGTTTTTTGGTAGCAACGAACAATACGCGACGACCTGATTTTACGATTTGCTTCATTGCTTCGGCAGCTTCGTCAAGTTTCACTGCTGTTTTGTGCAAATCGATGATATGAATACCGTTACGTTCCATAAAAATGTATGGAGCCATAGCAGGATTCCACTTTCTTTTGAGGTGTCCGAAGTGAACACCAGCTTCTAATAAATCTTCAAATTTAGTTTGTGTCATTTTTTTATAATTTTTGTTTACTTTCTGTTTTTACAATTTCCAAGTAGTTGCAAAACTGCAAATCTCAGAAATTTAGATACTAAACTCCTTATTAAGCAACCAACAAGTAAATATTAACGTTTACTGAATTGGAATCTTTTACGAGCTTTAGGACGACCTGGTTTTTTACGTTCAACTTCACGTGGGTCACGAGTCATAAATCCTTCAGCCTTCAAAGCTTTCTTAGAATCAGCGTCGATTTTAACCAATGCACGAGCGATTGCCAAACGCAATGCTTCTGCTTGACCTTTGAAACCGCCACCATCAAGATTTACTTGAATATCATATTTTTCAGCAACACCAAGAGTGTTCAATGGTTGTTTAACAATATATTGAAGGATGCTTGAAGGGAAATAAGTTTCCAAAGCCACTTTGTTGATAGTGATTTTTCCTTCACCTTCTTTTACGAAAACACGAGCGACAGCCGCTTTTCTTCTTCCTATTGCGTTTACTACTGCTTCCATAATTATTTAAGTGTGTTTAAGTCAATTACTTTAGGTTGTTGTGCAGTATGTGGGTGTTCTGCACCTGCATACACATATAAATTATCCAAAAGTTTTGCACCCAATTTGTTTTTAGGAAGCATACCTTTCACTACTTTCTTTACCAATTTGTCAGAACCTTTTTTCATCAATTGTTCTGGAGTCAATTGTCTTTGTCCGCCAGGGTAACCTGTAACGTGCAAATAAACTCTGTCTGTCCATTTCAATCCAGTCAATTGAACTTTGTCTGCATTGATTACGATTACATTGTCTCCACAATCTACGTGAGGAGTGTAACTTGGTTTGTACTTGCCTCTCAAAAGTTTAGCAACTTTTGAAGCCATACGGCCTAAGACCATATCAGCTGCGTCAACTACAACCCATTCTTTTTGTGCCGTTTCTCTGTTTAACGAGATGGTTTTGTAACTTAAAGTATCCATTTTATAAAATTAAATTGTTTAAAAATTTCATCGCCTTTCGCAACCGAAATGGGCATTATCCGATTGATAAACACGATGTTAAATATTCTGCTTTCGCAGAATGGATAATAATCGGGTGCAAAAGTACACACTTTTTTTGTTGTAAACAAATGTTTTAAGTAATAATTTGAGAAAAACGAACGTACCTTTATCTCTCTTCATTCTTTTCTCCGCGAAAAGAACGAAGCAAGAAAAGCTCGTCGCTGCGTCTTTCTCGCTAAAAATTGCTCTCATTTCGCTAAACCAAGAAAACGCACTTCGTTTAAACGATTCTTGGTTTTTAACGCTCATTCGAGTAATTTTCTTAACGCTGCGAAATCCAAGGCGACAAAGCTCGCAAATCTTTTGAAAGAGAGCATATAGTTGAAAGTTAAAAACACTGAAAGCGCGACATAACTTTCGCACTTTCAGTGCTTATTAGGATGGTGTGCTATTTTCAATAACGAAGGCTTACACCTTCGCCTATGATATGTCGTGCCTTCGGCACTTACTTGTAGGACAAGGAGAAACCAATCTCCTTGCCCTGAAAAAAAAGTTATACTATGATTAAGGTTTTACAGCAACCGTCCAATTAGATGGCACAGCTTTACCAGCTCCATATTCTACTCCTTCTAATGCAGTCTTTACTGCAGCATTTTTTACATATACCGTAGGGGTACCTGAAGCAGAAGTACCAGCATTTTCAAGCCAAGCTATAAAAGTACAAAATTTTCCAAGTTGATCTTCGTTTGCCAACATTGTTACGGAGGCTAATTTACTGCAACCAGAAAACATAGTGCCATAACAAGAAGATTCCAAATTTGAGGCGATTAATTGTGGCGCTTGTATCAAATTTGTACATCCACTAAACATATCAGAATAGCATAAAAATGCCAATTGCATCGCAGGCAACTCGGGGGCTACAATTAAACTTGTACATCCAGCAAACATACCTTCATAGCATCCTTCTGCAAGTGTTTTTGCTGGTAATGCAGGAGCATTTCTTAAACTTGTACAAGAAGAGAACATATAAGTATAAGAATCTTTGTCCATATCTGTTGCTGGCAATTCAGGCGGATACAACAAATTTTCACAACCTGCGAACATTTCAAAATAACATGCTTGCTTTGTGTATGATGGAAGTATTAAATCGCTTGCGTCAACAATAGTTGTTCCTGCAAATAACTGTTGAAAACATCCAATATCATAATATTCGCTAAATTCCATATCGTCTTTGGTTGCAGTTCCATCACCTTTAATTAAATATGATATATCTCCACTGAATTTCAATTCTCCAGAGGTTGTAAATATAGGTACATCTGGGTCTTGAATAGTAAAGACATTGTTTACTTCTCCAAGTGTTGCTCTCATATAAAGCTTTTCACCCTCGTCAAGCGAAATATTGGCTTCAAGTGCCCCCTTATGATCAATCACATATTGAACATCCAAAGCAGTCCAGTCAGAATCTCCTTCTTTCAGAATCTCCAAATATCTATCATTAAAAACAAAAGCTTCAAGGCTAATATTAACTTCACATCCGTCTTCCAATGCTGTAAAACAAGGATAATTGTGCTCAGGAACATTTAAATCTGCCATATTTATGCACGCATTGCTACTAAGGTCAATTGCTTTCGAGGTCGTAAATGCGGCTTTCAATGTGTTTGTATTGTCAATCAATCTAACTTTTAATCTTTCGTTGATTTTTGGCATAATGACATAAAACGCTTTGGCAGTTCCGTTCAATGTAACTTCAGGATTTATATTAAGTGTGTATGTTTCGTCATTGTTGCTGATGCCAGATACAATGAGTTTTTTAATAGTTTGTGTACCTTTGAAATTTACTTGCAAAATAGAGTATTGTGGTACCAATTGAACATTGTTGCCCAATGTGCAGTCTGTAGCCTTAAACAATAGTTTGTCTTTTGGCATCAAATTGTTGTTGTAGTCTTGAGAGGTAATGTTCGGTTCCTCTACTGGATATTGAATATCGAACGAGTTTCCACCTGCAGGCATTTCGCCCTCGAAAGTAGCGCTTTTTGTTCCTGCACCGCTTACTAACTTGAACACTGCCGTTTCACTATTCACTTTTACAAGAACGCTGTCGCCTTCTTCCCAAGTGTAGTCGATAGTCGTACCATTGTCGGTACCAATGGCTTGTGTAAGGTTGCTACCTTTGTTGTTCATATCGGTAGAGATGGTAACTTTCTGACCTTTTACAAAGCCTTGAGAAATTTTGCCACCCGCCGTTTCGCAGAACACCACACTATCGGCATCTGCCAATTCGTACTGCAACGTACCGCCCTTATAAACCTTTACTGTTTGGGCGAATAAGCATACGGCACACACTGCCGTAAACAAAAAGATTAATGTTTTTTTCATATTACTCAGTTATTATTTTTCCATAAATATCATATTTCACTCCGTCTTTGATGATGATGACACGTCCGCCATAAAGAAACTTTCCGTTCTGTTTCACAACGGGCGACTCTTCCACATCATCAATACCATTCGCCATATA
>DCHK01000034.1:53493-58233 GCA_002315615.1 Bacteroidales bacterium UBA1754 | reverse complement strand
CCGAATTTTTAGTGGACACTAGTGTTAAAATTTAACAAAAAAAACATACTTTGATTCGCAACAAGAACCTAATTATTTAAATTTTATTGATTTATTTTTACATCACAGCAAGGATTTATATTTGATAATTTCAATTTTGTCACCATAATTATACTATTTTAAAAATGTGTAGGAAACGCGACAATATTAATACCATTTTTGCCCTAATACGTTTTTCTAAAATGGCATCTTTTTTTAGAATCGCTTTTATTTCCGCTATCGTAGGGTTCAGTTTCCAACGTAAATTCGGTTTGCATTGGAGGTGCGATGCTTTTTCAAAAAAATATTTAATCCAACGTAAATTGTCATCATTGGGGAATGGAAGCAATTTGTAAGCGTTTAGATATTGACGAAGGTTGTATAATGCTTCCTTCCGAGCGATTTCCCGTTGTGCTTTGCTAGCGTAACATCTATAGTAGTAATTTCCTTCGTTTATTACTGAAACTGAATGGGTAAATGCAGCTACCCTCATAACAAAAACGGCATCCTCTCCTAATCGCATATTCGTATCAAAGCGCAGAGATGCGTTTTTGATAACATCGCTTTTAATAAACTTCCCCCAAGTAGACCTAAACACCTGACTTCCTATGTATTCGTACATAAAAGTATTGCATTCATCGCCAAAAACATTCTGATTAGGAATTTGAAGAGTATGATATTTTGCTCCACATAACATCCATGTTTGAATGCTTATATTTTGCGATTCTGGTGGGGGAACTCCAGGAATACTGACAAGTTCTCCCCAATATGTCCACTTTTGTACTATAATATCGCAGTCTATAGTGTTTATTGGAATAAAAGTTTCATCAATCCAATCATCGCTATCAACAAAAGTTACCCATTTGCCCCTCATTATATCAATTCCTGCATTGCGTGCAGACGACACACCTCCATTCTCCTTATGAATAACCGTAATGCGTTCGTCTTTCGCAGCATATTCATCACAAATCTTACCAGAACCATCGGTGCTACCATCGTCAATAAGCAACAATTCAAAATCTGCGTTCTTTTGACATAATATGCTATCAAAGCACTTATGTAAAGTACTTTCCGAATTGTATATTGGCACTATGACAGAATAGGTTGGAATACACATATATGTTTAATTGTTTAGTGATTAATCGTTTATTTGTTGTTATGTCGTACCTTCGGCACTTACTTGTAGGACAAGGAGAAACCAATCTCCTTGCACTGAAAAAAAAGTTATACTATGATTAAGGTTTTTCTGTAACCAATCATTATTGACTAACGTGCATCTTCGGGGTCGCCGCCCGTGCGTCTTCCGCTTGCACAAATTAGTGACTGATATTCAATCTCTATTACGTTTGTTTCTGGTCTTTCGTACTTCATTTTATTTGTCATTTTAATATTATTCTTCTTCAATTATTTTTTTACCATAGGTGTCGTATTTAACACCATCGTAAATTATAACAACCTTACCTTCTTCGATAAGTTTTTGAACTTTTGAGCCTACACTTGACTTTGATTTATTGATGTCGGTAGTAGTATCATTTTCGTCATCATTATCTTCGACCAAGAAAGAGCGCATTCCTTGTGTAAATGGTGAACCATTACCCAATTTAACTTCAAAGTAACAACGGAAACCTTTGATTTTACCATCTACTTCTGGCCAATTGAGCTCGCCACCATTACCTACGAAAATTATTCCTTTGTCGCCTGCCTCTACAGCATAAGGAACTAACGTACCTCTGAATGTTACACCATCGGCTATTTTAGCACTTGCTTGGTCGGTTACAATAGTTACTTCGTTGAAAGTAGGATTAACTACATTATCGCCATTTTCCCAAGCGATGATGTATGGTTTACCTGCTTCGATTTCGGTAGCAGATTCTACTGTAAGTTCAAGCGTTTCGTCTTCTTTTCCTTTATTGACAATTTCGGCAGACGTAAATTTCTGCAGTTTGCTGAATCCGCTCAAAGGACTCTCTGCCAACTCTGAAGCCGAAAGTGAGAAAGGCAAACAAATTGTGTTGTTACCACCATCTTTGAAGAATGTACGCTCGATAGTAGCGTTAATCTTTTTGTTGAGTTGTGCAGCAATTTCTGCCGTGGTAACAGTCTTTTCGTTGAAAATAATGTCTGAAGGTGCTAAAACTGTAAACGCAACTTCTTTTTCGGCAACTTCGGCATCGTATGTGGCTACGGCTTTTACTGTATAATCATCTGCCACTGTAGGTGTGAAAGTTGTGCCTGAAAGTTCATTATAAGCACTTATGCCTTGCTTAATAGAATATACCACAACAGGTGTACCACTGAAACCGCTTGTAGTAGAAGCAAATGTCAATTCATCGTTGATGTATTTTGTACCAGTAATTGTAATATTATCTACAGACAACCAATGAGCATACAAGGTTGCGGTAGTTGTTTTATCCCAATTATTGGCACTCGATAAGTCGGCATTGTAGTATTTTGTACCACCAGTCTCGGCATCGTAATAACCATTGAAAGAATATCCCGTACGAACTGGAGCAGCAGTAAGCGTAGGCATTGCAGCAGCATACGTTGCAGATACTACAGTTGGTGTTCCAGCTGTTGTTGCACCATTGCCATCGAGCGTTACGGTATAGGTATTTGCTTCAAACTCTGCCGTAAACGTACTATCTTGCGTAGCAGTAATGGTTCTTGGGTTGGTTGTAACACCATCGTTCCACTGTTTGAAGTGATAACCAGTGTTGGCAGTTGCTGTCAATGTAATATTATTGTTGTACGTAACTTTGTTTGCTCCATTTGGAGATACGCTACCGTTTGCACCTGCTGATGCTGTAATGGTATATTCGTTAATCTCAAACTCTGCCGTAAATGTGCTGTCTTGCGATACTGTAATGGTTCTTGGATTGGTGGTTACACCATCGTTCCATTGTTTGAAGTGGTAACCAGTGTTGGCAGTTGCTGTCAAAGTAATATTATTGTTGTACGTAACTTTGCTTGCTCCACTTGGCGACACACTACCATTTGCACCTGCTGATGCTGTAATGGTGTATTCGTTAATTGTCCATTGTGCATACAAAGTAGTATTCTCTGTTTTGTCCCAATTTTTAGCGCTCGATAAGTTTGCATTGTAGTATTTTGTACCACCTGAAGTAGCGTCAAAATATCCAGTAAAGGTGTAACCCGTACGAACTGGTGCTTTTGTAATGGTAGGCATTGCAGCATCGTAGGTTGCAGATATACTAGTTGGTGTGCCAGCAGTGGTTGCACCATTGCCATCGAGTGTTACGGTATAGGCGTTTGCTGTCCATTGTGCATACAAGGTTTGTGCTGCCGTGATGCTTACGGTTGTGGTGCTAATAATCTTTGTACCACTTGTTTTTGCAGTGTACCAACCATTAAAAGTATAACCCGTGCGTGTAGGAGTTGGCAATGTACCGTAGGTAGAAGCGTATGTAACCGATTTGCTTGCCGTAGGGGTTGTACCACCATTAGCATCGAATGTTACGGTATAGCTGTTTGCTGTCCATTGTGCATACAAAGTAGTATTCTCTGTTTTGTCCCAATTTTTAGCACTCGATAAGTTTGCATTGTAGTATTTTGTACCACCTGAAGTAGCATCAAAATATCCCGCGAAAGTGTAACCCGTACGAGCTGGTGCCTTTGTAAGAGCTGGCATTGCAGCATCGTAGGTTGCAGATATACTAGTTGGTGTGCCAGCAGTGGTTGCACCATTGCCATCGAGCGTTACAGTATAGGCGTTTGGTGTCCATTGTGCAAACAAGGTTTGTGCTGCCGTGATGCTTACGGTTGTAGTGCTGATAATCTTTGTACCACTTGTTTTTGCCGTGTACCAACCATTAAAGGTGTAACCTGTGCGTGTAGGAGTTGGCAATGTGCCGTAGGTAGAAGCGTACGTAACCGATTTGCTTGCCGTAGGGGTTGTACCACCATTAGCATCGAACGTTACGGTATAGCTGTTTGCTGTCCATTGTGCGTACAAAGTAGTGTTTGCTGTTTTGTTCCACGTTCTAGCACTCGACAAGTTTGCATTGTAGTATTTTGTACCGCCTGATGTAGCATCATAATATCCTGTAAAGGTATAACCCGTACGAGCTGGTGCTTTTGTAAGAGCCGGCATTGCAGCAGCGTAGGTGGCAGTTGCCGTTGTAGGCGTACCTGCGGTAGTTGCATTGTTACCATTGAATGTTACGGTATAAGTGTTTGCTGTCCATTGTGCATACAAAGTAGTGTTTGCAGTTTTGTTCCACGTTCTGGCACTCGTGAGGTTTGCATTGTAGTATTTTGTACCGCCTGATGTAGCATCAAAATATCCAGTGAAAGTGTAACCCGTACGAGCTGGTGCTTTTGTAAGAGCCGGCATTGCAGCAGCAAATGTGGCAGTTGCCGTGGTAGGCGTACCTGCGGTAGTTGCATTGTTACCATTAAACGTTACGGTATAGGTATTTGCTGTCCATTGTGCATACAAAGTAGTGTTTGCAGCTTTGTCCCAATTTTTAGCACTTGTAAGGTTTGCATTGTAGTATTTTGTACCGCCTGATGTAGCGTCAAAATATCCCGCGAAGGTATAACCCGTACGAACTGGTGCTTTTGTAAGAGCCGGCATTGCAGCAGCGTAGGTGGCAGTTGCCGTAGTAGGTGTACCAGCAGTGGTTGCATTGTTGCCATTGAATGTTACGGTATAGGTGTTTGGTGTCCATTGTGCGTACAAAGTAGTGTTTGCTGTTTTGT
>DCHK01000034.1:53241-53430 GCA_002315615.1 Bacteroidales bacterium UBA1754 | reverse complement strand
TAGCGTCAAAATATCCCGCGAAAGTATAACCCGTACGAGCTGGTGCCTTTGTAAGAGCTGGCATTGCAGCAGCGTAGGTGGCAGTTGCCGTTGTAGGCGTACCTGCGGTGGTTGCATTGTTGCCATTGAAGGTTACGGTATAGGTGTTTGGTGTCCATTGTGCATACAAAGTAGTGTTTGCTGTTTTGT
>DCHK01000034.1:50712-53154 GCA_002315615.1 Bacteroidales bacterium UBA1754 | reverse complement strand
TAGCGTCAAAATATCCCGCGAAAGTGTAACCCGTACGAGCTGGTGCTTTTGTAAGAGCTGGCATTGCAGCAGCGTATGTAGCAGTTGCCGTAGTAGGCGTACCTGCGGTTGTTGCATTGTTACCATTGAATGTTACGGTATAGGTGTTTGCAGCAAACGATGCGGTGTAGGTTGCATTTTGCGTAGCTGTTATCGTTCTTGGGTTACTTGTATTGCCATCGTTCCACTGCGTGAAGTGGTAACCTGTGTTTGCAGTTGCTGTCAATTTTATCGTTCCATTTTTTATAACTTTATTATCTCCGCTTGGCGATACGCTACCATTTGAGCCCGCTTTTGCAGTGATAGTGTAAGACTCTGCCACGCCACGCACAGAGAATCCAAAATAACGGTATCGAGATGGCCTATCAACAACACCTCCCTGAATATCCAAGTATATAACTTGTTGTAGTGCACCCGTGTTGAGAACCGATACCCAATAACTACCTCTTGTGCCAACATAAGATGTACCATAATCTTTTTTCCAACCTGTGCAAGGGAGGAAAATGTGGTTATCTGCAAGAGAGTATGTACCCGTGGTGGTAGTGGTGCTGCCACTTAATTTCTTCACACCTTTATCTGCGTCATTTTTTGCTTTATATACAATGAAACCATTGACGCCTTTGCTATTGTAACTATCTGTCCACTCCCAATAGCAGTTGTTAATTAATTCTGTCATTTCGTCGCTACTAGGGATTCGAGCGAGACCTCCCATATATACGCGAGCAGCATCGTCAGCCAAATCGAGCGTTGTCTTACCATCTGTTGCGTTGTATTTTGACAAACTCTTGCCATATTTATAACTACCCCAATTGTACACTGTCTTAATAGTAGTCTCGGCCCAAGAAAAATAATCGCCAAAATCCCAAGGGTTTGCTGCACCTACATTGCAGTTTGCCCATACTACACTCACTCCGAGGTCAATCCAACTATAATTGTTAGCCTCGAACGTTGCGGTGTAGGTTGCATTTTGCGTTGCTGTTATCGTTCTTGGGTTACTTGTATTGCCGTCGTTCCACTGCTTAAAGTGGTAACCAGTGCTTGGAGTTGCTATCACAGTAATTGTATTGCCATCAACAACTTTATTTGCTCCACTTGGAGATACAGTTCCGCCAGTTCCCGCATTGAATGTGATAGTACGAAGAAGTTCGAACTCTGCCGTAAGTGTCATATCTTGCGTAGCAGTTATTGTTCTTGGGTTACTTGTATTGCCATCGCTCCAACGTTTGAAACCGTAACCAGAGTTTGGCGTTGCCGTCAAAATAATCGTACCATTTGGTGCAACTTTATTATCTCCGCTTGGCGATACACTACCATTTGAGCCCGCTTTTGCCGTGATGGTATAACAATCTAACACTGCACGAATAGATAATCCTAAATATCTATTTGCAAGGCCAACAGTCACTTCTGAAGAACCAAGAATTAAACGATTAGCTCTGCGCGAATCACTAGTTTCTTTCGTAGACGACCAATAATGACCCTTATCAGTACCCTTAGTGCCACTTTCATTGCGATAACCTGTAAGAGGAAGGAATATATATTTGTGAGTAGAAGGGGAATATTTACCAAGCACAGTGACGCTTTTCCCCTTATATCTAATTACTCCTTTATCCGACCCATACTCTGCTCTATACACGTAGAAACCTTTTACACCTGTGTCCATATAGTTATCAGTCCACTCCCAATAACAATTTTCATACAATTCTTGCAGTTCCGCACCAGTCGGCATACGCCAACTGCCAGTCATATTTACGCTCGCGGCATCATCTCCCAACACAAGTCTAGTCAAGTCGTCACAACCAGTGCAATAACCAGATTTGCAAGTACAATAACGACTCATACATGCATCTTTAACCACATATTCATAGTACTTATAATCCGAAATATAATATCTATTTTTAGTACTCGTTTCACCCCACGAGAATTGGCCACCTTTGTCTTGTGGATTAGTTGCTCCTACATTGCAAGTAGCCCATTGCACACTTGTGCCAAGGTCAACCCAAGAATAACTACCATGGGTACCCGACAGTACAGGATTGTCAGAAAATGCAGGTACCCATACGTTGGTCAGCATTACTACCAACATTGCTAAAAATGTAATTCTTTTCATAGCGTTTAATTTTTATATTGTTTATATTTTTTCGTTTCTATTTTACCCTGTCTCCCTAAAGGGACACGTTAATGCGTTAAGCGGTAATTTACAATATTTTATGTACCGTAAACCACTTTAGGGGTTTGGGGTAAAAAAAATGCTCCCGCACCTACAAGGCACAGAAGCAGTTTATTTCTTTTTTTTATAAAAATTTATAGCATAATTTACCCCCCCCACCGCACTTAATTTATTGATAATCATTAGGTTACCAATAATACATTCGTTATATGCAAAAGTGGAAGGTTTGCTCATTT
>DCHK01000034.1:0-50592 GCA_002315615.1 Bacteroidales bacterium UBA1754 | reverse complement strand
TATGTATATTTTTTTATCAAATCAAGTAAAATAGGGTAAAAAGATAATTTTGAATTAAAATTAATGCTACTACTGCTCTATCTTTCACTCGGTACAATTACCCCCAAGACACCCTAAAAGGTGTTGTAATATGCACGTTAATCGTTGATTTGTAATGTATTACGTACCATAAACGCAGTAGAGACGCCATATTATGACGTCTCTACAATCGTTTTGGGGGTAAATGCACGGCGAAGTAGCGACTTATTTTGGTTACGTATCTTTTTCTCTCTTCATTTTTCTTTCCGCAAGAAAAACGAAGCAAAAAGAACTCGTCGCTGCGCCTGCCTCGCTAAAAATGTTCGTCTCGAATCTAAACCGAAAGAACGCGCTCCGCTTGAACGGCTTTCGGTTTTTAACGATTCTCAACTCCATTTTCTTCACGCTCGTCAGCCAAGGCGACAAAACAAGATTTGCGTTCACAAATCTTGAATAATTATGATTTCGGGGTAAAAAAACGATGGCTTACGCCATCGCCTATGATATGTCGTGCCTTCGGCACTTTTAACTTTTAACTCTTAACTTTTCACTATATGCTCTTGCATATTTATGCAGAAATTTTGCATATTTTTGAACGAGCTTTTTAAAAAAATGTCAAAAACGGCAATTTTGCTGATTTTACACCTTCGGTATTCCTTCGCTTATCCTTCGGTTATCGTTCGGTATTGGTTCGGTATTGCATAAGAAATGAATATTTATGCAATTAACAGTTTTAACAATTGGCAGATTAGCAAATTTCAATTTGTTTTGTGTACAAATTCAACTTTTCCAAAAACTTCTTGAAAAAATGAGCAAGAAAATGTAAAGGTCTATTCGTCCGATGAGCATATAGACTGACAAAATGAGTTTTGCAGCAACGGGCAACTGCTCTATTGGATTTGAAGCAACATTCATTCCTACATTGTAACCAACATTGCCAATGGCAGAAAGTACGTAACCAAAAGCATTTTCCATCGGTACATTGAGGCAAGACAACAAAAACGTGCCAAACACCAACATCATTATGTACAAGAGAATGAATACAAACACATTTTTCAATACAGAAAGTGGCACTAAATGGTTATTGAAACGTACTGGCAAAACTGCATTTGGGTGCATAAATTTATAAAATTCGTTGCGCGAACACTTAAGCAACAATGCTGCACGAATAATTTTTATACCACCACTTGCCGAACCCGCCGAAGAACCAACGAACATTAGCAAAAAGAGCAAGACTGTAAGCGATGACGGCCACAAAAGATAATCTTGAGTGAGAAATCCACTCGTAGTTATCACACTTAACACGTGAAAAACCGACACTCTGGCAGCACGCAGAAACGGCAAATTTTCCATCAGCATCATTCCGCACGTGAGCAACAACGAGAAAAACACGATAAAACTTACGTAGTATCGAAACTCTTGATTTTGCGCAATTTTTCTAAATTTCCCACGAACAGCATAAAACAACAACGTAAAATTCACTCCCGAGAAAAACATAAAGAAAAGCATTGCGGATTCTATTCTTTTGGAATTCCAAAACGCCACACTATTATTTTTTGTAGAAAAACCACCCGTCGAAATGGTTGTAAAAGCGTGGCAAACAGCATCGAAAATGCCCATTCCTGCAAAATAATACGTAGTAGCCTCGATAATTGTAATGAGCAAATACAAGCCCCAAAGCCAATTGACAATTTCAACAATTCGTGGCAAAAGTTTCGACGAAGAAGACTGTTTTGTTTCGGTAGTGAGAAAAGTAAACTCGCGCAAACCAAGCAATGGTAGAACGGCAAGTGTGAGCGTAATGACGGCGAAACCGCCTAACCACTGCAATGTGCTACGCCAAAACAAAATTCCGTGCGATAGCGATTCTACATCGAGAATAACGGAAGAACCTGTGGTAGTGATGCCAGACATTGTTTCGAACAACGCATTTTCTACTTTCGGCAAAACGCCCGTCAAAACAAATGGGATAGCGCCAAAAACGGCAAGGATTATCCAAGAAAAAATAATGAGTACAAACGCCTGCTTTTTACCTATTTTTTCGCCTTTTGCAAAATTGTTTATCACTACAAGAAATAGTCCAACAACAAATGTAATAAGCACAGAAATTCCTATCGGTAGCATATCGCTCTCGGCATAATAGAGCGAAATGGCACCCGACACGCACATAAAAATACTTTCGATAACCAAAAGTATTCCTAACAAACGGAATGTCTGAGCAAAATTTTTCAATTAAAAAAGAAGTGATTAGTTGAAATATTTTTCAATTTTACGCGTTTTCAAAGAGTCGCAAAAACAAATCACGTGGTCGCCTTCTTTTATCTCGGTTTCGCCCGTAACGATATAACCTTTTTTGTCGCGTATCAGTCCGCCTAAATTCATATCGTGTGGCAAATTAAGTTCGCGCACTTTGCCTTTTGTCATTTTTGAATTTGCCTTTGCTTCAAATTCCACAATATCGACATCGATATTTGCCAAACATTTCAGTTCGGTAACATTCGCATCGAGCGTGTATTGGTAAATATGACTTGCAGCAAGTCGTTTTTTATTCACAATAGTGCCAATATCCAATTTTTCTGCCAATGGAAAATAATCGATATTTTCTATTTCTGCAATAATTTTCTTCACACCCGCACGACGTGCAGCCAAGCAAGCCATAATATTTGCTTCGGAATTGCCAGTTACGGCTATAAAAGCGTCCATATGTTCGACACCCTCTTCCAAAATAAGATCAGTATCGCGTCCGTCGCCATTTATCACAACCACATTTTTGGACACATTTTCCAAAAAACTATACGCACGATCTTTGTCTTTTTCAATTACCTTAACATTTATAGAATCTGGCAGATACTGACAAGTTTTTTGAGCGATTCGGCTTCCACCCATAATCATTATATCATCTATCGACTTATCTTCTTTTCCTGCCATTTTACGCAGTTTGACAATTTGGTCGGGCGTTACCATTACGTATATTACATCGTCTAACAATATTATATCTTGACCTTTCGGCATTATGGTTTCGGACTGACGTTTAATGGCTACTACACGCATATTGCTTTCGTTGGCGAACAAATCTTGAAACTTTTTATTTACAACAGGTGATTCATCACGAATTTTTGTAGCAATGAGATACAACGCACCATCGTAAAATTCGAGCCATTGTCGCGCCCAATTTTTCTTCAAAGAATTGACAATTTCGTGCGCAGCCAACATTTCAGGATAAATTAAAGAATCGACACCCAATCGTTTGAAAAACTCTTTGTTTTTAGGCAACAGATATTCATAATTATCTATGCGTGCAAGCGTTTTTTTCGAACCCATATTGGTTGCCAACATACACGCCGTCATATTAGTACTTTCTTCGGGTGTAACGGCTATAAAAAGGTCGGCATCGCCAACACCAACTTCACGCAAGTCTTTCAACGAAGTCGGATTACCTTTCATTGTCATCAAGTCAAATTTCGATTCGATAGGACGTAATTTTTCTTCCTCTTTATCCATCAAAATAATATCTTGATTCTCGCTCGCAAGCAATTTTGCCAAGTGAGTTCCAACCTCTCCCGCTCCAGCAATAATAATTTTCATAATTCCATTCTTTTGTTTGTTATTTTATATTAAAACATTAGAAATCAACAAACTATTTCTTTTATTGTTTTAATTATCGACTGTTTGTCAAGTCCGACCAATTGGTACAATTCCGACACCGAACCGTGTTCGACAAAACCATCGGGAATGCCCATTCTGTGCACTTGAACATTTTGATTATTATCTTCAAAAAACTCCATCACTGCACTGCCAAAGCCACCTTTCAATGCGCCATCTTCTATTGTGATGACAGTCTTGAATTTTGAGGCAATTTCATTTAGCAAAGCCTCGTCAATTGGTTTTACAAAACGCATATTGTAAAGTGCGATAGTTTTTGCTGTTGATTTTTCTACTTCGGCAATGGCTTCGAAAGCACGATTACCGAGCGGACCAAAAGACAAAATAGCCAAATCATCGCCTTGTTTCACACAAACGCCCTTCCCTACGGGAATTTCATCGAAAGAATGTTGCCAATCTTCGTTTTCGGCACGACCACGTGGATAGCGAATCACAAAAACACCTTTTCGAGGCATTTGGGCGGTGTAAAGCATATTGCGCAATTCACACTCGTTCATTGGCGATGCAATAGTCAAATTTGGAATGCAACGAAGTGCAGGAATATCGAAAACACCGTGGTGCGTAGCACCATCGTTGCCCACCAATCCAGCACGGTCTAAACAAATGACCATATTCAATTTTTGCAATGCTGCATCGTGAATAATATTATCGTAGGCACGTTGCGCAAACGACGAATAGATATTGCAAAACGGTATCAAACCTTCTTTTGCCATACCTGCCGAAAATGTTACAGCGTGTCCTTCGGCAATGCCAACGTCAAACATTCTATTTGGGAATTTTTGTCCAAGCAAATTCATCGAGCAACCTGTAGGCATAGCAGGCGTAACGCCTACAATTTTTTCGTTTTTCTCAGCCAATTCTACCAAAGTTTTTCCAAAAACATCTTGGTACAAAGGCGGTTGATGTTCATTGTTAGAAATTTTTCTTTCGCCAGTATTTTCATCAAAAACTCCAGGTGCGTGCCAAATAGTAGGTGCATTTTCGGCTTGTTCAAAACCTTTTCCCTTCACCGTTTTGATATGCAATACCTTTGGACCTTCAAAATCTTTGATAGTAGTCAAAATTCGCACCAATTCCTTCACGTCGTGTCCATCGACAGGACCAAAATAGCGAATATTCAAACACTCAAAAATATTACTTTTTTGTCGTGCCAAAAGCGACTTCACGCTATTGTGAAATTTTATCAAACCTTTTGAATCTTTCAACAATCCCACTTTTCGCAACAATATATAACCTTTGTAGCGAAGTTTGTTGTAAAAATGCGACGTCGTAATTTGCGTAAGATAATGACTCAAACCGCCCACTACTGGGTCGATTGCCATTTCGTTGTCGTTCAGTACAATCATCGTATCGTTTTGGCTCGAAGACATATTGTTCAACCCCTCGAACGACAATCCGCCAGTGAGCGAGCCATCGCCAATTACAGCCACAATTTTTCTTTTCGTATCGCCTTGCAACCTATTGGCTACTGCCATACCCAATGCGGCAGAAATAGAATTAGACGCGTGACCGGAAACAAACGAATCGTATTCACTCTCGGCAGGCGAAGGAAACGGCGAAATGCCTTTGAATTTTCGGTTTGTATCAAAACGCTCTCGACGACCCGTAAGAATTTTATGTCCGTAAGCCTGATGACCGACATCCCACACGATTCTATCATACGGCATATTATAGACATAATGCAATGCCACAGTAAGTTCCACCACGCCAAGACTCGAAGCAAAATGACCAGGATTGCACGAAAGAGCGTCGATAATGAAAGCACGCAACTCGTCGCACAACTGAGGCAACTGTGAAATTTCGAGTTTCTTCAAATCGGCTGGGCTGTTTATCTGATTCAGCAACTTATATTCTTTTGAATTTTGCATCAATGTGTTTTTATCCATTAAACCAACAAAAGTACAATTAAAATACGATTTTTTGAATTAAATACCACGAAAATCGCACATATAAGCAAATTTTAGTAATTTTGCTCCGTCTTAAAAATAAAAAAAATGAAAAAAGTACTTTTTGTAATTGCCTCGATGGCAATTTTAACCTCTTGCGTCACTAAAAAACAATACAACGATGTATTAGCAAGTGAGAAAAAATATTACGAAGAAGCGCAAAACGCAAAAAAAGAACTATCGAGTCAGAAAGCCACAATAGAAGACCTCAACGCAGAAATTGACCGACTAAACAAAGAAATTGAATCGTTGAAAAGTGACACTTTGAGTCAATCGAAAGCAATATATAGTTTGAAAGACGACATTGCAAAACTCAACTCTTTGAATAGTGAATTGACCGAAAAACTTGGAAAATCGAAAAGCGAAGAAGAAGTGAAAATTTTATTGGCAAATCTTCAAAAACTGCAAGACGCTTTGCAAGCAAAAGAGGCAGAACTGAACTCGCTTGAGCGTTCGCTCGAAGAAAGCAAAAGAGAACTTTCTGCCAAACAGGCAAACCTTGAGCAACAGCAAAGTTTAACTGCACAACAGCAACAAGAACTAAACGAGCAAAATGCTAAACTAAAAGAACTTACCGACATTTTGAGCAAAAAAGACTCTTTGATGCGCGAATTGAAAAATCGCGTTTCGCAAGCATTGGTAGGTTTTGAAGGAAATGGTTTGGCAGTAACAAACAAAAACGGAAAAGTTTACGTTTCGCTCGACGAGCAACTACTTTTCAAATCGGGCAAATGGGACGTTGATGAAAAAGGCGTGAATGCACTTGAAAATTTGTCTAAAGTATTGGCAGAAAACCCTGATATACACGTAGTGATAGAAGGACACACCGACAATATTCCATACAACGGAAGCGGACAAATTACCGACAACTGGGATTTGAGTGTGAAACGTGCAACTGCCATTGTTCGCATCATTCTAAAAAATCGCTCAATCGACCCAACAAGAATTACAGCATCTGGTCGAGGCGAATTTATGCCAATAGACAAAGCCAACACGAGCGAAGCACGACAAAAAAACCGCAGAACAGAAATCATTCTTTCGCCTAACTTTGACGAACTAATGAACTTGCTTTCTGCCGAATAAAGGCTTTTTAACCTAAAAAACAAATGAACTTTCGAACCGAAATAGACTTTTGTGCGAAAAGCGAAATTTCCTATCGCGACAATTTAATGTTTATCGGTTCGTGCTTCAGCGAAAATATCGGCAATTATTTTGCCGAATACAAGTTCCGAACAGACATCAATCCGTTCGGAATTTTGTTTAACCCTTCGTCAATTGCCAATGCCATTGAGCGACTGATAACAGGCACGCCATACGCCGAAAAAGAATTATTTTTTCACAATGGTTTATGGAACAGTTTCGACCATCACGGCAGTTTTTCGCATAGCGACAAAAACGAATGTCTGCAAAACATAAATCAGCAATTAGAAAATTCTGCCGATTTTTTGAAACACACTACAATTTTGTTCGTTACATTCGGCACAGCGTGGGTTTACAAAAGGAAAGACAACGGAAAAATTGTTGCGAACTGCCACAAAATGCCCGAAAACACTTTTGTCAGAGAAAAACTGAGCGTTGAAGAAATCGTGGAGAATTATTCCGAATTATTTTCTCGTTTGAAAGAATTTAATCCACGTATAAAAGTAATTTTTACCGTCAGTCCTATTCGACACAAAAAAGACGGATTGCACGAAAACCAATTGAGCAAATCTACCCTACTTCTTGCCATAAACGAACTGCAACAAAAATTCGATTTTGCAAATTATTTTCCGTCGTACGAAATTTTGATGGACGACCTACGCGACTATCGTTTTTATGGCGAAGATTTAGTTCATCCAAGTGCCGAAGCAATAAAGTACATTCAAGAAAAAATTGGCAATTATTTTTCTACCGAAACAAAAAAACTGATGGAGGAAATTCAGCAAATATTGAAAGCCGAAAATCATCGTCCAAACGATGCAAACAGCGAGCAATATCAAAAGTTTTTATTAGAAACTGCACAAAAAAAAGAAAAAATAATAGCAGAAATTAAGAATATACAGCAACAAAATTAGTTGGTACTCAATATTTTACCAACCAATTCCTTTAGCAATTCTTTCGAGTTTAATGTAGAACACCCCACACCTTTTCCTTTTGCATCATACTCACGAATCAAACTGATTATGCTCATTACACCACGAGGCGAATAATGCGTTGTAGCCAACTTGTACTTTTTCAAAATGAACAATTGCACACGCAGTTCTGCCAAAATTTCCACTTCAGATTTTTTGCAAACGTAGTAGTAATGAAAAAGGTTCACAAAAAAGTTAAACAAATTTGTCAATATTACTGGCAAAGGCATTTCTTTGGGGTTTTGCTCGGCATATTTAACTATGCGATATGCCAACAAAGCATTTTTTTCGGCAATGGCATCTGTCAAAGCAAAGACATTGTACGAGCGACTTATACCGATATTTTTCTCAATAATTTCGGGCGTTATTTTTTCATTTTGAGCCACGATGCGCAATTTCTCCAATTCACTCACTATCAAGCCCAAATTATTACCCAAACAAGAAACCAACAAATGCACCGAACGCTCGTCAATTTCGCGATTTTCCGACTTCATAAAATTTTTCACAAAATCAGGAAGCAAATAATCTTTAATAGGTTCCGACAAAAATACGACACCAACTTTAGCGATTGCCGACATATATTTTTTTCGGGCATCTACTTTACTGCCTTTGTAGCAAATTACTAAAATTGTTGATTCTTGTGGTTGCTCGGCATAATACTGCAATTTCTCGTATTGACTTTCTTTTATATCTTGCGCTTCTTTGAGCAATACCACGCGCCAATCTGACATCATCGGGTACTGACGAGCAGAATTTATCACCATAGAAATGTCATCAATATCTTTTCCATAAAAAACATCTTGATTGAACGATTTTTCCTCTTCGGTGAGAATATTTTTTGCAATATAATCTGAAATTTGGTCGATAAAATATGGTTCAGTTCCTTCCAAAAAATAAATGGGCGAATATTTCTTCGCTTTAAGATTTGCCATTATTTCTCTGAAAGCAACTTCCGACGATTTTGCTACAGTACTTGCCATTCTTGATTTTTTTATCTAAATTCGCTTCACGCAAATATACAAAATTTTATGCTTTCGCTGAATTTACCGACATATTCTTTCAAAATAAAATGTGCGCCGAACGGCAAAAAACAGATTTACGACCGCATTCGCAAACGATACGTGGCACTCACTCCCGAAGAGTATGTTAGGCAAAATTTTGTAGAGTTTCTTATTCAAGAAAAAAACTATCCACCATCGCTTATTGCCAACGAAATTTCAATCACTTACAATGGATTGAAAAAGCGATGCGACACGCTTGTTTACAAGAAAAACGGCACTATTGGAATGATTATTGAGTACAAAGCGCCACACATTGAAATTACTCAAACTACGTTCGACCAATTAGCCATTTACAACATGAAACTTAATGTAAATAAGTTTGTTATAACAAACGGATTGACACATTTCTACGGCGAGGTTGACGCAGAAAATGCTACTTACCACTTTTTTGACAGCATTCCGCCGTACGAATCACTTTAGCGCAAAAGGTTCACGCTTCCATCTTTATCGTAATCTTTGCCGTCGGCGCCCTTTGCTTTTATAACATAGAAATAAACACCAACCGACGCATCTTTTCCGCCAATTCGTCCGTCCCAACCTTTTGCAGGTTCTTTTGAATGATAAACCATTCTGCCCCAACGATTGTAAACCCAAATTTCGTATTTCAAAATTGAGCGATATGCCACACGAAATTCGTCGTTTTTGCCGTCATCGTTTGGTGTGAACACATTAGGCACTTCGAGGAAAATATCATTGTTAGTATTACCAATTTTTATCGTGATAGAATCTTCAGTAATACAGCCTTTTTCGGTTTGAGCAACAACCTTTACAACATAGTCGCCCACTTTGCTAAAATCTTCTTCGTTGAGCACAGTCTCGTTGCGACGTACAAGTGTATCTCTAAATCCTTTTTCAGTTTTATAGATTTTCCAAGTTATTTCACTCACCACGTCGTTTTTTGACATTTTCAATTGTATATCAAGTGGAGCAGAACCTTCAATGTTTCGATGTTCGTTCTCGTTACCTTTTTCAACCTCGTTTTTATTGTACATCTCGTCATCTTCGCGCTCACGAAGTGTAAGGAATCCTGCAACCGAAATTTTTGGCAATATATTCATATTGTCAACTTCCATCTCGTTTGAAGTTTTTATAGCAACTTCGCCTTTCATATCCTTCAAAACAATAGAAAACGGAGTATTTTTATAGACATTATCCAAATATTCCACAAATGGATTTACGCCCGAAATGGGATCTCTCAATTCATATTCTGCTGATATGTCTGCCAATTCGTATGTTGCGGTATCAACATCCAAAGTTGTATATGACAAATACATTTTATAGGGCGAAATTGAATGAGAATCACCATTTTTACCCACATAATTCATTCCTTCTGCCGTAATATTTATAGTTCCTTCTATTGTAGTTTCTGCACAAATAAAATCGGGCGAAGTACGGTCTGCAATTGAAATAAGTTGAACATTAGGTGACTTGTACAAACTATAATTGAACACCCAAACAATTTTTTGTTCTAATTGCATTTTATCGTTTTGATATTCCAAAATGTAACCTGTAGCATTTTCCAAATTATCGAGAGTTGCCACCGACTTTGTTTCTGTTATAATTTCGGTAGCAGAAGACGGCGATATTGTATATTTTTTCCAAGTAAAAGTTGTTTCTTTGAAAAAAGAAAACGACAATTCAGCACCATTTAACGAATTGAATATATATACTTTATCAACATTTTGAGGCGATTTTACATCTTGATATAAATCGCCAATTGCAGAAAAATTTGCAAAAGCAGAACTTACTAAAACGAAGATTAAGAAAAATATTGCTACAACTTTTTTCATATTATTCAAATTACAACGCAAAGATATAGAGAGATTAACGAATTGAAAAATTTTGCAATAACAAATTAAATTTCAAGTTCCATTCGTTCATAATCATAATCGAAAATATGCAAAATGCCAGTTTCTTTGAAACCTAAAGATTTATACAAATTCCAAGCAGGCAAATTCTGCGCATCGACCGCCAAAGTTACGTATGCAAATTTATTTTGCTTTGCTTTTTCTATCACGAAATTCAGCAACTGACGTGCAATGCCTTTTTTCCTGAACGTAGGCGACACAGCCAACGAATCTACATACCACTCGCCAGCACGAGTTTCATCGACCATATTAGCAAAATCAACGCCCATCGTATTTTTCAAAATCGCAAAAGTCTTAGTTCGCCATTCGGCATATTTTGCACCATCGTACGAAAGCACAATTCCAGCCCTTTCGCCATCAAATTCAGCAACATACACGTTTTGATAACTATAAAGTACATCACTCATTTGGCAAACTTCCGTCATTTTTTCAACTGCTTCTTTTTTAGGGTTTTCAAATCCAATTGCACTGAAAATCAACGTAGAAATAAAGTTTGCGTCATCAATATTTGATTTACGTATTGAAATCATAGATTATTTTTTTTACAAAACTACAAAATTCTCGTTTCTGTTTGCTATTTTTGTAAAAACAAACATAAACAAAAATGTCTGATAGCATTATCCTTATTCCGACTTACAACGAAAAAGAGAACATTGAAAACATCATTAGATATGTTTTTTCGTTGCCGAAAGATTTCAACATTCTTATCATTGACGACAATTCGCCCGACGGCACTGCAAGCATCGTAAAAGGTTTGCAAACTGAATTTGCCGACCGACTTTTTATACTTGAACGCGAAGGCAAACTCGGACTTGGAACTGCATATATTACGGGCTTCAAATGGGCAATTGAGCATAAATACGACTACATTTTTGAAATGGACGCCGATTTTTCGCACAATCCCGATGACCTTATTCGCCTATACGATGCGTGTGCAAAAAATGGTGCTGACGTTGCAATCGGTTCGCGCTACATCAGTGGTGTAAATGTTGTAAATTGGCCTATGGGACGCGTTTTGATGTCTTATTTTGCATCAAAATATGTTCGTTTTGTATTGGGCGTAAAAATTGCCGACACCACAGCAGGTTTCAAGTGCTACAGACGACAAGTATTGGAAACAATTGAACTTGACAAAATTCAGTTCAAAGGTTACGCTTTCCAAATAGAGATGAAATTTACTGCATACAAATGCGGTTTCAATGTAGTAGAAGTTCCTATCATTTTCACAAACAGAGTTTTGGGCGTTTCAAAAATGAACTCAAGCATTTTTGGCGAAGCAGTTTTTGGCGTCATTCAACTGAAATGGCAAAGTTTTTTCCGCAAATACCCGAAGAAAGCATAAAGTTAAGAGTGAATAGTTAAGAGTTAAAAGTTAAAAGTTAAAGGCTTTTTAGCGACAAAAAATGTTAATTTTTAATGCAAAAATCATCAACGAGGGGAAAAGTTTCAAAGGTTCTGTCCTTGTTAAAAATGGTTTGATTGACAAAGTGTTTCGCGACGATGTTCCCGAAAAACTTTTGAAAGAAAACGAAGTTATAGATGCCGAAGGCAAATGGCTAATACCAGGTGTAATTGACGAACACGTCCATTTTCGTGAGCCAGGTTTGACAGAAAAAGCTAACATCGAAAGCGAATCGCACGCTGCCGTAGCAGGTGGAGTTACCTCATTTATGGATATGCCAAATTGCATTCCACAAACGACTACCATAGAGTTATTGGAACAAAAATGCGAAATTGCCTCGAAAAAATCGTTGGCAAACTACTCTTTCTACCTTGGTGCTACCAACGACAACCTTGACGAAATAAAAAAAATTGATGCAAAAAAAGTCTGTGGCGTAAAACTTTTTATGGGTTCTTCTACGGGCAATATGCTTGTAGATGAAGAAACAAGACTGAACGAGATTTTTGCCAATAGTCCTGTACTTATCGCTACGCACAACGAAAGCACTGCAATCATCAACCAAAATATAGAAAAACTAAAAGCCGAAATGGGCGAAAATATTCCCGTGGAATATCACCCCATTATTCGCTCGGAAGAAGCGTGTTACCAATCTACCGCAAAAGCAGTAGAATTGGCAAAGAAAAACAATGCTCGTCTGCACGTGATGCACATAAGCACAGCCAAAGAGTTATCACTTTTTGAACAAACAAAACCACTTGCAGAAAAACGCATCACTGCCGAAACTTGTCCGCAATATTTGCAGTTTTGCAACGAAGACTACAAAACGCTTGGCGCAAAAATAAAATGCAATCCTGCCATAAAAACAGAGCAAGACAAAAACGCACTGCAAAAAGCAATTTCAGCAAACATTATCGACACCATAGGTAGCGACCACGCCCCTCACTTACTGAAAAACAAAGAAGGAAACGCACTTACAGCCACTTCGGGAATGCCGATTATGCAATTTTCGTTGCTCATTATGTTATCATTGGTAAAAAAAGGTATTCTTGCACGCGAAACGATGGTAGAAAAAATGTGCCACAATCCTGCTACAATATACCAAATAAGCAAACGTGGATTTATCAGAAAAGGATATTTTGCCGATTTGGTACTGATTGACCCCGACAAGCAAACTACTATTACCGATGACATTATTCAGTCGAAATGTGGATGGTCGCCACTGAGTGGAATGACTTTCAATGGAAAAGTGACCCATACTTTTGTAAACGGGAATTTAGTTTACGAAAACGGCAAAATAAACGACACCATAAAAGGCGAAAGAATCACTTTCGATAGATAAACAAAAAAAATCTTGTTCATAACGAACAAGATTTTTTTATCTTTTATGTGAATGTTATTTATGAAAATACATTCTTGAAACGTGAAAAGAAATTTCTCAAAGCACTCTCGGTTGGTTTAATATTTTCCGACTCGCCTAATTTCTCTATCATTTTCTTTTCATCCTTATTCAAATTCTCGGGAACATAAATACCGATATTAACAAGTAAATCGCCTGTTCCGTAACTATTTATGCTCGGCAATCCCTTGCCACGCAAGCGAAGTACTTTTCCTGGTTGCGTTCCTGGGTCAATTTTCACTTTTACTTTTCCATCGATAGTAGGCACCTCAACTGTGCCACCAAGAATAGCAGTAGGAACAGTAAGCAACAAGTTGTATATCAAATCGTTTTCATCACGAATCAATTGTGGGTCAACTTCTTCTTCTATCAGCACCAACAAATCGCCATTGACACCGCCACGACGAGCAGCGTGACCTTTTCCACTGACTGAAAGTTGCATACCTTCTTGTACGCCAGCAGGAATTTTTACAGTTTCGATAACTTCTTCGTAAACAATACCTTCGCCATTACAATGTGGACATTTATTTTTGATAATTTTACCTTCGCCACCACAAGTTGGACAAGCCTCTTGCATTTGCATCATTCCAAGCATTGTTCTTTGCGTACGCACTACTCTACCACTTCCGTGACACGTAGAACACGTTTCGGTATTGCCATCAGCCGAACCCGTACTATTGCAATGCTGACAAGGTACATATTTTTTATACTTAAATTTCTTTTCGGTACCATTTGCAATCTCTTTCAAGGTAACACGTGCTTTCACACGAAGGTCGGCACCGCGACGAACACGTTGTCCACCACGCTGACCACCTCCACCGAAGAAATCGCCAAAACCGCCACCACCAAAATGGCCACCAAAGATGTCGCCAAAATGAGAGAAGATGTCGTCCATACTGAAACCGCCACCACTGAAGCCACCAGCGCCGCCCATACCTGCGTGACCAAATTGGTCGTAACGCTGACGTTTTTGTGGGTCGCTCAAAACTTCGTACGCTTCGGCTGCTTCTTTGAACTTTTCTTCTGCTTCCTTATTACCAGGATTCTTATCTGGGTGATATTGAATCGCTTTTTTTCTATACGCTTTTTTTATCTCTTCTGCGCTTGCTTTTTTATCAACGCCAAGCACTTCATAGTAATCTCTTTTTTCTGCCATAATTTCAGTTTTTGAAATTTATATGTCAAAATGTCTTATTGCCCAACTACAACTTTTGCAAAACGAATCACTTTTTCGTGATAGGTATAACCCTTTTGTGTGCAGTCGATAATTTTACCTTTCATTGATTCATCTTGAGCAGGAAACAATGTAACCGCCTCGTGAAAATCAGTGTCGAATGCCACATCTTTTGTCTCAATTTCTTTTACGCCACATTGGTTTAAGAAACCGATAAACTTGCTATGGATAAGTTCCACACCTTCTTTTACGGGATTTTCTTCGGTAGGCATACTTGCCAACGCACGCTCGAAATCATCAATGACGGGTAGCAAATCTTTCATAATGTTTTCGCCACCAAATTTGATTAAATCTGCACGTTCTTTCAGCGTTTTTTTGCGATAATTGTCGAAATCAGCCATCAAACGCAAATGAGAGTCGTTCAACTCATTGTATTTTGCTTGCCAATCAACTTCTTCGGGTTGCTTTTCTTCTGCACCTTCTTGATTTTCAGCAGTTTGTTCAACGTTCTCTGCTTCATTTGTCGCTTCAACTTTCTGTTCTTTTTCTTCTATATTTTCCTTCTTTGCTGACATTATATTTATTTTTAGTATTTTTTCCTAATTTATTACTACAAATTTATTGCCAAACAAAAAATACGACAAAATGGCAGACAGCAAAAAAAAATAAAAAATTAAACCTTTCGACAATAACAAAGTCTAAGAAACGTTTTTAACTTTGAAACAATATTTAAACTTTAAACATTAAACAAAATGAAGAAAAAAGTAATTGCAATTGCATGTTGCACAGCGGCTTTGATTTTGACAAGTTGTGGCAACAAAGAAAAAAAAGCGGAATGCAAACACACGACTTTCGAAGCCATTGCACCAGATGCCACCAATGGTGACGAGTATCTTTACAAAATCACTTACGAAGATTACGATTTTGACGCCGCTGAAGCCATTAGCGAAGAGCGTTTTAGTTTGCTAAACAACAAACCTGCAGGATGTACTTCGGTACGCAACGGAAACCTTGTGGGCAGAAACCTCGACTATTATGTAGATGGACTTGCCGATATTGTACTGCACATGAAAGGAAAAGAAGGAAGATTCGAATCAATAGGTATGGCGACTTGTATGCCTTTTGCCACAAAAGAAGCCATTGACAACGGCACAATATGCGAAGAACTTTTCAAAGTTATTCCTTATTCTATGACTGATGGCATCAACGAAAATGGTGTGGTAATAAATGTAAATGTAGTTCCAACCAAAGAGTGCGAACCTACAACAGGCACAAATCCTAATGCACCTACTTTGATAACAACGGGCGTAGTACGTTATGTACTCGACAACGCAAAATCTGTAGATGATGCAATAACTTTGATAAAATCACGCAACTTGATTGCACCTCCAACAGAGAAATTTCCATTTGAAACACATTGGATGATTTCCGACTCAACAAAAACCGTTGTTGTAGAAATTTGGAACAACGAAGTTATTGTTTCTGACAGCAATATTATGACAAACTTTTATGTATGTCACCCAGAAGCATTGTACGGACAAGGCATTGAGCGCTTCGGCATTATGAAAGAGAACTATGACTTAGGTAGCACCAAAGAAGGTATGTTGGAACTGATGAAAAAAGTCTGGTATTCTAAAGCCTATTCAACTAAAACCGATCCATTTTGGTACAGCGAATATTTTGACAGAAATACAGAACTGTCTATCAAAGATGTGCAAGAAGGCAATTTGGCTAAATTCGATTCTATTAAAAACGAAGCAGAAAATAGATACCAAAACATTGATTACCAAAAAGCTAACAGATTCGGCAAAGACTGGTACACCACACACACTACCATCTACGACATTGACAATCTGTCGTTTACCATTAACGCACAAGAAAACGACACACAAAGAGAGTTTAAATTGAAATAACGAAACTTTGACCTACAAAAAAACGCGATGCATTGCACCGCGTTTTTTTTTGACTCAACTAACACTTTTTTCAAGTGTTATTGTGGAAAGTAGAATCTAAAACCGACATTAACGCTCGGTTGTACCAAATAATGAGAGACAACGGACGTGCCATCATTCTTATAGAGTTCGTCCTCTGTGTGTCCATTCAAAGGAAGCACGCCCAATGCGTGAATTTCCCATTGATTCCAACTTTTGGCAACACGCAATTTCAAGTATGAGCAACTGCCGAGCTTTTCACTATCTTTCTTTATTGCACTATTATAGAAATAACCTACCGAAGTGTTCCAATGATTTTTGAAAGACAAGGCTGGAACTACTGAAAAATTGCCGTATGTATAAGGATTTTTTTCGCTCGTTTGATTATTATTGTACACATTTGCGGTAGCAGAAATTGAAAAAATATTCTTGCGATAGTATATCATCAAAAGTCCTTTCAAAATGTCGCTTTCGCCATCATTGCTATATGTGATATAATTATAGTGAGTTCCGCCCAATTCTTTTTCTTCGCTCTTAATAATTCCATCAGTGTGAACATAGCCCAATGCGGCATTAAAAGTGAAATAACCATTTCCTAATTCGGCATCTGTGACATAGTCAAGTGTTGCCTCGTGCGAGTGCATTGGGTCGAGACCAGAATTACCACAAATAATGCTGTTTGCAGAAGAGCGATAAACGAGATGCGGGAATATTTGTTCTTCTGAAGGGCGTTCTATTTTTCGGTCGAGAATCAAACGCAAGAACTGATGATCGACCACTTGCCAACCGAGCATAATTTTAGCAGTTACATCTGACAAAGATGAAGAACCATCATTTTCACTGTGGTCCCTCAACCAATAATAGAAATCGGTATCTAAATCATAGTGGAAATACTGATATTCCAAAATCGTCTTCAAAGAAACTTTTCCAAACTGACATTCCGTTTGGAAGTATGGCGATAAATTCAAAACATTTCCATTTTCATTCAATTTTGTCATCAACCAACTTTCTTTGTCCCAATCGAAATTATCATTAGAATTTAACTTATGCCAAGTATAATTGTAGTTGGAACCCAAAAAGAAATCCACTTTGCAAGGTTTAGAACGGTCGAGAAGCGGATAGCAAAATTCCACTTTACCAGAAACAGTTTGTGATTTCAAGTCATTTGTCCACTCTCTGTCCTCTTTGTCCAACAAATTAAGTTTACTGTCTTTAGGCGAGTTACTATAGCACGCTTCAATTTGAATGTGCGACTTGCGGTCGAAAGTGTATTTGTATTCTGCTTTTCCTAAAAGATTAAGTGCATCGGTACTATTTTCCTCTTTTCGCACAGAGTTTAACCAAGTAATATCCTTGTCAAAATCTGTAACACTCTCGTGCAAACGCAATTTCAAATAACTATGACTATTGATGTTATAATCGAAATATAAACGAGCTATTTGACTTAAAAATTTCTCATCAGTATATTGAGTAGAAACGCTACCATTAGGAGAAGTCGTTTTTACTTTTATGTCGTCTGGCATATAACCTTCAGCCGACAAAAAGCCACGCAACGAGATTTTTTCTTTCTTATATTTTAATTGAAGAGTCGGCACTATATCAAGTTGATATGACGCATCTAACGAAACACTTCCCGAAAATCCATCGCAATTGTCTGATGTCGTTGCCACTTCTGAATGGCATTTGCCAGCATCTTTCAGTTTAATATCAACCACACCACCTTGACCATTGTTGTGATAACTTGAAATTGGAGATTCAGAAACCTCTATTGCCTTGATGTCTGAAAGAATGGTCTGAGTAAGAATTGCATCACGCATATCGCCTATACTTACACCCTCTACCTGAATATCATAATGAGAAATCATAAAGTCGCCGTGGCGATTAAGTAATTCGGGCAGAATCTGCAAAATGTCTTGCGCTGTGGTACTGGTAGGCAATTCTAATTTTTCGGGATGAATGATTTTTTTATCTTCTTTCACTTCCAACAAATAATTTTGTGCCGAGGCAAAATAGAATGTCATCAAAGACATAAACAAAAAAGAGATAAATTTCTTTCGCATAAAATTTTAATTTAAGTATTTACGTTGCAAAGATAGAGAAAAATATGGATTATACGACTAATTAAAATATTAGAAAATTCCACCATTCCACAACAATTTCAAAAATTCCGTAATTGGATAAATCAATATGTCATCATCGGTTTTTCGCTCATTCATATCAAAAGACAATGCCATCAATTTACATAGAGGATGTTCTTCGCGAAACGTTCTCAAACCTTTCAAGTGCTTGTTTTGTATTTCTTCGCAAGATTTAATTTCAATCGCTACCTTAGCATCGCACGAATAAGCATCAGCAAGTACCACGTCAACCTCAATACCAGCAGAAGTTCGCCAATACGATAAAATCATTTCTTTTCGATAATATTCGATATATGCCCTAATCTCCTGAATAACAAAATGTTCTAATGAATGCCCAAAATCAACACTTCCAGGCAACAAATTCTTTCTATGTGTCAAATAATTTGCTATACCGACATCAAAATAAAAGAATCGAGGTGCATTTACCAACCTGCGCTTTACCGTTTTTGTATATGCTGGTTGCATAAAGCCCACAAGTGTTTCCTCTAATATAGAAAAATACTCTTTAATGGTCGGCGCACTCACACCACAATCGGCAGCTATATTGTTATAATTAACAATTTCACCATTTGTAAGTGCCGCCACCTCTAAAAACCGAGTAAAGACAGCAACTTTACGAATCAATGCTTCCGCTTTTATTTCTTCTTGCAGATAATCACCTATATAGGCCTGTAATCTTTTAATAGGATTTTCGACAAGATAATGTCGTGGCAACATACCATTATTTATCGCTTTAATTAGGTCGAAATCTGGAATTTCACAACTTACAAATGGCAACAATAAATTTCTAACGGCACGACCTCCTAACAAATTAGCGCCACAGCGTTTTAATTTCCTCGCACTCGATCCACTTAAAATAAATTTCAGATTTTCGTTCACTATCAACCAGTGAACTTCATCCAACAGTTCTGGCAGTTTTTGAACTTCATCAATAATCACTATAGTACCTTCTTCCTTTTCACGTAAATCATCACGTAACAAAGATGGTTTTCTACGAAAGCGTTCAAACACATCATTTTGCAACAAATCCACATAAATTGCATTAGGAAAAAGACTTTTTAGCAGTGTACTCTTTCCTGTTTGTCGTGCACCCCACAAGAATACACTGTCTTCTTGAATGTCGGTAATTTTAAAAATTCGTTCAATCATAATTATACTTTTTGCAAAAGTAATATATATCAACAAATTATCAAAATAAAAATATTGTAAATCTAAAGTACAACTTTATTTTTGCAATGTAAATCTAAAGTACAACTTTATTTTTGCAATAAAATTTTATGCAAAAAATCGTCTGAGTAAATGATACCCAGACGATTTATCAGTTCATAAAAAAATCTAATCGACCAATACTTTTTTAACCTCGCCACCAGCGCTTACGAGATATATGCCCGAAATAGGCAACACAAACGATTGTACATCGTTTGAAACGGGAGCACTTGCCACTACTCTGCCCAAAGCATCGGTTATTTCAATGTCGGATTCGGCATTAACTACAAATACATTTTTTCCTTCGGTATAAACAACCAATTCCGAAATGGGAACATTTTTCGTTTCGGTAGGGAAAGATTCGAATTCAAATTTCATTTTGTCGCAATTGAAACCTGAGTTTTTGATGTAGAATCGCAAAACGTGAACACCTTTTTTTAGCAAAATGGTATTGTATGTTGTCCAATCGTATTTGTTATAGTCGCTCCAATTGGTCATACTTAATTCGCCCGACACATCTTCTCCGTCCAATTCGAGACGCACTTTGCCACCATAGCCCGAAGTACAAATTGAGAAAAGGTAATTGCCTGGTTCTTCAATATCAACAGTATATTCCAACCACTCGCCACCAGCAGTGTTTCCTATCGAGAAATTGTTGCAAGAAAGTTTTGTCAAATCAACATCCTCTTGGGTGCGATAATATGTCCACGCATTGCCTGCAGAAGTATCGTGATACGAGACGCCCTCGCCACCACGGTCAAAATGTTCTATTTCTATTACACCAGGAATCTTCAGAGGTTTGCTACCATAAGGTCGTTGCTCGGTTTCTAACGAATCGAGATACGCTTTAACAGCATTGAACCACTTGGTTGCCATTTTTTCCTCGCCCAAAGCGTTAGGATGCGTTCCATCCCAAGTATCTGTTTGATAATCAAAACCTTCTGATTGATCAACCAAGAACACGGGCGACTGTGCAGTATTCATCTCCGTTGCCAATTCGGCAATCATATTATTATAATCGGTATGATTCTTGTTATGACGTGGAATAAGTTTTGCAATGAACACCACCAAATTTGGATTTTTTGTACGAAGCGCATTGATGATATATACAAGGTTTGTCTTCGATTCGTTTGGCGTACGGTTTCCAATATCGTTTGTGCCAAGGTGAATCAATGCAATATCTGCCGTGTATTTTTTTAACCAACTATCGATATTATCTTTGAAAGTTGGAGTTTGTATGCCCCAATGTCCTTCATTGTCGGTATCGAAAGTGTGATTTTTGTAATCTACAAAATTCGGATTGCCATTGTTGTTTGTTGTACCAGAACCGACAAAATCGAACGGAATGCCAGCATCAATCATTTTCTTCCAAAAATTATATCGATAACTATTGTGTTCGTTGTTTGAGTGTGTGATAGAGTTGCCGATAGGCACTATGCGAAGCGGTTCGCCTATGGTTACCAAAACCTCACAAGAGGCAGTTAAAGTTCCGTCGGCACTTGTAGCATAAATGCGAGTATACCCAGGCGTATGACCAGTTACGTTTCCGTCTTGATCGACCGTAGCAATGTCTTCGCACGAAGAAGTCCAAACCACACTATTCAGAGTGGTACTGATTGGTTTCAATTCGTAAGCGAGTTGTTTTGTATCATCTACAGGAACCGAAAGCGTAGTTCTTGATAACATCAACGATTTGGCAGAAACTTCGCCCATTGCGAAAGCAATTTTATCAATATTCATACTTGAAGAAGGCACAAAGCGCAAGATGTGCACGCCTTTGGTGAGCGCAACATTCTCTTGACGGACAATTTGCCAAGTACTCCAATCGTTACTTCCTTTTATAGACACATCGCTTGTTACATCTTCGCCATCAATAAGCAACTTAAATTTTGCATTTCCATAAGAGCAAACTCGATAACTTCCCGTATAGTTTCCTGTTTCCTTTACATCAACAAGATACTCGAGCCACTCGCCCGTAGCAATGTTTCCAATATTATAACCATCGGAAAGTTTATTGATGTCCACATCAACATCGGTGCGATACTGATTCCAAGCATTGCCTGGCGTAGTATCGTAATAAGTCTCGCCATTTGCTCCTGGATCGAAATTTTCCATTTCTATCTCACCTGGAATAACATTCAATTCGCCATTGTATGGTTGACGAGCAGATTTAGTGAATGTCATTTTGTCGATATTGAGTGGAGAATATCTTATGTAAAGTCTTAACACGTGTACGCCTTTCTTCATCGGCAAATAATGCTTTGTGAGGGTTATGTAATTATTCCAACCCTGCGAACCAGTAAGTCTTATTTCGCCCGAAATATCTTCGCCGTCAAATTCTAAACGGAAAATTCGGCCATCGCCATCGGCAGAAACAAGGAACGAAGCATCATAAAGCGCAGTTTCGGCAACATTCACCGTATATTCGAGCCACTCACCATTGGCAGTGTTTCCTATATTATAACCAACACTCAAAGCATTGATATCCACACCTTCGTTTGGACGATATTTTCCCCAAGCATTTTTCGTATCAGTATCGTGATAAGCCACGCCCTCGCCACCTTCGTCAAAATCTTCGGCTTCGATAGTGCCAGGAATTGGCCAAGGCGTTCCACCAAACGCATCTTGGTCGGCTTGTACTATATTTTGTTGCAAATGAGTGGTGTATTTAATTTTATCCTCGAAACCATAAAGTTTCCACATATATGTATTGCCATCGGTGCCGAGTCCCCACGCACGACCTTGATTTACACTTACAAGTGCAAAACCAGTATCTACCAACTGCCACTCCGATGCACCCGAAACAGAAGTACGATATACTTTTCCATCGGCAGTAACGCCCCAAAGTTCGCCCGAACCTGCGTCCAATTTCGTTACATTGTATGGGTTAGGAATAGTATCCCAAACGCTACTATCGGTAGCACGCGAAATTGCGATTTTTCCATTTGGCGCAAAACCACAAATATGCGTTTCGTCGACAGTGATAGAGGTAAGTTTACCCTCTTTCTTCACCCAACCATTGGCGGCGTCAAGATCGCGATAATAGACATTATTATTGTCATCAATTCCCCAAACTTTGGTAATGGCAATGTCGAGATCGACAATATTTTCGGCAGTGGTTACATCTACAAAAGAAGTAGCATTGTTTGTTGGCCACACTTGCGGAGTGCGAGCATAATACACTTTATTGTCGGCACCAATTATCCAACCATATCTGTAACCAAGTGCAATATCTTTGGTGTTTTTAGACTGAAGCAATTTTCTCCAACCTGCATTGTCGCCAATTCCATCTACTTCGTTGCAGTGTATTTCGTTGTTTGATGTGCGTGCCCAAACATCTTGTATTCCCACCGAAAGTTGCAACACTGTGCCACCCGTTGCTGGACCCACATTTAGTTTGTCCATTATGCGATGCAAAGGTCTATATATATCCAAATCAGGTTCTCCATCGGTGTGCCAATGGTAACGGAAATCACCACCCGAATTTCCATCAGAGCGGTCGTAGAAGAAGTCGCAACCTTCAGCCTCGAAAACAAGTGATTCGGTTTTGCGGTCGGCAAATTCACGAATGGTTGCAATAGACTGATTTGGGTATGCAAACAAAGGTTTGTCTGTACGGAAATACACTGTACCTTCTGCCACATCGCTGAAACTTTCCAGCACCATCCAACGAGCATTTTCGCGATTTCCTGCTTCCATCATATCACGCACTATGAGTGTGCCATCGTCTTTCATTGGTGCTGTAAAGTTGTCCGTTTCGCGCAACGACGTGCCTGTTTTGGTAACGGGGTCGTAGTCATTTAAATAGCAATTAACAAACGGCATACGTTTTCCGTTTACACCAAAAGCATATTTCTGTCCTTTATGTTCGGACATTGAAATGGTAGAACCTTCCCACGAGAACCACGCCTGTACACCACCAGCATATTCTTTCAATCGTTCATCTTTCGAGAAGAAGTTACTTGCCAAAATCCACTCCACTTCATATCCAAACTGTGTGCGCAATTTATCTTCGATATATTGCAAAAACTCAAGAATATGTTTTGTGCCCGAAGTGTCGCCAACGGTGGCAGTCCACAATTGAATAGGAATTTTATTTTCGGGTGTTTTGTAAAGCATATATTCTGGCACCGTTTCGTACCAAGGTTTGAACCAATGTTCCCAAGTTATCTGCATAAATTCGGGGTCGTTCCATTCGTCCATTGCCTTTCCTCCTTCAGAAAATTGTGTGAATGCCGCGCCATAACTTGCATTGTCTTGAAAATATGCCAATTTGATATTTCCCTTTGCGTATGGCGAACGATTGACAGCCTCTACAAACCTTTTTAGCAAACGACCTCCCAAAGCGCCGTTGCCGTAAGTATAGTCGCGGTCGTCAAGTTCATTGGTGAAGTCTTTTTGCGAACGTCCGTGCATAAACACAAAGTCGGGTTTTGCAGCCACAAGTTCTTCCACCCATTGATCCATTGCCGCATCGGTATTTCGCAATGTATATACGTGATTCTGAACAGAATACCAGTCAAGCAGTTGCTCTCGAGTATAAGGATTGCCGTTTTTATCCTTTTGGCTTCCTATCTCGTTTGAAATACGTATAAATTCTGGCGACTCATAACTTTGGCAACCAATCGGTGCTATCATCATTCCATCGGTGAGCGACGACCACACAAATTTTGTATCGTCATCAGAAACCGACGTAGATGTGCTGTTGTTTTTTCTAACGAAGAAATTATCGCAATTTACATTTCCTGTTTCAAATACAAGTTTCAAATCGTAATAACCGGCACTCAACTGAATACTGCCCAAATGAACGGTAGTAAAATAGTCGGTAACAGGCACCGACACGCCCGAAATAAGCGTATTTTCATTCACCTCGAAATGAATAGTTTGCCCTGCTGTGTCGGCTTTCACTTTGGCAGTGAAACGATAATGACCTTCGGAGAGCCACACTTTTTTGTACTGCAACCATTCGCCAGCAGCCGTATTTCCAACAAACCAGTTGATGTCTGACACTTGTTGCGATGAAGTAGTAACGCCAGCCACAGCACTCTGCAAGGCGAAAATTGCCATTAAAAACAGTAAATATAATTTCTTCATTCTTTCTTTTTTTATTGATACATCCACAAATGTAACACTTTATTTCTATTCGCAAACACTTCTGCAAAAAAAAGTAACCCGCCCAAAGTATTAGCGAAAAACCTATTGTTCACGCCATTCAGCAGGCGTTTTTCCCGTAGTTTTTACAAAAACACGATGAAATGACTGTCGCGAATTGAACCCACATCGTTCGCCCACAAATTCCACTTTAGTATCGGTGTGTTTCAAAATATCTTTGGCTTTTTCCACACGATACGAATTCACCATCTGCGCAAAAGTAGTATGCAGTTCATCGTGCAACATAGCAGAAAAATACTTGGTATTGGTGCCCAAACGTTTCACCACTTCTTCCACCGTAAGGTCGGGGTTAAGGTACAACTGCTCTCGTTCCATCAAATCAATAAGTCGAGCCACATTGTGGCCTTCGCATTGGTCAGCATTTTCGTTTTGATTTTCACCTAAGTTTTCAAACTCTTGCTGTGTAGCCAAACTTACAGGTTGTTTACTATTGTTCACTTTGGCAAAGACAAACATAAAGAGCCCCGACATATAGGTGTACATTGCGCAAAGATACCATTTGCTCAGTGCTTCGGTGAATTGAAACAGCATACTCACTATCCACCAACCAACAAACAGCCCTATCACCGTCCAAATCCACCTAAGTGAGTGCAATTCAGGGTCGGCATACAGGTCGTCCAACACTTGCTCGCGGCGCTGAAGTGCTACCCCAAAGTAAAGAAAATAGGCAAACAATACAGCAGCCGCCACAAAGAACAATACGTCAAGCCAAGTAGGGCAACAGATATTCAGCAAGGCGAATATCGCAAAAGGGAGAGACAGCACAATAAGTTTGCTACGCGACGGCTCATTGTTAGTGTAAAGTGCATAACCAGCCACTGCATAGCCCGTAAAGAGGAATATATCGATAGATGTGCCTATACAATATAAAAAACTCAAGTGTACAAACAAGTTCGAAAGAACGTAACACACTGCACTGAAGGACATAGCGAGCATACAACCGCCCACAATTTTGCTAAGTGCAGTATTGGAGTGCCTCCCCTGACTAAAGATGCCAAAACTGAGTTGCAAACCACATATCAAGCACGTAAGGAAATATAATTAAGGTAATTATATATTTCTTCAGGTTGCATTGGCAAAAACAAATTCTATTTGCAAAGGTAGAAAAAAAATGCGCTATTTCTTTTGGCAAGAGAAATTTTATCACTACATTTGCAGAGCAAAAAAAAAGGAAAAATGAGAAATTTGCATCACATACATCATCACCATTTTACCAATCGATAACTCGGCAGGTGTGTATGTTTATTGCTAAAACTTATATAAGAACTCGCCGATATTTCGGTGAGTTCTTTTTTTTTGATACAGAAATTTTACTAAAACAATAATAATTATGTTAAGAATTGCAGTTCAAGCGAAAGGTCGCTTATACGAAGAAACAATGACGATGCTCAGCGAGTCGAGCATAAAAATCGAATCGACAAAACGCACACTTTTGGTGCCAGCAAAAAATTTCCCTGTAGAAATTCTTTATTTGCGCGACGATGATATTCCACAAGCCGTAGCAAGTGGCATTGCCGACGTTGGCATTGTGGGCGAAAACGAGTACGAAGAGCGCCAAGAAGACGCCGAACTCATCAAGAGACTCGACTTTAGCAAATGTCGTTTGTCATTGGCAATTCCAAAAGCAGTAGATTACAAAGGTTTGGAATGGTTCAACGGCAAAAAAATTGCCACATCGTACCCTGGCATTTTGGAACGATTTTTGAAGAAAAACGGCATAAAAGCAGATATACACGTCATTACAGGTTCGGTAGAAATTGCTCCGGGCATTGGTTTGGCCGACTGCATTTTCGACATTGTAAGTTCGGGCAGCACGCTTGTAAGCAACAACCTGAAAGAAGTGGAAGTGGTAATGAAATCTGAAGCCATTTTGATAGGCAACAAAAACTTGAGCAACGAGAAAAAAGAGATTCTTGATGAACTTTTGTTCCGCTTCAACTCGTACAAAAACGCCGAAGGCAAAAAGTACATCATTTTGAACATTCCAAACGACAAAATTGAAGCAGTTTGCAAACTTTTGCCTGGAATGAAAGCGCCAACCGTTACTCCACTTGTAAAAGAAGGTTGGTCGTCATTACATTCGGTCATTGCAGAAAAAACATTTTGGGACATTATCAGTCAACTGAAAAGCATTGGTGCCGAAGGAATTTTGGTAGTTCCAATAGAGAAAATGATTATTTAAGTAATTAAGGAAATTAAAGAAATTAAGAGAATTAAAAGAATTGGGAACAAAGACAATTGGTTTAATTTTTAATTATTTTAATTCGTATAAAAATGCGATTGATTAAGTATCCAAATAGAGAAGATTGGGCAGAACTACTGAAACGTCCATCTTTCGACAATAGCAGTCTGACGGAGACAGTTTCGGGCATACTGAGCGATGTTCGTTCTCGTGGCGACGAAGCCATAAAAGAATACGAACTGAAGTTCGACAAAGTACAATTGTCATCACTTGCTGTAAGCGAAACTGAAATAAACGAAGCAGAAACGCTAATTTCTGACGAACTGAAAAACGCCATTTGCCAAGCGAAGGAGAACATTGCAAAATTCCACGCTGCACAAGACCAACCACTACCCTGCGTAGAAACTATGAAAGGCGTAAAATGTTGGCAAAAAGCGAAAGCCATACAAAAAGTTGGTTTGTACATTCCTGGAGGAACGGCACCTTTATTCTCGACTGTGTTAATGTTGGCAGTACCTGCAAAAATAGCGGGTTGCAAAGATATTGTACTTTGCACTCCACCTGACAAGACAACAGGCAAAGTACATCCCGCAGTGCTTTTTGCTGCAAAAACAGCAGGTGTTAACAAAATTTTCAAAATTGGTGGCGTGCAAGCCATTGGAGCAATGGCATACGGCACAGAAAGCATTCCGAAAGTGTATAAAATTTTCGGTCCAGGAAACCAATTCGTTACCGTCGCCAAGCAGATTGTAAGTCTGAAAGATGTAGCCATTGATATGCCCGCAGGTCCGAGCGAAGTAGAAGTAATAGCCGACGAAACTGCCAATCCAGCATTCGTTGCAGCCGACCTCTTGTCGCAAGCCGAACACGGCGCCGACAGCCAAGCAATTCTTATCACTTCGAGCGAAAAATTGGCAGAGGAAGCAATGAAAGAAGTAGAAAAACAAGTGGCAGTTTTGCCACGTTTAGCATTGGCTGAAAAATCTTTAGAACACAGTCGCATCATCGTAGTGAAAGACTTGAACGAGGTAATTGACATCACCAACGAATATGCACCCGAACATTTGATTATTTCTACAAAAAACTATATGGAAATAGCCGAAAAGATTGACAATGCAGGTTCGTTGTTCTTAGGACACCTTACACCAGAAAGTGCTGGCGACTACGCTTCGGGAACAAACCACACTTTGCCAACAAGCGGTTATGCACACGCATATAGTGGCGTAAATCTCGATAGTTTTCGCAAGAAAATGACTTATCAAGAAATTACACAAGAAGGAATTAAAAATATTGCCGAAATTGTAGAAGTAATGGCAGAAAACGAACAACTTTTTGCACACAAAAACGCAATGACGCTGAGGAAAGCAATTAACAATGAATAATTATGGAAAAGTTAATTCGAAAAAACATATTCGCATTGAAGCCGTATTCTTGCGCACGAGATGAGTTTAAGGGCGAAGCATCAGTTTTTCTTGACGCTAACGAAAATCCGCTGAACGCACCATACAACCGCTATCCTGACCCTTTGCAATGGAAAGTGAAACAAAAAATTTCAAAGATAAAAGGCGTTGCACCCGAACGCATTATGCTCGGCAATGGTAGCGACGAACCCATCGACTTGATTTATCGCATTTTTTGCGAACCGAAAGAAGACAATGTGGTGGCAATTGCACCATCGTATGGTATGTACGGAGTTTGTGCCGACATAAACAATGTGGAATATCGCACAGTTTTGCTTAACGATGATTTTTCGCTCGATGCCGATAAACTATTGGAAGCAACAGACAAAAATACAAAAGTAATTTGGTTATGTTCGCCAAACAACCCAAGTGGCAACTTGCTCAATCGCAACGAGATAAAAAAAGTCCTAAACGGATTTTCGGGCATTGTAGTAATTGACGAAGCATACGTTGATTTCTCGTCGGAAGAATCGTGGTTGCAAGAACTTGACAATTTTCCAAGACTGATTGTATTACAAACATTCTCAAAGGCTTGGGGATTGGCATCAGTGCGTTGTGGAATGGCATTTGCAAGCGAAGAAATTATCGGTTTTTTCAACAAAGTGAAATATCCATACAATGTAAATATCTTAACCCAAAACCTTGTAAGCGAAGAACTTGACAAAGAAGAACGCAAAAAAGAATGGGTAAGAATGATATTAAACGAGCGCGACGTGCTTACCAAAAATTTGACGTCGCTCAACATTGTCGAAAAAGTTTATCCTTCTGATGCCAATTTTGTTTTGGCTAAAGTGAACAACGCTAATGCAGTATATAATTTTTTGGTAGAAAAAGGCATTATCGTGCGCAATAGACACACGGTACAATTATGTGGCAACTGCCTACGTATAACTATTGGCACAAAAGAAGAAAACGAAACACTTATTCAAACGCTTCAATTGTTCAAATAATTTTTTCAACATAAGGAAAATTGTCCGTGGACCGATTATGGCTCACGGATTTTTTTATCGCTTGTGCCTAATTTGCCAACGATACACAAGGCAAGCTGTGCCGAAATATACACCCATTTGAACAACCAAAGTAAACAACTCTGGTGCAATTTGTTTCAGCGACGCACCCATCGTGTTCAGTTTTAGAAATGCGTGTACACCTGGAGTTGATGGTATGAGCATTGAAATGACTTTCCAAAAAGGACTTATATTGCTTGGAGGCCAAGCATATCCACTCAAAAACAAGAATATCAATGAAGTGAAAAGCAACAAAAGAAATGGAGTTTCCCTATTTCTGAAAAAGACAGAAATTGTCATTCCAAAAAATATGCAAGCCAACAAAAATGGGAACAAAAATGCGTAAAATGAAAATGCACCGACAAGGTGTGGAAAACCAAATGCCCAAGGAATACCGAGTAATACGAAAGACGAGATAAACACATAAAGCAAAAGATATGCATTAGCCTTGCCCAACACCATACGCAAAGTTCCGTGATAACGGCTTTCTTGTGGAATAAGTCGGCGAAAATAATTTTCTTCACGTGCAGTACCAACCAATATTCCTATGCCAAGCAACAAGGTCTGTTGAATAATCAAAATCAAAACAGGAGGCAACAGAAAACTTGCAAAACCATTTTGTGTGTTATAAAGTGCGTGTCCTTCGTATGGAACTGCCTTTATCACAGTGTTTTGTTGCTGACCAACCACACCTATCATACCTAACCTTTCGCGCTGAATTTCTTCGCTTAAATTCAAGCAAACATAATTTCCTGCCAAATACATCGCTTTGTAGTACATCAAACTGCTCATATTGGCGAATACCGAAACAGATGTCTGTTCTCCCCTTTCCAACTTCTCATTAAAATCTTCGGGGACAACCATATAACCAATAATTTTACGTTGCTTGAACTGCAATTGTGCCTCTTCTGCCGACACTGGCAACGACACCACTTCCAAATCGGGCGTAGCATCAATCTTCTGAATAAAACGACGACTGATAGCAGTATTAGAGTTGTCAACAATTCCGACAGGTACATCTCTTACCGTTTCGCTATAATAGACAAAACTATACAAAATAGGATAAAGCAATGCTGCAATAAAAAAGATGAGAATAACTCCAGCATCGTGAAATATCACATTTAGTTCATTACAACTAATGCGAATCATTTGCTTGAAACCTTCTCTTATTTTATACAGCAATTCTTCAAACATTTTCGTCTATTTTTTTGGATAACGGTCGTAAATCAACGCTTTTTTCAACCTGAAAGCGAGCAAAAACGGCAAAAAAATGAAAAACATCAAACAAGAATAATCCCACAACGCGTAGTATGGTTCAAATCCGTTCAACGCAATGTTTTGATATATCAAATAATAATGTCTGATTGGAAACAAATAACTCCACGCTTGCATAAACGGAAACATTTGTTCGATAGGAAACGACAAACCTGCAAACGAGAACGACAACACACCAAACAAACTTGCAAAACTCAAACCATCACGCAATACAGGGAAAATCTCAATCATAAAAATTCCCAACGATTGATTGGCAATGACAAACAAAAATGAATTGAGCAACATCCAACCCAAATTGCAATGCAAAGGATAATGCAATATCTTGAACAACATAATGTCGCAAGCCACAAAAACTACCGTAAAACAAAAAGTGTATGGCAACTGTTTGCCTAAAATTGCGATTGAAATTTTATTATTTGCCGCACGTAACCATTTTCGTCCCGTACTCATTTTTAGTTCCACACCGATGCTATAGACCGTCATTAGCAAAATTATCAAGCCCAACAAACCTGGCAAAATAACATTCACCAAATAAACCGAATAATTTATCCACGGATTGCCGATAGCATAAAATTCAGGCGTTATTGGACGGAGTTGTGCCATTGCAGTTTTCGCGTCCATTCCTTTAGCAGTGAACATTTTAAGCGTAACGCCGCCAGAAATTGTGGCAGACATAATACTCAAATTTTTATTCACCAAAGAACCCGCTATCAAAAAAGTGGAATTGTAGTAAAAGTCAATGTTTGGTTGTTTTCCCGTATAAATATCGCTCTGAAAATTGGCGGGAATTTCAAAAAAAGCATATATCTTGCCACGTTGCATTGCATCTCGCGCATCGCTGAAATTTGCATAATGAGCAACGATTGTGTTTTGTTGCGTTGCATCAATCTGCCTTATTGTATTTCTTGATGTGGCAGTATTATCCAAATCTATCACACCGATAGGAATTGACGAAGGCAAACCATCATTCATAAATGTTCCCCAAAAGAGCATACAAATAATTGGCAGTAAAAAAGTTACCACCAAATAAATGGGACGACTCCACATTTTTTTTATCTCTCTATGAAAAACATCTAAAAACACGTTTCTATGTTTAATGTTTATAGGTCTAAGGTCTCAAGTCTAAGGTCTCGTTTCTTGCTTCTTACTTCTGTTTTATTTCACCAAAACCGTCATTCCTGGACGCAAATTTTCGACTTTTTCGGTAGGACGAGCACGAACCTCAAAAGTAACTGCATCAAAATCACCAGTAGTTTTTGTTGCTTTCCAAGTGGCATAACTTCCAAGCGCTTTCATATAAGTAATTTTGAGTTTTATTTCTTTATTGCCAAGTGCAGGAACTACCGCATCAATTTCGCTACCCATTTTCATATCTTTGAGCAAATCTTCACGAACATTGAATGTAACCCAAATATCGTCCAAATCGACAATATTCATAATTGGCGAACCTTGGCCCACAAGTTCTCCTCTTTTTGGAAAAATGTCTGATATTTCGCCCGAAATAGGTGCAACCAACTGCGTCTCTTTCAAATAGGCACTCACTTCAGAAATTGCACCATCAGCACGTTCTACCAATGCTTGCGCCGCTTGTTTATCTTCTTTTTGCGCACCATTTACTGCCATATCGTATTGCGACTTTGCAGCCTTTTCGGTAGCCACAGCCGCTTTGTATTGCGCTTCAACTTCATCGTATTTCTGCGCAGCCACTACTCCACTGTCGTAAAGTTGTTTGACGCGGTCTAATGATTTTTTAGCAATTTCCACACCAACCAATGACTTTTGCCACATTTCGTACGCACCCTGAATTTGCTCTGTTCGGGCTCCGTTTATTGCTTTTTGATTTTGTGCTTGCGCTGCATTTCGTGCAGCTTGCGCTTGTTGCATTTTAGCATTCAATTCGGGCGATTCTATTACCACAAGCGTTTCGCCCGCTTTCACATACGAACCTTCTTCCGCCATAAACTGCGAAATTCGTCCAGCAATTTTTCCTGAAACTCGTACTTCTGACGCCTCTACTTGTCCTTGCACAAGCACTTCGTTGGGTTTGAATACTAACCAACCAATAATTGAAATCAGAATAATTACCAATGCCAACGTAATCAGTCCGAGTAATAAGTTTGTAGATTCTTTCGTTTTCATATCTTTATTATTTTATTCTGCTGTATTTTCATAATTAAGTCTGCCCGTTGCTTTTAGCAAATAGACATTGCACAATTTTACATCAATTTGAGCGTCTATATTTTCTGCTTTTGCTTTCAACCAAGCAGTTTGTGCTTCGAGTACGTTTGAGGTTGGTATCACACCTGCTTCAAATCCCACATTTGCGTGATGAAGATTTTCTTCCGCCTTTTCGGTATTTTTCATTGTTACCAAAAGTCTTTTTTGCGCTTCGTCTATTTTGAACTTTGCCTGTGTAATTTGCAATTCAATTTTCTCGCGTGCTTCGTCAAGTTGATATTGCACAATCTTTTTTTCGCTACGAGCAGCACTAAGTGTATGAAATCTTTCACCCCAATGGCAAATTGGAATATCTACTGCTACACCTACACTCCACATACCTGCAAAACTTCGGTCGAAACCATTGAACATATTAGGATTGGAAAGATTATAACCACCAACTGCCGCTACCGAAGGCATAAAACGAGACAACTGCAACTTCTCGTTAGAACGAGCCAAACTGCTCACCAACTCAAGACCTTGCACTTCAGAACGATTAGCAATTGCTTCGTCCATATTGATGTCGGTTGATTCACCGACAACATCTTTTAGTTCTGTAATTTCGTTCTGCTCGTCGGCAAGTGTAAAAGACACATCATAACCCAAACCACAAAGTTGCACCAATGCCATTTTAGAGAGTTGCAAACCATTTTCCACTTGCGAAAGTGTCATTTCTGCCTCATTGAGTTTCACTTTCACTGTAAGTCCGTCAGCCACAGTAGAAACGCCCACAGCAATAGACTGTTGCAAATCGCTATCAAGTTTTTGCAACAATTGGACATAATTTTCTGCCAAAGTTTTCTTTGCCGAAAGCGAAATAACACGCCAATACGCTTCGTCAATTTTATAAATTGTTTCGGACTTATTTGCATCGAGTCTATTTTCGGCAATTTCGAGATTTGTCTTTGCTAACTTATTTAATTCACGAATTTTTCCACCAAGATAAATTGGCATTTGCGCACTCACGCCACCAAAAAATATGTGATGAATATCGAACTCGAACGCCTCTTTTGGAATGTACGCATAATTTTTCCACATAATTTTTTCGGGATTTGCCGAAGGGTCAAACGGTTTTCCGTCTGCGTCAAGTGGAGCGACACCGCCACTCGGCAACATTGTCCACTCGTTGTATATTTGGTCTGGAGTAAAACCAAACGAACCATTGGACATTTGCGTTCCTACAGGCAAAAACTGACTGCTACTCAAAAGCGACAAGTTTTTTGAGTTGTACAAATACCCACCCCTTGCCGAAATACTTGGAAAATATTGCGTAATAGCTGCCTTTTCCAAACTCTTGGCTGCATTTATTTTTTCTTCGGAAATCATCAATTCCTTGTTGTTCTCTACCGCCAATTTTCTACAATCTTCCAAACTTAAAATCTGTTGTGCTTCGACTGTAGAGAACGTAAGCAACAATGACAATATAACATAATAGCGTTTCATCATAACTTCTATAAAAAACTTGTGCAAAGGTAATGCAAGAATCATTACATTACGTAATAAAATATGTTCTAAAAAACGGAAAAAATACACCCGAAAACACGTAATTTTTATAAATTTATTTCAAGTCCAACACTGCCATATTCAATGTTTCCATTGTAATATTGCTTCATCAGTGCATACTGATTTACGCCTGTACAATGACAAGGGACAAGTCTTTCTATTTCAAACGATTGTAATTGGTTTGCCAAACGCAAAACATTTTTTTCATCGGAGTGAATAGTATGAAATCCACCCAAAACAAGCGATATCGGCAAAGCAAACTCTCGTTTGGCACTTTTAATGATATTGATTATTCCTCGATGCGCACAACCGCTGACAATTCCAATTTTTTCCTGATTTTGTAAAACCAAAAAGAGTTCATCATCAAAAAAATCAGCCTTTTTATCATTTTCTTTTTTTACAAAAAGATTTTCGAAATGCGTATCCTCTTCGTCAAAAATATCTATTTGAGGCAAAACAAACACATCATTGGCAATCTCGATTTGCTCTTTTACAAAGCAAATACGCGACGAAGGTATTTTTATATCTTTCGGGAAACCAATATATTTTCCCACACGATTCAATTTTTCTTCGTCAAAACCTTGTTTTACATAAATTTTTGCAGTTGAGTTTATCTCCAAAAAGCGTTTTATTCCGCCTGCGTGGTCATAATGTCCGTGACTTAAAACAAGCGAGTCAATTTTGCTAATATCAATACCGAATAAACTCGCATTTTCGGCAAAAACATCTGTTTGGCCAGTATCGAACAAAATTCGCTGACCATCGTCAGTTTCGATATACAATGCAAAACCGTGCTCCGCTTTTGCGTCCGAAAAATAAACTGTATTTTCTGTCAGAATTTTTAAAAACATACAATTCGTTTTGACAAACAAAGTTACATATTTTTATGCAAGCACACAAAAAAAGAGAAAACCTAAAAGGCTTCCTCTTTTGCGTCGGGATAGCGGGATTCGAACCCACGACCCCCTGCTCCCAAAGCAGGTGCGCTAACCGGACTGCGCTACATCCCGTCGAAATCGTTTGCAAAATTATACAAGTTTTTTATAACAACAAAACTTTTAGCATTTTTTTTACAAATTATTTTTCATATATATTCTTTCACGAAAATCGACTTGCAAAAACTTTGAAAGACAAATAAAAAAGCGTCTAAAAATTACCAAACTCCTCAGAGTCTTTGGCTTCTTCTTGTTTTTGGTTGCAGATATTGTTTCCTACGTATTCGGTTGGTACACCGAACGTAGATGTTGTGGTGTATCCTAATTCTGGATCGGCAAGGACTTTTTGCATATAAATTCCCCAAACTGGTAGTGCCAACCAAGCACCTTGTCCTGCGCGTCCATCGAAGTGGATGGAACGTTCTTCGCCACCAATCCAGCAACCCGAAACTAAATCGGGAGTGAAGCCCATAAACCAACAGTCTGAACTATTTTGAGTTGTACCCGTTTTACCACCAACTTCACCTTTTATGCCGTACATCCAACGTACACGTCCGCCAGTACCACCCATATCGTTTTTGGCTTTAACGGCAGGTTCATCAATCACTGCACGAAGCATATTCACCATTTTATACGATGTTTGTTCACTAAACACTTCGTTTACTTCTGGCACAAAATTAGCAATCACGTTACCATTATTATCTTCGATACGAGTAACGTACATTGGCGTTACACGCAAACCTTTGTTAGCAAAAGTTGAATACGCACCAACCATTTCTTCTACTGAAATATCGGCAATACCCAAAGCCAAAGAAACCACTGGGTCTATTGGACTATGAATACCGAAAGAACGCATCAAACTTACGAGTGATTCGGGCGTGAATTGTTTCATTAAATATGCTGTAATCCAGTTGCTCGAACGCGAAAGTCCCCAACGGATTGTTACCATTTCGCCAATACGACATTTGGCATCGGTGCGAGGCGTCCAAGTTCTGCCATCTTCAAGCACAAGCGTTTGAGCAACATTAGGTATTAAATCGCAAGGAGACATTCCTTCTTCCATTGCCAACGAATAGAGAAATGGTTTAATCGTAGAACCAACTTGGCGTTTTCCTGTCGTAACCATATCATACTGAAAGAAACGATAATCGGCACCACCAACGTACGCTTTCACTTGACCATTGTGTGGGTCCATCGACATAAATCCACAACGCAAGAAATGCTTTTGATAGCGAATAGAATCCATTGGAGAAAGAATAGTATCTTTCATATACCCAGGTTCGTCCCAAGAGAAAACAGACATTGGCACGGGCGTTTCAAATGCTTTATCAATTTCTGCGGCAGAATAGCCAAGCGACTTCATTGTGCAATAGCGATCCGATTGTTTTTTTGCCCTTTCGAGCAAATCTTTCACTTGAGCATCAGACAAATCGCTTGAATATGGTGCATAACTTTTCCCTTTTTTCTGAGCAAAGAAAGTTTTTTGTTGTGCTTTCAAATTCTCGGCAACTGCTTCCTCTGCATACTTCTGCATACGTGAATCTATGGTGGTGTAAATCTTCAAACCATCGGTATAAATATTATAGTGGTCGCCGTTCGCTTTTTTATTTTTATTGCACCATCCGTACAATGGATTATTTTTCCACTGCAACGAATCGTCGTGATATTTTGGATACTGCCAACTTGCGTAATCGCGTTTGTTAGGCTCTTTTGCCATCAGTATCTGACGCAAATATTCACGAAAATATGTAGCAATGCCTTGCTTGTGGTCTGATGAAGTGTATTTTAGTTCGAGTGGAATTTGTTTCAAAGAATCGCACTCTGCTTCGGTGATGTAACCCGCTTTCAGCATTTGTCCAAGAACCACATTACGACGGTTTTGGCAACGCTCGGCGTGGCGACGTGGATTGTACAACGAAGGATTTTTGCACATTCCAACCAAAGTTGCCGCCTCTTCAATTTTCAAATCGGCAGGCGAACAGTTGAAATATATTTGTGCAGCCGACTTTATGCCGACCGCATTATTCAAAAAATCGAATTTATTTAGATACATCGCAATGATTTCGTCTTTCGTATAAAGACGTTCCAATTCCACAGCAATAACCCATTCGTTTGGTTTTTGCAACAAACGTTGAAACAAATTGCGCGATGGTTGAGAATAAAGTTGTTTTGCCAACTGTTGTGTGATGGTACTACCACCACCAGCACTTTTCTGTTGAAGTATGCCACGCTTTACGACAGAGCGCAACAAAGCACGACCATCGATGCCAGAATGTTCGAGAAAACGCACATCTTCGGTAGCAATCAGTGCATTTATCATATATGGCGAAATATCGGCATAATTCACATCAATACGATTTTCGTTGCCATAAAAATAACTACCAATAATCTTCAAGTCGGACGAATAAACTTCCGTTGCATTTTTGTTTTTTGGATTTTTCAAATCCTCGATAGGTGGCAAATAACCAATTGCACCCGATTTGATAAGATAAAACGCACCAAAAATAACAATGATTATTATTGCGAATATTGACCAAAAGATAGTCAAAAATTTTCCGTAACCCTTTGATTCTTTTGACATACTTAATGATTTAATAATTTTACATTTTTTTGATTTATTCGGCTATAGCCGTTACTTTATTTTTCTCTTTATCAAGAACAATATTGATGCCATCACCCTCTTTCACTTTTCCTGCAATTATCAGTTCGGCAATTTCATCTTCTACATACGTTTGAATAGCCCTTTTTAGCGGACGTGCACCAAACTGCACATCGTATCCTTTTTCGATAATAAAATTCTTTGCTTCGGCAGTGATAGCCACTTTATAATTGAGCGCTGCAATGCGATTGAAAACCGATTTTAGTTCAATATCAACAATTTTGTTTATCGATTCTTTGCTCAATTGGTCGAAAGTGATAATCTCGTCGATACGATTGAGAAATTCGGGCGAAAAAGATTTGTTCAATGCTTTTTGAATCACGCCGCGCGAGTATTCTTTATTATCGTCGGACGGAGTTGAAAAGCCGATACCTTTGCCAAAATCCTTCAACTGACGCGTTCCTACGTTAGACGTCATAATAATGACCGTATTTTTGAAATCAACTTTTCGACCTTCACTATCGGTCAAACGACCTTCGTCCATCACTTGCAAAAGAATATTGAACACATCGGAATGTGCTTTTTCTATCTCATCCAAAAGCAAGATTGAATATGGTTTGCGACGTACTTTTTCGGTAAGTTGTCCACCTTCGTCATAGCCAACATACCCTGGAGGCGCTCCAACCAAACGCGAAACGCTGAATTTCTCCATAAATTCGCTCATATCTACACGAATAAGTGCATCTTCAGAATCGAACATTTCTTTTGCCAACTGTTTTGCCAAGTGCGTTTTTCCCACACCCGTAGGACCAAGGAAAAAGAATGTTCCGATTGGTTTATTCGGGTCTTTCAGTCCAATACGATTTCGGCGAATGGCCTTCACCAATTTCTCTACCGCCTCGTCTTGACCGATGACTGCATTTTTTAGATTATCGCCCATACCCGATAGTTTCTGATATTCTGACTGCGCCACCTTTTGCACAGGCACGCCCGAAATAAGAGAAACAACATTTGCCACATCTTCGTCTGTTACCGTCTGACGCTTAGTTTTTATAGAACTCTCCCACTCTTTTTTCAAGTTGTCGAGTTGCACTTGAGCCGCTTGTTGTTTATCGCGAATTTGAATTGCCAATTCGTAGTTTTGTTCGCCCGTAGCCACACGCTTTTCCTCTTTCATTTTTGCAATTTCCAATTCGAGCGATTCTATACCTTCGGGCACTACAATATTAGAGACGTGCATACGTGCGCCAGCCTCATCGAGTGCGTCAATCGCTTTATCGGGGAAAGCGCGATCGCTCACATAACGATCGGTAAGTGACACACAAGCCTCTATAGCATCGTCGGTATAAGTTACATTATGATGGTCTTCGTATCGACTACGAATATTTTTCAAAATTTGAAGCGTTTCCTCTTTAGTCGTTGGATTCACCATCACCTTTTGAAAACGACGTTCCAAAGCACCGTCTTTTTCAATATTTTTTCGGTACTCGTCGGTGGTAGTAGCGCCAATACATTGTATTTCGCCACGTGCCAAAGCAGGTTTCAGCATATTTGCTGCATCGAGCGAACCCGAAGCACCACCTGCGCCGACGATAGTATGAATTTCGTCGATAAAAAGTATTACGTCTTTGTTTTGTTCCAATTCGTTCAGAATGGCTTTTATACGTTCTTCGAACTGACCACGGTACTTCGTGCCAGCCACTACAGAAGTCATATCAAGCGAGATGATGCGTTTTTCGAACAACACACGCGACACACGATTTTGAACAATACGTTGCGCCAATCCCTCTACAATAGCCGATTTTCCAACACCAGGTTCGCCTATCAGAATCGGGTTATTCTTTTTTCGGCGACTAAGAATTTGCACCAAACGTTCTATTTCTTTTTCGCGACCTACAACAGGATCGAGCGAATTTTCGCGTGCCAATTTTGTAACATCACGACCGAAAGCATCGAGCGTAGGCGTACCATTATCAACATTTGGTTGTGCAGTTTGTGTAGATTGTTTCTTTTCGCCATCACCATTAGATTCTGGGAAAAGTACATCACCCTCTTCATCATCGGGGAAATTTATTCCAAAAGTAAATTTTTTCGGTTTTTTCATCATTTTAGACATTGATTCGTACGAAACTTTTGCAAGTTCAGTGCTGTTTGACGTCAGAAAACTTTCGTTTTGCAAAAGAGCGAGCAACAAATGTTCGGCCTCTACTGTTTTAGAAGAAAATCGGCGTGCCTCTAACTCCGAGAATTTCAACACACGGTCGATGAGTTTGGCACGACTTTCATCTTCATTTTGCAAAGCGTTTTCGAGTTCTGCTTTTAGTATATCACAATTCACTTTGAAATACTTGAGAAACTCCACCGCTTTATTTTGTCCATCGCGCAAAATGCCTAATAGCAAATGCTCTGGATAAATAGCAGTATTCTGCAATCGCTCTGCTTCCTCGCGACTGTATTCCAAAATATCTTGTGCGTTTTGAGAAAATATATTTTCCATCTTAAAAAATCTGTATCAAACAACAAAGATACATTTTTTAGAAGAGAAAATTTAAGAAAAAGAGATTTTTTATTTGACCAATTGAAACATCAAAACATCGACATATTCGTCGGCATTTTTTGCCCAACTTTTAAGGGTGGCGCACTGAACAAAATCGGTATTTTTTACGAGTTGCAAGCAAGGCGTATTTTTTGCCGAAATTTTGCAATACAACTGTTTAATTTTCAAAGTATTAAAGCAATATTCCATCACCAAACTCAAAGCAGAACGAGCATAACCTTTTCGACGGAATTTTTCGTCGACCAAAATACCCCAACAAGCACGCTGATTGAACGCATCAAAGTCGAAAATATCAATGCAACCAACTATGGTGTGTGCATCATCTTTTTTTTCTATCATCAGTCGTAACTGAGAGTCTTCGAAAATATTATTGTTTGTCTGCTCGATATACCGTTTGAGCATATATTTAGAGTACGGTGCAAAAGACGTACTATTTTCCCACAACGAAGTGTCGTTTTCCCATCGGTAGAAATGTTCCAAATCTTCGGGTTCGATGGCACGCAAACGAATATTTTTATCTTCAAGAATCATTTTCTATCGAGCCACTCGCCAATTTTCAGGAAGATGTTTTTTTTGCGTTTTTTGGTACGTTTCACCTCATAATTGTCGTTGAACGTGAAGGTATCGTTATTCTTGATTTTCGCATAAATAACGCCCCAATCGGGTAGTCCGCCCAAATTTCTATCGTCGATAAAAAGTTCGGCAGTGAGTTTTCTCACCGTATCAGGTTCATTTTTTTCTTCGGGGAAATTTTTATTGACAGCATAAAATTCCAAGCCACGCTGACGGCAATAATCCACCGCTTCTTTGAGCAAATTGCCTTCGCGACAAGTCCAAAGAATCAACTGATGATGGTCTTCTTGCAAACGCAAAAGTGTATCGATAGCGAAAGGAATTTCTCGCCCAATTTTAGGGTACTGATGTTCAACTATAGTTCCATCAAAATCTACTGCTATAATCATTTTTCCTCCGTTGTTTCTTCGTTAGTAATATTATCATTTTCGTCGGCCAAATCTTTTGTAAATATTTTTTCGCTTGGTTTGATATACAACAGCACCAAAGCCGACATTCCTGCTGCAAATATCAACGATACGTTTGCCGTAAGGTAAAAAAATACGATATTAAACATTAGTGGAACGACCACTATTGCCAAACGTATGCTCACAACTTTCACAATTTCTTTAAATTGCACTTCTTCGCTTTGTGCTTTCAATTTTTCTATACACTTTTTGTAGTAGTGAAAAGAATAAGGAATTGAAGCCAATAGCAACACAATTCCGATAGTAGTGAAAGTCTGCACTTCTGCAGGGTCTTGCACACGAAAATAACGCGCCAAATAAAATCCAGCAAATGCACTTGCCACAAGCAAGATGTAGCAAATATAATAGTTTCTCAATAATTTTTTCAGTATTTCTGTCATTTTCAAAAAAAAAGAAGTTTGTTTATAATTTAAAAGAGTCAATAAAATTAGTACGATTAAGTATTGAACGACCGAGCGTTACCTCGTCGGCATACTCTAATTCATCGCCAATGGCGACACCACGCGCAATGGTTGTAATTTTCACATTAAACGGCGACAACTTTTTGAATATAAAAAAGTTAGTTGTATCGCCTTCGGTGGTTGGACTAAGAGCCAAAATAACCTCTTGCACTTTACCTTCGCCCACACGCTGAACAAGACTTTCAATTTCCAAATCGTTGGGACCAATCCCATCCATAGGCGAAATGATTCCGCCCAAAACGTGGTACAAACCGTGAAACTGTTGCGTATTTTCGACAGACATCACGTCTTGAATGTTTTCTACCACGCAAACCGTGCTTTCGTCGCGCGACGGAGAAGCGCATATTTGGCAAACATCGGTGTCGGAAATATTATGGCAAACTTTACAATACTTTATTTCCTGTCGCAAAGTAGAAACTGCGGTTGTAAACTTTTCAACATCCTCCTTTGGTTGTCGAAGCAAATGCAACACCAATCGCAGTGCCGATTTGCGACCAATGCCCGGTAGTTTTGCAAATTCGTTCACCGCGTTTTCGAGCAACACAGAAGAATATTGAGTCAAATTCATTCGCTAAATTTTTCAGTTGCAAAGTTACAACTTTTTTCTCATCTACGGACGGTAACCCGATTGTTCGAGAATTTTCTGATAGTTTTGGTTTTTCATCAGTTCGCCGAGCGAAACATTTTTGTTTTTCTCCATATATTTTCTGATGATTTGCCAACCAATCCAAATACCTGCACGTCCAGGAGATTCGTTTGGGAAAAACGAAGTTGTAGGTGCTTCGTCGATGTATTTTGCCGAAATCATTCGCTCGCTTTTGAACAAATGTTTTTCTTCCATCACATACGTCCACATTTGATGTTCGTTGTCGTAGCACCACTTCATTTGTTCGGGTGTGTACGACATCAGCATACATTCGTCTTCGTCGGGCATAAGGGTTTCTAACACAAACATAATTTTACCACGGTAAAGGATATTTTCCAAAAGTCGCTCGGTTGGTTGTTCCATTGGGAACTCGGTCAACAGCCACCCTTTCACATATTCCGAAGGAACTTTTTCCTTTTTGGTTTCAATCATTTGATATTTGTACAAAAGATTTTGGTACATAGAATAATCTTCGCCCAAGTAATTATCGATACTCACCGACAACACATCTTCGGCAGCCACTATGGACTGATTAAAGCCCGAAACGTGCATCAACAAACGCGGGATTTGCTTTTCGGGGAAAAAATATTTGGCACGACGGAAAGCGTCGGTCAGTTTCTTTTCTATGTCAGACACATCGGCATACTTCGCCTCGGCATCGGCATACACTTTATGAAAAGTAGTATCTGCCAAAAACAACTTAAATGTCTGAGCAAACTCTTCGCTTTCGGGATTGCCAAACATCATAATACCTTGCGAATAGATATCGAAAAACTCACCATATTTTTCTCTGAAACGAGCAATTTCTGCATCGATTTTTGTAGTGTCTGTATTGAAAATATCTGCATCGAAACGTTCTATTTTCACATTCAAATCGATATTTGACACGTTTACATCAAAACGATTTTTCGGTTTCAGCACAAAATAAACTGCTACGCCAAGCACCAAAATGAGCAATACTGCAACAAAAATTTTCTTTTTCATATTCTCAGTTTTTCAATTCCTTGTTAATGTCATCAATATAACTCAAAATCTCGTCGCGACCTTTTGCCTTTTCTGCCGACGAAATGAAAACGGGTGGTAATTCGTCCCAAACCTCTTCCAATTTCTTTTTGTACGCATCAATATTTCCACACAATTTTGAATTTGAAAGTTTGTCGGCTTTTGTGAAAACTATTGAGAAAGGAACGCCATTCTCGCCCAACCATTCCATAAAAGCAAGGTCGATTTTTTGTGGTTCGAGTCGGCTATCAATCAACAAAAACACGTTGGTCAACTGCTGGCGATTGAGCAAATATCCTTCGATGATAACTTTCAGTTTTGCTTGAGCCGATTTGCCAATTTGTGCAAATCCATATCCTGGCAAATCGACCAAAAACCATTCATTGTTTATCATAAAATGATTTATCAGCAGTGTTTTGCCTGGTTTTGACGACGTCATAGCCAAGTTTTTTCGGTTCGTCAGCATATTGATGAGCGACGATTTGCCCACATTAGAACGCCCAATAAACGCATATTCGGGCAAATTTCCCTGCGGACATTTATTATAATCTGAATTACTTATTACAAATTCGGCACTTTTAATATCCATACAATCATAAGTTTTCTACAAAAATAATACCGATTCGGCACAATTAAAAATATATCGCCATTTCTGAACATTTTTTTGTTTTTTTTCGGCACAAATCAAGATTTTACCTAAAAATAGTACTTCTTAATCTTAAAAATACATACATTTGCAAATCCAAGTGAATTACATTGCTAAAAATTATTCAATCTAACTCACTTGGATTGTATTTTTCATTAAATTTTAACCATTACAAATTTCTAAAGAAATGAAAAACAAGTACATTGACTTAATTGAACAAACATTTGAGTTTCCGAACGAAGAATTTTCGGTAAAAGACGACGAATTGTATTGGTGCGACGTGCCTTTAATGGACATCATTAAACAATATGGCACACCATTAAGAATCGCTTTTTTACCAAAAATATCGCAAAATATACAAAAAGCGCGTCGTTTGTTTAATGTAGCAATGGCAAAAACCGACTACAACGGAACGTATAATTATTGCTATTGTACAAAAAGTTCGCATTTCTCGTTTGTAATGGAAGAAGTGCTAAAAAACGGTGTAAACCTTGAAACTTCATCGGCATTCGACATTAACCTATTGGAATGTTTGCACGAAAGCGGACAACTTAAACCAGACACTTTTATTATATGCAACGGATTTAAACGTCCGCAATACATTGAGAACATTCAAAACTTTATTCGTCTGGGTTTCAAGAAAGTAATTCCTATACTTGACAATAAATTTGAACTTGATTTATTACAAAAAGATTTTGAAGAAGACCTTAATGTAGGTATTAGAATTGCATCGGAAGAAGAACCTAAATTCGACTTTTATACTTCGAGATTAGGAATTAGATACAAAGACATTATTCCATATTACCGCGAAAAAATAAAGAACAATAAGCACGTGAAACTGAAAATGCTTCACTTTTTCATCAACACAGGTATAAGAGACACGGCTTACTACTGGAACGAATTGAACAAAGCGGTGAATATGTACTGCGAATTGCGCAAAGAGTCGCCAGACTTGGACTGCCTCAACATAGGTGGCGGACTGCCTATACAAGCACACCTCGACTTTACGTACGACTACGAATATATGGCGGAAGAAATTGTTTCGCAAATAAAACTTATCTGCAAGCAAAATGGCGTGCCAGAGCCTAACTTGTTTACAGAATTTGGTTCGTACACCGTGGGCGAAAGTGGTGCAATGCTATACTCTATCGTCAACCAAAAGCAACAAAACGACCGCGAGCGTTGGAATATGATTGACAGTTCTTTTATTACCACATTGCCAGACACTTGGGCTATCAACCAACGCTACCCGTTTATGGCCATCAACAACTGGGACTCGGAATACGAGCGCGTTCACCTTGGCGGACTTACTTGCGACAGCGAAGACTTTTACAATGCCGAAGTGCACTCAAATGCCATATTCTTACCAAAAATGGTAGAAGGTAGAGAGCAATACATAGGGTTCTTCCATATGGGAGCATACCAAGAGGCTTTGAGTGGTTTTGGAGGTATTCAACACTGTTTGCTTCCTGCACCAAAACTTGTGGTTATAGATATTGACGAAAATGGCGAATATTATACTAAACTTTTTGCCAAAGAGCAGAGTTACAAATCGATGCTGAAGATTTTAGGGTACTAATGGGAAAATTTTGAATTTTGAATACACTACTATGCCTCACTTTTTAGATAGGCATATTACGCATTCTTTTTATTTTCTATTAATTCAAGTCCTTGTTGCCTATAAAATGGGAAACGTGTATCGCTACTAATAAGAGGAATACATTCGCAAATTGATTGCGCAATAATTATATGATCCGAAGGATCTTTATGCCCTTGTGCTTCATTTATTTCCATTTGGGCATAAAATTCCATATGCTCCCTTTTAATAGGAAGTATCTGAATATAGAACTCGTCTTCGATAGCACGAATCATCTCGATTTCGTTTTTCCAACGTTTACTTAAAAGTTTTTTGTTACGAAAAGCAACTATCAACTCCTTTTCCGACTCTGCACTCATATAAAGAACTGTGTCATAATCAGACAAGATAGCATGAACATCTCGACTAAGCGAACTCAAGTCTGATGCCAAATACACAAAAAATATTCGTATCTATCAAATAACGCATAAAAACCTATCTCCAGGCTGGGTCGTTAATAATGATCGTACCTTGATACTTTTGAGCCGCCAACCAAGCTGGATTAACTTTAGTTTCCTTAGTCGTTGTATTTTTTTTCTTTTCCATAGGAGTATATTTTTCTGCAAAATTAAAAAAAATATTTAACTCTCAAATTATTACAAAAAAACAAAGCAAAAATAATCAATAGAAATTTTGAATTAGTGCTACATTGCTATTATTTGCAATTACCCCTAATTACTTCCCATTGGTCGATGACCGCTGGTTCTTTTCGCATAAGATTCCCCTACTTTTTACTTATCTGACTTGCGACGGTTGCACTCTCTGTTAAGCATTTGGCAATTTTCTTCGATGGTTCTGCCGCCTTTTTTCCACGGGATTATGTGGTCGGCTTCCATTTCCCCTATCTCGAAGTGTTTTCCACAAATTGGGCAAATACCTTTCTGACGTTCGTACACACTGCGTTTTATATTGTCATCGAAAGCACGTACATCAAGATGATGCTCATCGCCATCGAGTACATACCAATATATGCCACTTTTCTTTTGTACATCGCTATCTTTCATCAGTCGTGCCACTTCGGTTTCTAATTCGTTGGCATCGAGTTTTGCATCTTTGTATTTGTTGTAAACCTCGCCCCACGCCACTTGTTTCATCTCTTTACGCTTCTTTTGGAATTTTGTCTGTACCCATTGAATTACGTTTTGGAAATACAGCCACAAATCGTCGGCATTGCTATCGTGCTGATGTTCTGCCATATACTCTTTAACTTTTCCATTGTTTATCCACGAAATGGCGGTTTCTAAATAGTCTTGCCGAATGGGTGAACCTGTCATATAATCGCTGGCTATTTTATATGCCACGCAGCCTGTTTTACTGAATTTGCGCTTGGCGGCAGTAACCCATTCTCCACAATATACAGCGTTGCGAATTTCTTGGTCGGTGAGTTTTTCGCCTGCAATGTTGATAGTCCTGAACCATTCGAGTTTTTCGCTGTCGCTACCGTTGCGGCAAATGTACACCATCAATTTATAGTCTAAAAACTTAGCAAGTTCGTCGGGTGTGAGGTTTACACCACTTTTTAGTGCACCATTCCAATCTACAATGAAATTACCACTCAAAAACTCGCAAATACTCATTGTGCGTTGCTGTCCGTCGAGCAGTTCGTAGGTACCATCTTCGTTTTCTACCCAATACATTACATTAAGTGGAAAATCTTTGCGAATACTTTCTATTACTGCCTTTTGTTGCTTGTCGCTATACACAAACTCGCGTTGGTACTTTGGGCGAATGTTCAGTTTGCCACCGTAGCCAAATACGCCTTCTTCTTCGCTATTGCTGAATCCGTTGAATAAATCGCCAATACGGATTGGTGTTAATTGTATTTCCATAGTTTTATTGTTTTTTGCGGATATAGATTCTTCTATAAAGAGTTTTACCATTAACTACATTATCCAAATTCCCGAGTACTCCCCAATGGTCCAATTGAATAAGTTCAAATTGTTCTGGATTATATTTGTCCAAAAACGTAATTGGCACACCCATCACACCATCGTAGTCGCAAGGAATATCTGCAACCTTGTTTACATTTATCGCATCATAATTATCATACTTTGGATATTCTTCTGGAGAATAAGTTTTGTACAAATCCAAAAATTCATGACGTTTATTATTATCAAGATTAGTAAACCAACATATATTTCCCATAGAACGCCACTTCTGTCCCGTTTCGTCTATCCAAAATCGCATAGCCTTTTCTTCATAATCTTGAGGAACTTTAAATGCACAATATGACAATGTATTCCCCAACCACATTTTGTTCTCTTTTATCAACTTAAAGCATTCCTTATAAGTAACTGCATTTTGATTTCCTACAATTAAGAATTGTTTCCCGTATTCTATCAACTGTGCCACATATTCACGAAACAATGAAAAAGGAGGATTTGTAACCACAATATCGGCTTCTTTTAGCAACTCAACACACTCGGCAGAGCGAAAATCGCCACTACCTTTTAGGGTTGTAAGTACATTTTTGTCGTTCTTTATCAGCCATTCCACATCGGCAAGGTCGGTAGCACCATCACCATTCACATCGCGCACTTCGGTAATCACTATTTTGTGAGGCACACGTGTTTTTTCTTGTTTGCCGTATGGTTCTTCGGGTTCAAAAAGACACATTTGCGTATCTGCCACAGGCGACCCGTCGTAGCAAGTAGCAATCAGTTTTTTCAGTCCTAACACATTGAAATTGAGCGCAAAGTATTTGAAAAAATTGCTCTCGTAAGGATCATCGCAGTTGCAAAATACCGTTTTACCAGCAAAGTGTTGTTTGTAGTGCTTTAGTTCGTTGGTAATATCGGAAAGTTGCGTGTAGAACTCATCTTTTTTTGCCTTATTTGCAGCGTGTAAATTGCTATTTCCTGCCATAATGATTGATAGTTTTTTCGGCACTACTACCAATCACCATCGGGCAAAAAGAAAGGTGTGAAACCTTTCTACCGCGTTCACGAAAGAGCCTCAGATGAACTTCCGCCAATTCCTGTAGATAAGTCCACACCTAACGGCGTGAACATTAACTCATATAGGAATTGTACGAAGAGACTTTCTTCGTGAACATTGCTATCGACCGACTCTAAGAAATCAGGTTCTGAGGCTTTTTTCTTTTGAACGCGAAATAATAGCTAATGCTTTATGTTAATAAAATATTTTTCTTACTTTCCGTATTTATGAAACCAAAGGTATATATTTTTTAGGTCTTTAACAAAAGAGCGTTTTATTTTTTGCAGAGCTTCCAAAAAAAACGTGCTTTTTTGTTGTAAAAAGTGTGATTTTTTAGTATATTTGTTTTTGGGTTATAAAGTATTCTTTTAGGGATAAAAATAAGGATTTTCGTTAGAAAACAAGAACGACCTACTCTACCTCTACTATACACCTACTCTACACCTACTCTACCCTTAGGCTACCCCAACAATACATATAGCATACCCTTACAATACACCAAATAGGTACCAGATTGCTATATACTCCGCACATATTCTGTACTTGGTTGGTATAAGGTTGGTATGAATTCCACACAGATTTAGAATGGAGTTGGTGCAAGTTCGGCGTCGCTCCGTTACGGGTAGGGGCAGAAAAGAACGAAATTGCATATTTATGCAAAAATTGCGTGATGGAAAATAGACGGCGATTTTTTTGTACAATAAAGATTTTGACAAAAACCTTGTTTATTATTTTGCAATATTGAAACAAACAATTATATTCGCAATAATTCTATCGCATATAGTCAATACACAACAAAGGTATTTGACATTGTGATAGGACAAAAAAAATAACAATAACTTTAATTTATTCACTAAAAAAAGGAGATTAATTATGAAAAAAATTTTACTTTTAATTGCTGCCGCTCTTATGGCAGTTAGTGCAAGTGCAGATTACTACATGGCTGGTAATGGCTCTGCAACCAACAATTGGTGTTGTGGTATAAATTGGCAAGCCGATGGTTGTGCAATGACCGCTGGTGCCTATTCTGCTAAAGTGCCTGCCGGTACGTACGAGTTCAAGATTACTGAAGGTGACTGGGCCGTATCTTATGGTTATAGCAGTGTGGATGCTTCTGCGTCAACTCCAGGTTATGAGGGTTCAGACAATGTTAAGTTCACTGTTTCAGCTGAGGCTAACATTAATGTAACATTTGATGGTATGTACATTGTTCTTACATCTGATGTGCCTTTTGGAAGTACGACTGTCACTTCGTGGACAATCGTTGGTGATGAAATTCTTATGGGTTCAAAATGGGATCCTGCTGACACTAACAACGATATGACTTTAATAGCTGGTGCTTATATGTTGGAAAAACGAGCATATTTAACGGAAGGCGGTTACGATTACAAAGCCGTTGCTAA
>DCHK01000012.1 GCA_002315615.1 Bacteroidales bacterium UBA1754 | reverse complement strand
GGTTAGAATACATGCCTGTCACGCATGGGGTCGCGGGTTCGAGTCCCGTCCGCACCGCAGAAGAAGAAACCTAATTACTTTATAAACAAGTAGTTAGGTTTTTTATTTTTTTATCAGCGTCAGTATTTTGTCAATTTCTCAAAATCTAAATATCTTTGTATATCAAATAAATTTATTCTTATGAAACTTCTTGAAGGAAAAGTGGCACTCATCACGGGCGCTGCACGTGGAATAGGCAAGGCTATTGCTTTGAAAATGGCGTCGGAAGGTGCATCTATAGCATTTACTGATTTGGTGATTGACGAAAACGCTCAAAAAACCGAGCAAGAAATAGCACAATTTGGAGTGAAAGCCAAAGGTTATGCTTCAAATGCTGCAAGTTTTGAAGAAACCGAAGCGGTTGTTGCAAAAATTGCACAAGATTTTGGTCGTATTGATATTTTGGTGAACAATGCGGGAATAACAAAAGATGGTTTGATGCTGAGAATGACCGAGGCACAATGGGATGCAGTAATAAATGTCAATTTGAAATCTGCGTTTAATTTTATTCACGCTTGTGCTCCGATAATGATGAAACAACGCAGTGGTAACATTATAAATATGGCATCCGTGGTGGGAGTTCACGGCAACGCAGGTCAGTGTAACTACGCTTCTTCTAAAGCAGGACTTATTGCTTTGGCTAAATCTATTGCACAGGAACTTGGTTCTCGTGGAATTCGTGCAAACGCCATTGCTCCTGGATTTATCATTACAGAAATGACTGCCAAAATTCCTGAGGAAACTCGCGAAGAATGGTGCAAACACATTCCATTGCGCAGAGGTGGTACGCCCGAAGATATTGCCAACGTTGCTACATTTTTGGCTTCTGATATGTCGTCGTACATATCAGGTCAAGTCATTCAAGTGGACGGTGGAATGAATATGTAAAGATTATTGCGGTTCTAAGCTTAAAGACTCTGCTAATTGGCGAAAATCTGGATTTTCGTTGAGCATTTCTTCAAATTTGTCTTTGCTTGTTACCGTTTTCTTTACAATCTGTTCTTTTCTTTTTATATTGATGTGAAAATCAACAGAATCATTAAGTAAATCATTGCGTAGATGCGCAATGATTTTTTCTTTTTCATTGCCTAAAATATCGCTTTGCACTTTGCTATTTACAAAAATATCAAATACAGCATCGTTTTCGGTATGTTGTATTTCGACGTCTTCCAGCATTTTGCGAACGTGCTCTTGGTCAACTTGTTGAAGGTATTTTTGCCACGAAGTTTCTAAATCTTCAAACGAGAAATTTTTGTTTCTAATCGTTTCCGCATTTTGCAATTGCTGTTGTTGCTCATTTTGCACGTTCTTTCTGTAATCGACAGAAATATTTACTTTTTCTTGCGAAATTATTGGAACGATTTTTTTCTTCTCGATGTGAGCAACAGAAGGTTTCGGTTTGGGTTCAACCCTTTCTATAACGAAAAACGGACGAATGACACGCTCGAGCCACGCTTCGTCATCTTCGTCTAATTCATTTTTTTTTTGAATCCGTAAGTTGTGCCAAACGGATTAAAATTAATTCAACAAGAAGTCGTTTGTTTTTGCTTGCGGTGTAGTTGAGGTCGCATTCGTTGCAGAGCGTGAGTGCTCGTATCAAAAACTCTTGCGTGCAAAGTGCCGCTTGCTCCAAATAGCGTTTTCTTATGGCGTCGCCTTTTTCTATTAGTACGATAGTGTCGGGGTTTTTGCACATTATCAAGTCGCGCAAGTGCGAACACAAACCTAATATAAAAAATTGGGCATCAAAACCTTTTTGAAGTACTTCGTTGAAAATCAGTTCGCATTGAAAAATGTCATTTTTCAAAAAGCAATCAACCAATTTGAAATAATATTCAAAATCGAGCACGTTGAGGTTTTCGATGACCGCTTTGTACGTCAAGTTGTTGTTGGTAGAACTTACCAACTGGTCGAAAATTGACAATGCATCGCGCATACCGCCATCGGCTTTTTGTGCTATCACATTCAACGCTTCGACTTCGGTGTTTACACCTTCTTTTTCGGCTACAAACTGAAGATGTTTTATTGTGTCTTCAATCGTAATTCGGTTGAAATCATAAACTTGACAACGCGAAATGATAGTAGGAAGAATTTTTTGTTTTTCGGTAGTTGCCAAAATAAAAATGGCGTACGAAGGTGGTTCTTCCAGTGTTTTCAAGAAAGCATTGAATGCAGCAGGCGAAAGCATATGAACCTCGTCTACGATGTACACGCTATATTGACCTACTTGAGGTGGAACTTGCACTTTTTGAATCAACTCGCGAATATCGTCCACGCCATTATTAGATGCGGCATCGAGTTCGTGAATGTTGAATGAGCGTTGTTCGTCAAATGCTTTGCAAGATTGGCATTCGCCACAAGCATCGCCGTTTGGTTTTCGGTTTAGGCAGTTGATGGCTTTTGCGAAAATACGTGCGCAAGTAGTTTTACCAACACCACGAGGACCACAAAATAAATATGCGTGTGCAATGTGGTTGCCTGTAATGGCATTTTTTAGTGTTGTTGCCAATGAATGCTGACCCAC